>NZ_JAMOKF010000498.1 GCF_023656545.1 Micromonospora phytophila | reverse complement strand
TGGGAGATCGAGACCGCCTACCTCGAACTCAAATCCAGCATCCTGGCCGGACGCGTCCTGCGCGCCCGCACCCCCGACGGCATCCAACAAGAGATCTACGCCCTGCTCAGCGTCTACCAACTACTCCACACCGCGATGGTCGACGCGACCGACAGCCGGCCCGGCCTCGACCCCGACCGAGCCAGCTTCACCACCGCCCTGGACACCGCCCGCAACCAAGCCGTGCACGCCGCCGGCGTCATCGCCGACACCGTCATCGACCTGGTCGGCGTCATCGGCACCCACGTCCTGGACCACCTACTGCCCGACCGCCGCATCCGCGTCAAATCCCGCATGATCAAAGGCTCCAACAGCAAGTACCAAGCCCGCGGCCCCAACATCGACCGACACACCTACAAAGCCACCACCAGCATCGACGTCATCAGCACCGACCCTTGACACCCACCGCCCCGCCCTAACTGAACGGCGTTGCCTCTAGACGTCCTTCCGGCTCGTCGACCTAGTTGTCGGAGCACAGTGATAGAAAGCCGGAATGCACAAATTTCTCACGTTCTCTGATCATCTGCGGCTGATTGACGAACGGTCGACCGCCTTCCGCGCTGCGGTCGCCGCGGCGCCCAGCCTCGACATGCAGGTTCCGACCCATCCCGAGCGGACGCTGTTCGATCTCGTGCAACACGTGGGCATGGGCCGCCGCAAATCAGCCGCCATCGTCGCCGCAGGGCCTGCAGACGCTCCCCCGGAGAAGCCCGCTTGGGAGGACGGCACGGGTGCGCCTCGGGAACGCGAGGCACTGCTGGCCTGGTGGACCGAGTCCATCGAGCAACTGACGAGCGCGCTGCGCGACGCCGGCCCGGATCGCGGTTGTTGGACGTGGTGGGGTGACTCGCAGTCACCGCAAACCTCCGGTGCATGGGCACGGCGCCAGGTTCCCGAGATCGCGGTGCACACCTACGATGTCCAGCTCACCGTGGGTGCCCCGCAGCCGCTGCCGGACGAGGTCGCCCTCGACGGTTTCGACGACTGCCAGTTCACCCTCTGCTCGACGGATGTCGCCTGGCCGCACGAACCCGCCGTCGTCGATTACTACGCCACCGAGGGCTGCTCTTGGCGCCTTCGGCTGTCCCGCGACGGCGCATGGGCCGCCCGCCTCGGCGCGCCGGCTGCCAGCGAGGACCCGGACCCGGACACGGCCGACGCCTCCGCCCGGGGCACGGCCAGTGACCTGGTCCTGTTCTTTTACGGCCGCATACCGCCGGATTCTCTGAAGCTGGAGCTGGACGGCGACCGTCGCATCTTCGACCAGCTCATCGCCTGGGACCCGTCCGTGTAACAACGATCCCTTTTATCCTACGTAGGCCGGGCTCTCGACGTGGTGCAGAACCAGGATCGCCTGCAGGATCGCGGTGGCGCGGTGTGGGCAACAGCGCAGTTTCGTCAGAACTTTCCAGGTCTTGAGGGTGGCGTTGGCGCGTTCACCGATGGCCCGGATCCGGGCGTGAGCGCGGTTGACCTTCTTCTGCCAGCGCGGCAGTTTCGGCCGGTAGCGGTGGCGTTTGAACGGTGTGCGGATGCTGCCGCGAACGCCTTGGTATGCCTTATCGGCAAAGGTCATCACGTTGGCGCTGGTCAGGGCGTCGATGATGCCGGAAGCGCGGGCCGCGGTCAGGTCATGGACCGAGCCGGGCAGGGCAGCTGAGGCCCAGACCAGCCGGCCTGCCGGGTCGGCGACGACCTGTACGTTCAGGCCGTGACGGCGGTGTTTTCCCGAGTAGTAGGGCTTCTGGTTGGCAACTCTGTCGATCGGGATCAGAGTTCCGTCGAGGATCGCGTAGGCCAGCCGGCGGATCCGGTCCATCGCGGCGTTCAGGTCGTCTGCGGTGGCGGCAAGCAGGTCGACAGCTTCCCGGACGTACCGCCAAGCCGTCGTGAAACCGATCTCGAATCCGCAGGCCAGGCGGGTCAGGGTGTCACCGTTGCGCAGGTGGGCGAGCGCGAGCAGTGCCTGCCGGCCGGGATCAAGGCGCCGCCATCGGGATCTGCGCTGTTCACGGTGGCGGCGGATGAGACCCGCGAGGTGGTTCAGGCTGCGGGCGGACAACGGAATCGCGGCAGGGTAAGACAGCACAGCGAGGCTCCCGGTTGGGGCATCTGATCTTGGTCGATTGCTGTCTTACCGGGAGCCTCGTCCTATGTCGACACCTGGGGTCTCCACTTGGCCGTGACCTGCACCGTCACGATGAAAAAGGCTCAAGGATCTGGACAACGGGATACGCCGCGAGGCAGACCTCGCATCGGACGATTGCCGGCGGTAGCGGCTTGGCCCATGAATCGCCTCCCGTGAGCGCCTGACTCTCGGCCGGGATGCAGCCTGGCCGCCGGGCCAACTCTCCGGCATGAGCACGCATCCGCCCGGTGCCCTCGAAGTAGAGGTTGCTGTAGTCGTCGTGGATCGGCTCGTCGTCTCGGGTGCGCGCTACGAACGGATCGACGACCTCAAACCAGGTGATCAGGCAACCAGATTCAACGAGCGAGGTTTGCCCCTCATCGTCGGGCTTCATGCGACGGTGACCTCCTTACCGTGATCAGACCCCGCCATCGACCATACGCAGCCCTCGGATGGCTTGGAACTCGGCAACGAGCGGGACCGGTCAGACGTTGAAGCGGAACTTAGACGGGCCTTCCCCTGGCCTGCGCCAACCTGCTTGGCACGCTGGTCGCACCCGGACATCGGCTCACATCATTGGTCACTGGTTGCCGACGTTTCACGCTGTCTTGTGCCCCGTGTGTGCCCCGGGCGACTCCTTGGCGAGAGACCTAACCGTGGCGGGCGCGCCACTCAAGATAGGCGGCCTGCTGCTTGGC
>NZ_JAMOKF010000497.1 GCF_023656545.1 Micromonospora phytophila | reverse complement strand
CCGCCGGCTGGCCGCGCCGGGTACCCGCAGTCCGCGCCGCCGGCCGGGTCCGGAATCTCGCCGGCCCCGACCGGGTACGCCCCGACCGGCGCCGCGCCCTACCCCGGCCCGGTCTCGGTTCCGCCGGCCGCCGGGTCGCCCTTCGGGCAGCCGATGTCGTCGCCCCCCGCCTCTGGGCCGGGGTACGGGCAGCCGATGTCGGCCCCGCCCGGTTCCGCCCCGCCGTTCGGCGCGCCGGCCGCCGGCAAGGGACGGCAGGTGCTGGTCCTGGCCGTGGTGGCCGGGCTGCTCTTCGTCCTGGGCGGGGTGATGACCGGCCTGTTCCTCACCACCAGCGGCGAGCTGGACCGTACCGAGAAGAAGATGGCCAGCCAGGTCTCCGAGCGGGACGGCACCATCGCGGCGAACGCCCGGGAGATCGAGAAGCTGAAGGTCGACCTGCAGACCGTGCAGGACAAGCTGGACGACACCGAGCAGGACCTCACCGGCACCCGCAACGACCGGGACGAGCAGGCCCGGCAGAAGAAGGTCATCGCCAACTGCCTGGACAAGCTCACCACCGCGCTCGGCGCGGCGGCCGACGGCAACAGGGCCGCGTACGACAAGGCCATGCAGGGCCTGGACAAGGTCTGCAACGAGGCCGACGACTACCTGTGAGGTGACCCGTCGGGGTCAGGCCGCGCCGGCGGGGCGACGCTCCGGCAGCGCGGTCACCCCGGGCGGGGGGAGGCCGGCGGTCGAGGCGAGCAGCGCGCACCAGGCGAGCAGGTGCGGGGCGAGGTCGTCGTCCAGCGGCGTCCAGGACGCGCGGATCTCGATGTCACCCGCCGTGGGCGGCCCGGCCAGCTCGCCGAACCGGGTCGACATGGTCTGGGTGACGGTGCCGCCGATCGCCCGGTGGCCGGCGTCCTGGGCGTCCAGGGCGTCGGTCAGCCAGGTCCACCCCACCCCGGGCAGCAGCGGGTCGGCGGCCAGGTCGACCTCCAGCTCCGCGGTGACGTAGGTGACCAGCCGCAGGGTGCCCTGCCACGCCTCGTGCCCGGCGGGGTCGTGCAGCAGGATCAGCCGCCCGGTGGTCACCTCGTCGCCGTCGCGCAGGACCGAGGCCGAGAGCGCGAAGGCGTACGGGGCGAGCCGCTGCGGCGCGCCGACCTCCTCGAGCACGATCTCCGACCGGGGCGCCCCGGACCGCAGCCCGGCGACCGCGCGGGCGAAGGTCTCCGGGAGCGCGATCGGGGGGGCCATGCCGGCAGCCTATGCCGCCGCTCACCTGGCCAGCCGGACGGCGCGCCGAAGGCCCTCCCTCAGCCAGACTGATACGGGTCACAAAAGCTGGCGCTGCCCGCTGCGCCGACGGCGCCCCGTGGCACGATGGCCGCGATGACCACCACCACGACGGGCACCGACGCCCGAGACGACGACTCCCGCCCCGGCGGACCGGCCGACTCGCCCTTCGTCCGGGCCTGCCGGCGTCGAGGAGTCCCGCACACCCCGGTCTGGTTCATGCGTCAGGCCGGCCGGTCGCTGCCGGAGTACCGCGAGATCCGGGCGAACGTGGCGATGCTGGAGTCCTGCCGCCGTCCCGAGCTGGTCACCGAGATCACCCTCCAGCCGGTGCGCCGGCACGGGGTGGACGCCGCGATCCTGTTCAGCGACATCGTGGTGCCGGTCGCCGCCGCCGGGGTCGACCTGGACATCGTGCCCGGCACCGGCCCGGTGGTCGCCGAGCCGGTGCGCACCCTCGACGACGTCGAGCGGATCCGGCCGATCACCCGCGACGACGTCTCGTACGTCGACGAGGCGGTCCGGCTGCTCGTCGCCGAGTTGGGCGCCACCCCGCTGATCGGCTTCGCCGGCGCGCCGTTCACCCTGGCCAGCTACCTGGTGGAGGGCGGACCGTCGCGCACGCACGCCAGGACCAAGGCGCTGATGTACGGCCAGCCGGAGCTCTGGCACGCCCTCTGCGGGCGGCTGGCCGAGATCACCCTGGCGTTCCTGCGGGTCCAGATCGACGCCGGGGTCTCCGCGGTGCAGCTCTTCGACTCCTGGGCCGGCGCGCTGTCGGAGGCCGACTACCGCCGCTTCGTGCTGCCGCACTCGGCCGCGGTGCTCGCCGGGCTGGCCGACGCGGGCGTGCCCCGGATCCACTTCGGGGTGGGCACCGCCGAGCTGCTCGGTGCGATGGGCGAGGCCGGCGCCGACGTGGTCGGCGTCGACTGGCGTACGCCGCTGGACGTGGCCACCCGACGGATCGGCCCGGAGCGGGCCGTGCAGGGCAACCTCGACCCGTGCGTGCTGCTCGCCCCGTGGCCGGTGGTGGAGGCGGAGGTGCGGCGCATCCTCACGGAGGGCCGGGCCGCGCCCGGGCACGTGTTCAACCTGGGCCACGGCGTGCTGCCGGAGACCGACCCCGAGGTGCTGACCCGGGTGGTGGCCCTCGTGCACGAATTTTCCGCGCGCCCGGCCGACCAGGGCTGAGCGTCGTGCGACAGCCGTGGCGGGTGGCGGTGGTCGGCGGCGGGATCGCCGGGCTGGCCGCCGCCGTCCGCTTGCGCGACCGCGCCCCGGCCGGCACCGAGATTACGGTGTACGAGCAGTCCGGCGCGCTCGGCGGCAAGCTGCGCACCGGTGAGCTGGCCGGCCAGCCGGTGGAGTTCGGTGCCGAGTCGTTCCTGATGGGGGACCCGGCCGGCGGCGACTCGGCCGCGGTGGCCCTGGTGCGCCGGCTCGGGCTGGGCGAGCGGATCGTGCACCCGACCGTCGGGCAGGCCGCGCTCGTCGTCGACGGCGCGCTGCGCCCGATCCCGGGCGGCACCCTGGTGGGCGTACCCGGGGATCTGGAGTCGGTGGCGACGGTGGCGCGGCCGGACGCG
>NZ_JAMOKF010000496.1 GCF_023656545.1 Micromonospora phytophila | reverse complement strand
GCCCGCCCGAGCAGTGGGGGCGGCGGCACACCCTGCACCCGGTCCACCTCGGCGTGGCGCCGGCGGTCGAGGCGGCGGTGCGGTCGATGCGGTCGCGCGTCGCGCTGTCCGGCGACACCGACTGCGTGCTCGCCACCTCCAGCGTCCCCGGGGTGTCCGACGCCTGCTGGCGGGGCCCGGTCGCCCGCTACGTGTGGGACCTGACCGACCGCGCGGACAGCCGCTGGATCGTCCCCTTCGGCGCCGCCGGGCGCCCCGACGACCCGCACTTCGACGACCAGCTACCACTGTGGGCCCGCGGCGAGCTGGTCGCGGTGGTCACCGACTGGCGACAGCTCACCCGACAGACCCGAGACGAGGCACCCGTGACCTACCAGGAGAAAATCCCCGACCTCGGTGAGCTGACGCTCGTCGTGCTCGACCCGCGGGCCCACGCGGAGCTGGTGCACGGCTGGGTCACCCAGCCCCGGGCCGCCTTCTGGGGTTTGGGCTCGCACACGGTGGACGAGGTCCGCGAGATCTACGAGTTCGTCGACGGGCTCGCCACCCACCACGCGTACCTGATCCTGCTCGACGGCACGCCGATCGGCCTGTTCCAGACCTACCAGCCGGAGGCGGACCCGGTCGGCGAGCGGTACCCCGTGCAACCCGGCGACGTCGGGATGCACCTGCTGCTCGCCCCCGGGAAGCGTCCCCCGCGCGGCCTCACCACCGCCGTCGGCCCCGCACTGGCCCGGTACCTGTTCACCGACCCCACCCGGCAGCGCATCGTCGTCGAGCCGGACGTCCGCAACCACCTCGCGCTGCGCCGGCTGGAGCGGGAGGGCTTCACCTTCGACGAGGAGATCGACATGCCCGACAAGCGGGCCCAACTGGCGTTCCTGACCCGGGCGCGGTTCGAGTCGGACCACCCGGCGCCGGCCTGACGTACGGCCACGGTCGGGCCCGGCCGGGCACCCGCAGGCACCCCACCCGCGGCGGCTTCACCCTCCTGGGGCCGCGTCCGGGCCGACGCCCCCGGCCCGGCCCTGCCGGTGGTCCGCACCCGGCTCCGGGTCCGGCGGGTGGGTCGAATGAGGCCGCCGGCAGGTGGCGGCGGTCTACGCTCGATGCTCATGAGAGCTCCGCGGTGGCGCGAGCCGAACCGGGCTCCGGCGGACCGGGTGACCTCGGTGGAGATCTTCTTCGACATCGTCTTCGTCTTCACCCTGACCCAGCTCACCCGGATCCTGGAAGCCGACCTGTCCCTGGCCGGGTTCGGCCGCGTCCTGCTGCTCTTCGGGATCCTGTGGTGGATGTTCGACGGGTACGTGTGGCTGGCCAACCACGTGCCGCCGCGGTTGCCCGCGCAGAAGCTGCTGCTGTTCATGGGGATGACGGGATTCCTTTTCGCCGCGGTCGGGGTGCCGGGGGCCTTCACCGACACCGGTCTCGTCTTCGGCGCCGGCTACCTGGTGGTTGTCTGCGTCCACCTGCTGCTGTTCACCCAGGCCGGCGTCGGCGCCGCCCTGGCTCGGCTGGCGGCGTACAACCTCGCCTCCGCCCTCCTGGTCCTCGCCGGCGGTGTCACCGGGGGCGCCGCCCGGTACGGGCTGTGGTTGTCCGCGTTCGCCCTCCAGTCGGTCGTCCCGTACCTGATGCCACGCTTCTCGTGGGTGAGTGTCCTGCCCGCCTTCCGGATCCAGCCGGCGCATTTCGTCGAGCGGCACGGCCTGCTGGTGATCATCGCGCTGGGCGAGTCCGTCGTGGCCATCGGCCTGGGCGTCGACGTCGCGCACCTCACCGCCGGCACCTTCGCCGTCATCGCGCTCGCGCTGGCGCTGCCGGCGGGCCTGTGGTGGACCTACTTCACCGACGCCTCCCCCGCCGAGGCCGCTCTGGCCGCCGTCGAGCCCGGCCAGCGGGCCCGGCTGGCCGGGCGGCTGCTCTTCGCGCACATCCCGTTGGTGTTGGGCATCGTGGTCACGGCCGCCGGCATCCACGCCGCGGTGGCCCATCCCGGTGACCGCCCGTCCTGGCCGTCGGCGCTGGCGCTCTCCGGCGGCGTGGCCGTCTACCTGGCCGGGATTACCGAGCTGCGGCGTTCGCTGCACAGCGGCGCACTGCGGAGCAGGCTGGTGACGGCCGCCGCCGTGCTCGCCACGATCCCCGTCGGGCTGGTGACCAACGCCGGACTCCACCTCGCCGCGGTGGTCGTGGTGATCGTGGTGATGCTGCTGGTCGAGCTCCCCCAGCACGCCGCCCGGACCGCGGACGAACAGCCACGACCGGGGCCCGGGCGGCCGGAACCGGACGGCGGTCACGGCTGAGTCAGCCGGAGCAGGTGCCGTCGGCCAGCCCCGGCGGCAGCGGTGCGGGGGCAGCCGTCGCCCGCCGGCTTCGAGTTCTCAGGTGCGGCTGCGGACGAAGGTCTCCTCACCCCACGACCCGTCGTCGGCCGCCACCCGGATCACCAGCCGGTCGCCCGCGCAGCGGTACGAGCCCTCCGAGTCCCCCATCACGGAGGTGACGTCCAGTTCCTGGCCGTCGACCCGCAGCAGGCTCACGTCGCCCGCGGTCACCCCGTCGCGCTGCCGGTACCGGCCGGCCTCGGCGGCCCACCGGTAGGTCTGCATGCCCCGCCGCACGTGGCGCACGGTGTGCCCGTTGAGCGAGCCCTCGGCGACGGCCAGGTCGAACAGGTCCGTCGCGGTGCCGTCCACCCGGTACGCGCTGGCGAAGCCCGTCTGCGGCCCGCTGGTCAGCTCCACGCTGGCGTCCTGCCGCAGCCCGGCCAGCGTGCCCAGCGGCGAGTCGGCGGCGACCGGCACGTGGTAGCGGCCGGCGGCGAGCCGCCACACCCCGACCAGGCAGCGGTCGTGTCCCGCCGCCGCCGGAC
>NZ_JAMOKF010000495.1 GCF_023656545.1 Micromonospora phytophila | reverse complement strand
GGCCCGGCCCGGCTTGCTCGGGGCGAAGCGCGCGGTCGAACACGGCGGCGCGGTCCGGCGGGGCGCGGCCGGGGAGAAGGGCGGGCGGGCTCAGGCCGGGCGGAGCCAGGCCTGGTCGCCCAGGCCGGAGATGCTGAGCACCCGGCTGACCTGCCGGGACGGCAGGACGGTGAGCGCGCCGGGGAAGCGCTGGGCCAGCCGGACCACGGCGTGGATCGCCGCCGAGTCGAAGAAGGTGACCTCGCGAAGGTCGAGCGTCACCCGCTCGGCCGGTTCCCGCAGCACGGTCTGGATCATCGTGTCGGCGGTGGCCATGTCGACCTCACCGGCCACCACGACGCGGAGGTGGTCACCGTCGACCTCCGCGCTGGCGGAGAAGACGGGAGGTGCGCCCCCTTGATCCACGGAGCCACAATGGCACAGCGGGCCTGGCAGGGCAACAACCGGTGCGGGCGGGCGGTGGCGCGGGTCACCCGCCACCGCGGCGATAGGCTTGCGGCATGACGGTCCGTGCGCCCCTGACCCCAGGCACACTCTCCCCCTGGCGGCCCGTGCCCGCCCACATCGCCCGGCCGGAGTACGTCGGCAAGACGCGTCCCCAGGAGTGGCGCGGCTCCCACGTGCAGACTCCGGAGACCATCGAGAAGATGCGGGTCGCCGGACGGCTGGCCGCGCAGGCGACCCAGCTCGCCGGTGAGCACTGCAAGCCGGGCGTGACCACCGACGAGATCGACCGGGTGGTGCACGAGTTCCTCTGCGACCACGGCGCCTACCCGTCGACGTTGGGCTACAAGGGCTTCCCCAAGTCCTGCTGCACCAGCCTCAACGAGGTGATCTGCCACGGCATCCCGGACTCCACCGTCCTGCAGGACGGCGACATCATCAACGTCGACGTCACCGCGTACCTCGACGGGGTGCACGGCGACACGGACGCCACCTTCTGCGTGGGCGAGGTCAGCGAGGAGGCCCGGCTGCTGGTCGAGCGGACCCACGAGGCGATGATGCGCGGCATCCGCGCCGTCGCCCCGGGCCGCCAGATCAACGTGGTCGGCCGGGTCATCGAGTCGTACGCGAAGCGCTTCGGCTACGGCGTGGTGCGCGACTTCACCGGGCACGGCATCGGCGAGTCCTTCCACAGCGGCCTCTACGTGCCGCACTACGACAGCCCCCGCCCCACGGACATCATGGAGCCGGGGATGACCTTCACCATCGAGCCGATGATCACCCTCGGCACCTACCAGTACGACATGTGGGACGACGGCTGGACCGTGGTCACCAAGGACCGCAGGTGGACCGCCCAGTTCGAGCACACCATCCTGGTGACCGAGGACGGTCACGAGATCCTGACGCTGCCGTGACCGACACGCCGGCGGCCCTGCGCGAGGCGCACCACGCGGACGTGTCGGGTGGCTGGCTGCGTCCGGCGGTGTTCGGCGCGATGGACGGCCTGGTCACCAACATCGCGCTGATCGCCGGCGTGGGCGGCGGCGGGGTGTCGCCCCGCAGCATCGTGCTCACCGGCACCGCCGGCCTGGTCGCCGGCGCCATCTCCATGGGGTTGGGGGAGTACACCAGCGTCCGCTCGGCCAACGAGCAGGTCGCCGCCGAGGTGGCCAAGGAACGACGGGAGCTGGAGCGCCACCCCGAGGCGGAGGCGCGTGAGCTGGCCGAGGCGTGGGTTGCCCGTGGCCTGCCGCTCGACCTCGCCATGCAGGTCGCCGAGGCCGTCCGGCGCAACCCGGAGGAGGCGCTGCGGGTGCACGTCCGGGAGGAACTGGGCGTCGACCCGGACGACCAGCCCAGCCCGTGGGCCGCGGCGATCTCGTCGTTCCTGTTCTTCTCGGTCGGCGCGCTGGTGCCCCTGCTGACCTACCTCTTCGGTGCGACCAGCCTCTGGCTGGCGCTCGCGGTGGGCGGGCTCGGGCTCTTCGCGGCCGGGGCGGTCGTCGCCCGGTTCACCGCCCGGCCGTGGTGGTCGGGCGGCCTGCGGCAGCTGCTGCTGGGCGCCGCGGCCGCGGCCGCCACCTACCTGATCGGCGCCCTCATCGGCGTCCAGGGCGGCATCGGCTGACCTGCCGGGGCCGCCTCAACCGTCGAGGAGGTCGTCGACGGCGCCGTCGACCGGTCGACCCCGGGCGGCCAGCTCGTCGGCCTGCCGGGTCAGCACCGCGCCCACCTCGGTCATGTCCGCGCCGGCCAGGCCGGTGCGCCGCACCGCGTCGCCCGGGTCTCGGAAGTAGGTGCGGCTGAGCAGCCCGTTCACCGTCGCCGCCGCCAGCCGCGCCTCGCCGAGCATCAGCAGGGCCTGGTCCGTCTCGTACCACTCGGCGAGCCGGGCCGCCCGGGCGTGCGCCGCGCTGCCCCGGTACCAGGCCTGCCGGGCGGCGGTGCTGAACTCGCCCGGGCGGGCCCGGGCGAGCCGGCCCAGGTGTTCGTCGCGGAGCGTGCGCAGCCAGCCGGTCGGGTCGTGCAACGCCCGGGTGGTGACGTACCGGTCGGCGGTCAGCGGCCAGAGCGGGGAGATCACCCGGGCCTGACGGAGGTAGTCGTCCGCGCCGGACACGGTCAGGTCGACCAGCACACCGTCCACCCGTCGGGTGGCCGGGGGCGGGCCGGCGCCCGGCCGGTAGGTCACCACCAGCAGCCCGACCTCGCCGTTCCCGCCTCCGTCGTCGTCGCCGTGGGCCAGCGGGCCGTGCACCGCCACGGCGAGCACGTCGGCCGGAAAGCGCCGCCGCACCGCCTCGGCGACCCGCCCGACCACCGTCCACCGTGGATCGCCCAGGTGCGGGTCCGTGTCGAGGTCTGCGCCGCTGCCGTCCACCGGACCACCCCTGTCCCGCCGCGTGGTACCCGCCGGCGGACAGTGGCCCGCCGGGCGCGTCCCGCCGGCGTGCG
>NZ_JAMOKF010000494.1 GCF_023656545.1 Micromonospora phytophila | reverse complement strand
ATCGCCGCAGCAGGTCCGGGGCGAAGCCGCGCAGCTCCGCCTCGATCCGGGCGGCTTCGTCGGTGCCGTACCGGGAGGCGACGGCGCGCAGGTCGACGTGCGCGTCGACCAGCCCGGCCGCGCAGGCGCCCCGCCAGTCGCCGGCGAGTCGGCGCGCGGTGACGGCGGCGGTCATCCCCGGCGGGGACGCGTACCGCAGGAGTCGCAGTTGCTTCTCGCGTTCGCGCCGGCGTTCCACGTCCCGTCCCCGTCCAGTCGGGAGCGGGCCGGCCGGATTCGAACCGGCGTCCTCCCGATGAGCAGTCGGGCGCGACGACCGCTGCGCTACGGCCCGCTCGCGGGGGAGTGTAGGGCAGGAGGCGGGTGCGGGCCGACCGGATTCGAACCGGTGTCCTCCCGGTTTTGGAGACCGGGCGCGACGACCGCTGCGCTACGGCCCGCTCGCGGTGCCGAGCGCAGCGGCACCTGAGGTGGCGGATCGGCCGGATTCGAACCGGCGTCATCCTCCCTGATGAGGAGGCGCGACGACCTCTGCGCTACAACCCGCCGCCGGTGAGTGTAGGGCACCCCCCGATCGGGTCTTGCTATGCAACGAGTTGCATAGCAGGATGCCTCCATGGCCCTCGAACACGCGATCCTGGTCTCGCTGCTGGAGCAGCCCGCCTCCGGCTACGAGCTGGCCCGCCGCTTCGAGCGCTCCATCGGCCGCTTCTGGACCGCGACCCACCAGCAGATTTACCGGGTGTTGAAGCGGATGGAGGCCGACGGCTGGATCACCGCCGAGGAGATCGGCCAGGACGGCCGCCCCGACAAGCGGTCCTGGTCGGTGGCGCCGGCCGGCCGGTCCGCGCTGGTGACCTGGCTGCGCGCCCCGGTCCAGCCGGAGACGGTCCGGCACGAACTGGCCGTCAAGATCCGCGGCGCCGCGTTCGACGATGCCGCCGGGCGCGCCGCGCTCGTCGCCGAGGTCGAACGCTACCGGGCCACCCACGAGGCCACCCTGGCCCGCTACCTGACCGGCGAGCGGCGCGACTTCCCCGACGCCGATCCACCGGACGCCCAGCGGGCGCTCCAGCACGTCGTGCTGCGCGGCGGCATCGCCTACGAGCGGATGGTGCTCGCCTGGCTCGACGACGTGCTCACCACCCTGCGCACCCTCGAGAACTGACCACCCCGAGACCGAAGGGAGTCGCCGTCATGGTGGACTCGCCGCTGCTCAACCCGCGTATCTACGACCCGGCGCACCTGGACGACGAGAGCCGCCGGCTGCTGCGCGCCACCGTCGACTTCTTCGAGCGGCGCGGCAAGAAGGCGCTGCTCGACACGTACAACCGGCACGAGTGGTACGGCGACTTCCTGGACTTCGCGGCGAAGGAGGGGCTGTTCGCGGCCTTCCTCACGCCGGCCGCCGACGGGGCCGGGGACCCGGCGAAGCGCTGGGACACCGCCCGCAACGCCGCGCTCAGCGAGATCCTCGGCTTCTACGGCCTCGGCTACTGGTACACCTGGCAGGTCACCGTGCTCGGGCTGGGCCCGGTGTGGCAGAGCGACAACGCCGCCGCCCGGGCGCGCGCCGCCGAACTGCTCGCCGACGGCCACGTGATGGCCTTCGGCCTCTCCGAACGCGCCCACGGCGCCGACATCTACTCCACCGACATGGTGCTCACCCCCGACGGCGCCGGCGGGTTCCGCGCCGACGGCGCCAAGTACTACATCGGCAACGGCAACGTCGCCGGGCTGGTCTCGGTCTTCGGCCGCCGCGCCGACATCGACGGCCCCGACGGCTACGTCTTCTTCGCCGCCGACAGCCGCCACCCCGCCTACCGGCTGGTCCGCAACGTGGTGAACGCCCAGATGTACGTCAGCGAGTTCCGCCTGGAGGGCTACCCGGTCCGCGCCGAGGACGTGCTGCACACCGGCCGGGCCGCGTTCGACGCCGCGCTCAACACCGTCAACGTGGGCAAGTTCAACCTCTGCACCGCCTCGATCGGCATCTGCGAGCACGCGATGTACGAGGCCGTGACCCACGCCCACAACCGCGTCCTCTACGGCCGCCGGGTCACCGACTTCCCGCACGCGCGCCGCGAGCTCACCGACGCGTACGCCCGGCTGGTCGCGATGAAGCTGTTCAGCGACCGAGCGGTGGACTACTTCCGGTCGGCCGGCCCGGACGACCGCCGGTACCTGCTGTTCAACCCGATGACCAAGATGAAGGTCACCACCGAGGGCGAGCGGGTCATCGACCTGCTCTGGGACGTCATCGCGGCGAAGGGCTTCGAGGCGGACACCTACTTCGACAAGGCCGCCAAGGACATCCGCGGGCTACCCAAGCTCGAGGGCACCGTGCACGTCAACCTCGCGCTGATCTTGAAGTTCATGGCCAACCACCTGTTCCACCCGGTCGACCACCCGCCGGTGCCGACCCGCCACGACCCGTCCGACGACGAGTTCCTGTTCCGGCAGGGGCCGGCCCGGGGCCTCGGCGCGATCCGGTTCCACGACTGGCGTACCGCCTACGACGCCTACGCCGACGTGCCCAACGTGGCCCGCTTCCGGGAGCAGGCCGACGGGTTCTGCGCGCTGCTCGCCGCGCACGCGCCCGACGACGACCAGCAGCGGGACCTCGACTTCCTGCTCGCCCTCGGTCAGCTCTTCGCGCTGATCGTCTACGGCCAGCTGATCCTGGAGCAGGCCGAGCTGACCGGCCTGGACCGCGACCTGATCGACGAGATCTTCGACATCGCGGTCCGCGACTTCTCCGCGTACGCCACCGACCTGCACGGCAAGGCGGCCACCTCCGAGGCGCAGGCCGCCTGGGCGTTGGCCCACCTCCGGCGGCCCGTGCGGGACGCGGAGCGGACGGCCCGGGTGTGGGAGCGGGTGACCGCGCTCAGCGGCGCGTACGA
>NZ_JAMOKF010000493.1 GCF_023656545.1 Micromonospora phytophila | reverse complement strand
GTCGAGCAGTTCGGCGAGGCGGCGGTTGGCCGGCCCCTCGTCGCTGGCGCCGTAGAGGATCGCGTTCGCGGTCTCGGTGTCCAGCTCGTCGGCGATGGCCCGCAGCTTCGACAGGATGGACCGGCGGACCGCCACCCTGGCCGCCGCCCTCAGCGCCCTCGCGGTCGGCGTGGCGGCGGTCGCCACCCTCGGGGTGGCGTGGATCGACCCGGCGGTCGTGGTGCTGCTGCTCTGGTTCGGCGTCGCCGTCGCCGTCGGGGACGCGGTGCGCAGCCGGCGGGCGTACGTCGCCGTGCTGGAGGAGCGGGCCCGACGGGCCGAGCAGACCCGGGAGGAGGAGGCCCGCCGCCGCGTCGCCGAGGAGCGGCTGCGCATCGCCCGCGAGCTGCACGACGTGGTCGCCCACCACATCGCGCTGATCAACGTGCAGGCCGGGGTGGCCGGCCACCTGCTGCGCGGGCAGCCGGACGCGGCCGAGGAGGCGCTGGGGCACGTCCGCGCCGCCAGCCGCACCGTGCTGGCCGAGCTGTCCACCGTGCTCGGGGTGCTGCGTCGCGACGAGGAGACCGACGCGCCCACCGAGCCGGCCCCGAGCTTGAACCGGCTGGACGCGCTGGTGGAGGGCTTCGCCACCGGCCAGCCGGTGCACTGGACCCTGGCCGGGCAGCCCCGGCCGCTGCCCACGGCGGTGGACGTGGCCGCGTACCGGATCATCCAGGAGTCGCTGACCAACGCGCACAAGCACGCGCCGGGCGCCGCCGTCGCCGTCCGCCTGCGCTACGACCCCGAGGGCGTCACCATCGAGGTACGCGACGACGGCGCCGGCGCCATCGCGATGGACCGGCCCGCCGAGGCGGTCCGCCCGGAGCCGCCCACAGGCCCGCAACCGCCCGGGACCGGGCTCGGGCTGCTCGGCATGCGGGAGCGGGCCGAGTCGGTCGGCGGCACCTTCTCCGCCGGCCCGCGCCCCAGCGGCGGCTTCGCCGTCCGCGCGGAGCTGCCCGCCCCCGAGGAGGTGGCCGAGTGACGATCCGGGTGCTGGCCGACGACCAGAAGGTGCTCCGCGCCTGAGCCGCCGGACGGCGGGACAAGTGGGCGCGTTTTGTGGAGCTGCCCCGTTCATGCGCCCAACTCGGGGCCGCGACGGGCCGGGACGCCGGTGGTCTCCGCCGGTCGGGTCGTCGGGGGTCGTCGGGCCTTCTCAACCGGTCCGGGCGCACCTAGAGTGGGGGCGGCGACCGTGCAGGTGGCCGGTGACCCGACGGGAGGCGCAACCCGTCGGGCCCAGGTGCGTCCCGACGTGCCCACCGGTCCGCACGTCCGGTCCGCCGGCGCACCGGCCCGTCCCGGTCACCCTCGCCCCGGTCCCGCAAGGAATCCCCCATTCACGACAGGGGAGAAGGACAATGGCGCGACCCATCACGCTCTTCACCGGCCAGTGGGCCGACCTTCCGTTCGACGAGGTCTGCCGGCTCGCCTCCGAGTGGGGCTACGACGGGCTGGAGATCGCCTGCTGGGGCGACCACTTCGAGGTCGACCGGGCGCTCGCCGACGAGTCGTACGTCGACCGGAAGCGGGAGACCCTCGCGAAGCACAACCTGAAGGTGTACGCGATCTCCAACCACCTGGTCGGCCAGGCCGTCTGCGACCACCCGATCGACGAGCGGCACCAGGGCATCCTGCCGGCCCGGATCTGGGGCGACGGCGAACCCGAGGGGGTACGCCGACGGGCCGCCGAGGAGATCAAGGACACCGCCCGGGCGGCGGCGAAGCTCGGCGTGGACACCGTCGTCGGCTTCACCGGCTCGTCGATCTGGCACACCCTGGCGATGTTCCCGCCGGTGCCCCCGTCGATGATCGACCGCGGCTACCAGGACTTCGCCGACCGGTGGAACCCGATCCTCGACGTCTTCGACTCCGTCGGTGTGCGCTTCGCCCACGAGGTGCACCCGAGCGAGATCGCGTACGACTACTGGACGACGAAGCGGGCGCTGGAGGCGATCGGCCACCGGCCCGCGTTTGGGCTGAACTGGGACCCGTCGCACTTCGTCTGGCAGGAGCTGGACCCGGTGAACTTCATCTTCGACTTCGCCGACCGGATCTACCACGTCGACTGCAAGGACGCCAAGGTGCGTACCGGGGACGGCCGGCGCGGCCGGCTCGCCTCCCACCTGCCCTGGGCGGACATGCGACGCGGCTGGGACTTCGTCTCCACCGGGCACGGCGACGTGCCGTGGGAGGACTGCTTCCGGGCGTTGAACGCGATCGGCTACGCCGGCCCGATCTCGATCGAGTGGGAGGACGCCGGCATGGACCGGCTGGTCGGGGCCCCGGAGGCGCTCCAGTTCGTCCGCCGGCTCGCCTTCGACGCCCCGGCGGCGGCCTTCGACGCCGCCTTCACCAGCAAGGACTGACCCGCGGCCCCGGGCCGCTTGGTCGACCCGCTTCCCGACATCGTGGTGCCCCGCCCCGGCGGAGGCGCCGATGCCGTCACAGCGGGTCGATCAGGCGACCGGGCCGGGCGGTGGTGGGTCAGCCGGCGGCGAAGGCCTGGTCGCTGATCAGCCGGGCCGCGCCCACCACGCCGGCCCGCTCGCCCAGGTCGGAGAGGACGATCGGCATCGTCCCGGTGGCCAGCGGCGTGGACCGGCGGTAGACCACGGCCCGGATCTCGGCGAGCAGCGTGTGCCCGAGGCTGGCCGGGGCCCCACCGATGATCACGATGGCCGGATTGACGAAGCTGACCAGCCCGACCAGCACCTGACCCAGGCGGCGGGCCGCGTCGCGCACCATGGCCTGCACCGCCGGGTCGCCGGCGCCCGCGGTGTCGGCGACGTCCGCGACCGTGAGGACGCCGGCTTCGGCCAGCCGGTCGGCCAGGGCGGGGGAGCGGCCGGCCCGGGCCGCGGCGAGC
>NZ_JAMOKF010000053.1 GCF_023656545.1 Micromonospora phytophila | reverse complement strand
GCAGCCACTCGGCGGAACCGGGCGGCGTCCCGCCGGGGTGACCCGGTCGGGGCCCGGCCGGGGCGGAACGACCGGCCCCGGCCGTCGCAGCCGCCGCTGGAACCGGCTCGCCGGCCCGGTCGCGCTCGCCGCGGTGTCGATCGCGGCCGTCGGGCTGGGCGTGACCCGGTTCACGGACGGCCAGGAGAACTCAGCCTCCGACTCGGCGGCGAGCAGCCAGGCCAACCCCGAGGTCGCCGATCCGGCGGCCGCCGCGCCGTTCCGGGCCACCGGTGCGCCGCAGCGCAGCGGGGCGGACTACACGCCGGAGGATCTCGCCACCGGGCTGTCGCCGCAGGTGAGGCAGCTGGCCAGCGGCTCGCCCTCGGCCGGTGCCGTGAGCGAGGGAGGGCGGCTGGCCGGCCCTGGCAACCTCGACCGGCTCGCCGATCCCGCCGCGCTCAACACCTGCCTCGGCGAGATCGGCGCCGAACACGGCGACGGACCGCTCGTGGTGGAGGTCGTCGACTACGCCCGGTTCCAGGGGCAGCCGGCGCTGGTGGTCGGCTTCACCGACGTCACCGGCGCCCGCTGGGCCTGGGTGAGCGGGCCCGAATGCGGCGTCCCCGGGTCCGGCTCGGACAGTCGCTACCGCACGCGGGTAGGGTGAAAACGCGGTCGCCGGGCGTTTGACCGCCCACGTGACGTGACCCACCGGATGACCGGCTCGGGAATCCCCGGTTCGTACGATGACGTTCTGCAGGTCAGTTGTCGGCACTCGGCTGAGGTGCCGCACTCGGATCGACATCGGTGCGCGCGCCGATGACGAACACACACAAATCGGGAGACGGCAGTGGACGAGGTCCGCAACCTGATCATCATCGGCTCCGGGCCGGCCGGTTACACGGCGGCGGTCTATGCCGCCCGCGCCAACCTGAAGCCGCTCGTGATCGAGGGCGTGCAGTCCGGTGGCGCGCTGATGACGACCACCGAGGTGGAGAACTTCCCCGGTTTCGCCGACGGCATCCTCGGCCCCGAGCTGATGGACAACATGCGCAAGCAGGCCGAGCGGTTCGGCGCGGAGTTCCTCACCGACGACGTCACCCGGGTCGAGCTCAAGGACACCGGCAGTATCGGCTCCGACACGGTGAGCACGGTGTGGGTGGGGCAGACCGCCTACCGGGCCCGCGCCGTCATCCTCTCCACCGGATCCGCCTGGCGTCCCCTGGGCGTGCCGGGCGAGCAGGAATACCTCGGCCACGGCGTCTCGTCCTGCGCGACCTGCGACGGCTTCTTCTTCCGCAACCAGCACATCGTGGTCGTCGGCGGCGGTGACTCGGCGATGGAGGAGGCCAGCTTCCTCACCCGCTTCGCCGAGTCGGTCACCATCATCCACCGGCGGGACTCGTTCCGGGCCAGCAAGATCATGGCCGACCGGGCGCTGAGCAACGACAAGATCAAGGTCGAGTGGAACTCGGTGGTCGAGGAGATCCTCGGCGCCGACGGCAAGGTCTCCGGCGTACGGGTGCGCAACACGCACACCGGGGAGGCCAAGGTGCTCGACGTCACCGGCGTCTTCGTTGCCATCGGTCACGACCCGCGCAGCGAGCTCTTCCGCGACCAGGTGGAAGTCGACGGCGAGGGGTACGTCAAGGTCCAGTCGCCCAGCACCCGGACCAGCGTGCCCGGTGTCTTCGCGGCCGGCGACGTGGTGGACCACACCTACCGGCAGGCGATCACCGCCGCCGGCACGGGCTGTGCCGCCGCGCTCGACGCCGAACGGTTCATCGCCACGCTGCAGGGCTGAACAACAGTTACACATCCCCGAGGAGGGTCATAGTGGGAGCAACCAAGTCGGTCACCGACGCGAGCTTCGCCGCTGACGTACTGAAGTCGGACAAGCCGGTGCTGGTGGACTTCTGGGCCGAATGGTGCGGACCGTGCCGCAAGGTGTCGCCGCTGCTGGAGGAGATCGCCGGCGAGATGGGCGACCAGGTCACCATCGTCAAGCTCAACATCGACGAGAACCCGGAGACCGCGCGGGCCTACCGGGTGATGTCCGTGCCGACCCTCACCGTATTCAAGAACGGCGAGCCGGTGCAGTCGATCGCCGGAGCCAAGCCGAAGGGCGAGCTGGTCAAGCTCATCGAATCGGCGCTCTGAGCAGCACGAACACCGCGTCGACCCCGTACCCGGCCCACCGGGTGCGGGGTCGACGCCTTTTTCCCGGCCCGCCCACCTGCGGCCCGGGAAGCGCCTAACGTCAACCCCGGGGCCGCCCGGCCAGCCAGCGTCCGTGCAGAGGGGGTCGTGCGTGCGTCCGATCCGACCCGGTGACCGTGGACCCGCGGTGACGGAGATCCGTACGGTGCTGACCGGCCTCGACCTGCTCGCGCCGGCGACGGCGGACGCCGAGGAGTTCGACGTCCACACCGAACGGGCGGTCCGGGCCTTCCAGCAGTCCCGGGGGCTCAGCGTGGACGGCCGGGTCGGCGCCGAGACCTGGCGCGCCCTGGACGCCGCCCGCTGGCGGCTGGGCGCCCGCACCCTCTACCACGCCGTCCCCGACCCGCTCACCGGCGAGGACGTCCGGTCGCTACAGGAACGCCTGCTGGAGATGGGGTACGACGTCGGCCGGGCCGACGCCATCTACGGCGTACGGACCTCGCGGGCGGTGGCGCAGTTCCAGCGGGAGGTCGGGCTGACCCCGGACGGCTCGTGCGGACCGCACACCATGAACGCGCTGCGCCGGCTCGGACGCAAGGTCGTGGGCGGACGGCCGCAGTGGCTGCGCGAGTCCGACGCCATCCGGCAGTCCGGCCCGGCCCTGGTGGGCCGGACCGTGGTCGTCGACCCCGGCCACGGCGGCACCGATCCGGGCGTGGTGGTCCCGGACGGGCGGATGCGGTGGACCGAGGCCGACCTGGTGCACGATCTGGCCAGCCGGCTGGAGGGGCGACTCGCCGCGTCCGGCGTCCGGGTGCAGCTCACCCGCGGGCCCACCCCGGAGACCTGCCTGCCCGACGTCGAGCGGGCCGAACTGGCCAACGCGCTCGGTGCCGACGTGTTCATCTCGCTGCACACCGACGGGCACGCCAACCCCGAGGCAGAGGGGGTGGCGACCTACCACTACGGCACCGACAACGGCGTGACCTCGGCCACGGGGGAGCGGCTCGCGGGGCTGGTGCAGCGGGAGATCGTGGCCCGCACCGGGCTGCGCGACTGCCGTACGCACGCGAAGGCGTGGGACCTGCTCCGACTGACCCGGATGCCGGCGGTCCGCGTGGAGGTCGGCTACCTCACCTCGCCCGGGGACCGCAGCCGGTTGGTCGACCCCCGGTTCCGCGACCGGATAGTCGAGGCGATCGTGGCGGCCGTGCAGCGGATGTACTTCCCCATCGAGAGGGACGTCCCGACCGGCTCGATCGACGTGAGCGAGCTGCGGGCGGTGGTGGCCGCCGGCACGGTGGTCGACTGATTCCCGCCCGCCGGGTCTCAGCCGGTGGTGGAGCGGGTGGCCGGGGCCGGGCGGACGGGGCGGAGCAGCGTCTCCGGGCTCATCGAGCCGAGCAGCTTCTCCAGCGCGTACTCGACGTCGGACTTCCAGCTCAGCGCGGTGCGCAGCTCCAGCCGCAGGCGGGGGAAGCGCGGGTGCGGACGGACCGTCTTGAACCCCACGGAGAGGAAGAAGTCGGCGGGGGCGACGCACGTGCCGGTCGGGTCGGCCGCGTCGCCGAACTTGGCGTCGCCGAAGGCCTCGATCGCCTTGATGCCGCGCTTGGTGAGGTCCCGGGCGACGCCCTGGACCAGCATCCGACCCAGCCCGCCACCGGCGAAGGCGGGCACCACGTTGGCCGTCATCAGCAGCGCCGCGTCGGGGGAGACCGGCGAGGTGGGAAACGCCATCGAGCGGGGCACGTAGGCCGGCGGGGCGTACATCACGAAGCCGGCCGGCATGCCGTCGACGTAGACGAGCTTGCCGCAGGAGCCCCACTCCAGCAGCGTCTGCGAGACCCAGGCCTCCTTCTCCAGCCCCGGGTCACCGGCGGCGCAAGCCCGGTCCGCGGACACCGGGTCGAGCTCCCAGTAGACGCACTGCCGGCACGGGCGGGGCAGGTCCTCCAGGGTGTCGAGGGTCAGGCTGACCAGACGTCGCGACATTGGCGTATCCCCACATTAGGCTCGGAGGGGGAACCGGCACGGAACGACACCGCCGCTTTCCTGCCCCCCGACGAGCGATCGTACGCCGGGATCGGACGCTGCGGGAGAGGACGCGCGAATCCCCACCCGCGGGGGGCACCCGGCGACGGTCCGGCATGTGGACGCCGGTCACGTCCCTGGTGCGGGCCGACTAGGATCGACAGTCGGCGTCCCCGTCGCCATGGTCGCCGGTGCCCCGGGTACCCGGGGCGGGGTCCACCCGAGCAGCCATCGAGGTGATGTCATGACCGGCACGACGCTCGACGACTACACCGACCGGTACGCCCGCCGGGTGCGGGGCATGACCGTCTCGGAGATCCGCGCGCTCTTCGCGGTCGCCAGCCGGCCGGAGGTGGTCTCCCTCGCCGGCGGCGCCCCCTACATCGCGGCGCTCCCCCTCGACGCGGTCGGCGAGATGCTCGGGCGGCTCGGCGCGGAGCACGGCGCCACCACCCTCCAGTACGGCATCGGCCAGGGCACCCTGGAGCTGCGCGAGCGGATCTGCGAGGTGATGACGCTCTCCGGCATCGACGCCGCCTGCGGCGCCTCCCCGGAGGACGTGGTGGTCACCGTCGGCGGGCAGCAGGCCCTCGACCTGGTGGCCCGGCTCTTTCTCGACCCGGGTGACGTGGTGCTCGCCGAGGGGCCGACCTACGTCGGCGCGCTCGGGGTGTTCCAGGCCGCCCAGGCGCAGGTCGTGCACGTGCCGATGGACGGCGACGGGCTGATCCCCGAGGCGTTGGAGACGGCCATCGCCGAGCAGGCGCGGGCCGGCCGCCGGGTGAAGTTCCTCTACACCATCCCGACCTACCAGAACCCCACCGGCGTGACGCTGACCGAGGAGCGACGCGAGCGGGTCCTGGACATCTGCGAGCGCGCCGGCCTGCTGGTGGTCGAGGACGACCCGTACGGTCAGCTGGGTTTCGAGGGTGACGCGCCGGCGCCGCTGCGCGCGCGGCGGCGGGAGGGGGTCTTCTACCTCAGCACCTTCTCCAAGACCTTCGCCCCGGGCCTGCGGGTGGGTTGGATCCTCGCCCCCCACGCGGTGCGCGACAAGCTGGTCATCGCCAGCGAGGCACAGATCCTCTGCCCCAGCGGCTACGCGCAGGCCGCCGTCTCCACCTACCTGGCGACGATGCCCTGGCAGGAGCAGCTGAAGGTCTACCGCGAGGTCTACCGGGAGCGGCGGGACGCGATGCTGACCGCGCTGGAGGACCTGATGCCCGCCGGCACCACCTGGACGACTCCGGGTGGCGGCCTCTTCGTCTGGGCGACCCTGCCCGACGGGCTCGACTCGAAGGCGATGATGCCGCGGGCCATCGCCGCCCGGGTGGCGTACGTCCCGGGCACCGGCTTCTACGCCGACGCGACCGGCGCCGGCAACATGCGGCTCAACTTCTCCTTCCCGCCCCCGGAGCGCATCCGCGAGGGGATCCGCCGGCTGGCCGGCGTGATGGAGCAGGAGATCGCCATGCGGCGGGTGTTCGGCGCGGTGGGCCGGCCCGGCGCGCGGCGCGGGCAGGCCGGTTCCGACACCCCGGGTCCTGACTTGGCATGATTCCGGCATGGCTCCCACCGCTGCCGACCGTTCCGTCGTGACCACCCCCGCCGTCACCGCCGACCTGCGCGTGCTGGTGCTCGCCGGCGGGCTCTCCTACGAGCGTGACGTCTCGCTCCGGTCCGGCCGCCGAGTGCTCGACGCGCTGCGTGCCGTCGGGATGGACGCCGAGCTGCGGGACGCCGACATCGCGCTGCTGCCGGCGCTGAGCGCCGACCCGCCGGACGCCGTGGTGATCGCCCTGCACGGTGCCACCGGAGAGGACGGCTCGCTCCGCGGCGTGCTGGACCTCTGCGGCGTCCCCTACGTCGGCTGCGACGCCCGCGCGTCCCGGCTCGCCTGGGACAAGCCCTCGGCGAAGGCGGTGCTCCGCGAGGCCGGCATCCCGACCCCGGACTGGGTGGCCCTGCCGCACGACCGCTTCTCCGAACTGGGTGCGGTGGCGGTGCTGGACCGGATCGTGGACCGACTGGGGCTGCCGCTGATGGTGAAGCCCGCCCAGGGTGGTTCGGGACTGGGCGCCGCCGTGGTCCGGGACGCCACGTCGCTGCCGGCCGCCATGGTCGGGTGCTTCGCGTACGACCCGACGGCGCTGGTGGAGCGGTACGTGCCGGGGATGGACGTGGCCGTCTCCGTGGTCGACCTGGGCGACGGGCCGCAGGCCCTGCCGGCCGTGGAAATCGTGCCCCGCAACGGCGTCTACGACTACGCCGCCCGCTACACCGCCGGCCGGACGACCTGGCACACCCCGGCCCGGCTCAACCCTGAGGTGGCCGACAGGGTCGCCGAAGTGGCGCTGGCCGCCCACACCGCGCTCGGCCTGCGCGACCTCAGCCGCGTCGACCTGATCGTCGACTCAGCCGGGCAGCCGCACGTCCTGGAGGTCAACGTCTCGCCGGGCATGACCGAGACCTCACTGCTGCCGCTCGCGGTGCAGGCCGCCGGTCTGGACTTCGGGCGGATGATCGGCACCCTGGTGGCCCGCGCCGTCGCCCGCCACTGAGCCCGCGCCGCCGTCCCGCTGACTTTCTCGTCGCCGCGGGTAGCGCCTGACCCGGCGCCACCCGACCTGAGCGGCATCGCCGTCGCCGCTGACCGCGCCGTCCTCGGTCGGCGCCTTGAATCCGCCACCGCCGCTCGTCGCTGCTGACTCCGCGGTCGCCTCGTTGCCACTGGCCCGGTAGGGCGACTCATGCGGCTCGTTCAGCTCGTGGGCCGACGCCCGCACCATCCTGACCGGAGATCACCAGGACGCCGACGGCTCACCAGGGCCCGCCGTACGCGTGGTGCCCCGTCAGTCGCCGGCCTGCCGGCCGTTCGTGGCGGCCTCGGCCTCCGGCTCGTCGTGGGCCGGCGGGACCGGGATCTCCTCGGCGGCCTCGATCACCGACACCGCCTCCTCCTCCGCGAGGTCGGCCGCGGCGGCGGTGTGGCCGGCGAAGCTGGACGGGGCCTGCCACTGGATGCGCGGCGGCTCGGCCAGCGGACGGCCCCCGAACTCGGCCAGCCACGCGGCGACCAGGGCCAGGTTCTCCCGCCACTGCGCCTCGGAGATCGGCGGCAGGATGGAGTCCCAGAGCGAAAGGAAGGTACCGCGCAGCTGGAGCCGCCCGTAGGGCCGGGCGAGGAACCACATGTGCAGGTGCGCCGAGCCGTCACCCCAGCGGTTGACGTGCACCCGGCCGACGCCGTCCAGGGAGCGGATCGCCCGTTCCAGCCGTACGGTCATCACCCCCAGCTCGGCGGCGAGCAGGTTGGGCAGGTCGCCCAGGTCGAAATGCGACCGGGATTCGAGGATCAGCACCATCGGCAGCCCGGTTGGGCGGTCCATGGCGCGTACCCGCCAGCGCTCGCCCACCCAGATGTAGGCGTCGTCGGGGGCGTTGCAGGCGGTGCAATCCCGGTGGCCCTCCCCCTTGCGGGGCGGTTCGATCGAGACCGGGTCATCGAGCTGCTTGACACGGAGGTCGCCCTCGAAGGGGAAGGACGGCCACTGGGTGAAGTCCGGGACTGAGGGAGGGGTGTCGTGCACGACGCTGACACTAACCCGTTCCGGCACCGCTGTCCCTACCTGGACGATCGGTCTTCTCCGAGGAGTTTCACCGGTCTGAACGGCCCGCCAACCAGCGCCGGCCACCGATATCCACAGGCCGCTGAGACCCCGAGCACAGCCCGTCATCCACAGGTCAGCACCCGCATCCACGCGCTGTTTCACGTGAAACTGGGCCTGCCTGTGGAAAACCCCTGTGGATAACTTTTGGCGGTCGCGGCCGGCTCTTCGCGAACTCGGCGCGAGGGTCGCCCGCCGAGGCGCGCGGGTCACGTTTCACGTGAAACGGGTCGACCGACGACGCGGCCTATTCGCCAGTGGAACGGCAGGAGGCGAACCCATCGCCGGTCCTAGCCGTGGGCGTCGTGAGCTTCAACCGGGTGGTCGCCCGTCGCCTCGGGTCGTGTCCCGGGCCGCCGTCCCGGCCGTTTCGGTGCCGCCGGCCGGTTTCCCTCAGGGATCCCTCACGGCCGGCGGGGCGTCGAGTGGGAGCCGGCCCGACCCGGAAGGCAGGCCTCGGTCGTTTCGCCGCCTGAAAGGCGGACAGGGGCTCTCCGCGATCACCCTGCTCTCCGCGTCGCGAACCGGATCTCCGCTGCCCTCTCCGCCGGCACGCCTCTCTCGCGCTGCCCCCGCCCCTGTCGCGTTGGTCCTGGCGCTGCGTCGCTCTCCGGACTGGTTGACCCGTCGCACGCCGGTCACTCCCGGGCAGGCCGCCTCGCGGCTTCCCTCCCCAGCGCTCGGCCTCCAACTGCTGGCCTCCGACTCCCGGCTCCGCCGAGCAGGCTCGCCCGCGGCGTGGTGAGCGGGTGGTGCAGTTGCGCCCGCACCAGACCGGCGAGGGTCACAAGAGCCCATCCTGTCTCCCGGCTGCCGGCTGCCGATCCTGTCTCCCGGCCTTCGGCGCCCGGCCTCCGACTGCCGCCCCGACTCCCGGCCGCCGCTGTCGTTCCTCGGAGCAGTTGTCGTCGTGCTGCTCTGTCCCCCGGGCGGGATCCTCGCGCCGGCGGGCCCGAAGGGTCTCTCATTCTCACGCTGCTCGGCGCCTCCGGCCTCCTGAGGCACTGATTCCCGCCGCCCAGGACGCCGTTGCCGGCAGCCACTCCACCGGGGCCGGTGTGGGTGTGGGTAGCCGCCTCCCGTCGCTCTGAGAAGAGCTGGAGCCGCCGTTTCACGTGAAACCGAATCCGGGGCGTGGGTTTCACGTGAAACGGCGATGATCGGCTCACCCGCTCGGAACTGAGATCCGGTCGGCTGCCCGGCCGTCTTCACCGGGTCTCGTCCAACGCCGCCCGCATCAACCGGAAGTTCTCCTGCGTGTCGGCATCGTCCCGTCGGCGGCGTACCTGCTCTGCACGCACGAGCCAGGTGGGCCATCGTGTCAGGCGTCGGGCGGGAAGCCGGTGGAGTTGGACGTGGGGTCCAACGGCATCCGACATGACCGGAGGCGGGGACGACCGGCTGGGAAGTGGGCGGAGGACGGGGAGGCGCATCGGCGACTCCTCGCCGCCCGTCCTGGGGGCGGGCCGTGTGTCGAAGGCCAGGGTCGGGAGGGGGTCGAACGCCGACGGCCCGGTGCCGAGGGTCGAGACAGGGGTCGGGCCGGGCGGCTGCTCGGAAGACCCCGGGTGATCGAGGCCGGGACCGAGACGCGGTCGAACGTCGAACGGCCCGGTGCGAGCGTCGAGACAGGGGCCGGGCAGGCGGATGCTCGGAAAGACCCCGGGTGCCGGACGCGCAGGGGCCACCGCATCAGACGCCACCACATCAGAGGCCATCACATCAGGGGACACCACATCAGGGCCGGACCGAATCTGGCCGGACCGGGGTTGGGGTGGAGCCGGAAGTCGAGGCCGGCGCATCAGGCCGGTCCAGCACCTCCGTCTCGGCGAAACGCAGTCCGCTGGAGGGGCGGGAGCAAGGCCCGGGACGGACGGGACCAAGGCGCAGGAGGGACGGGACCAAGGCGCAGGAGGGACGGGAGCAAGGCGCGGGAGGAACGGGACTCAAGGCGCGAGGGGGACAGGAGCAAGGGCGCTGGAGGCCGGGATCGGAAGCGCGGGCATGGAACGGCCGCGTGACCCGACCGGGTTCACGCGGCCGATGGGGCCGTACCGGGTCAGGCCTCGGGTTCCCCCTCTTCGCCCACCCCGATGATGCCGACGATTCGCTCCAGGTCGTCGACCGTCGCGAACTCGATGGTGATCTTGCCCTTGCTCCGGCCGATGTCCACCTTGACCCGGGTGTCGAACCGGTCGGAGAGGCGATCGGCCAGATCCGTCAGGGCGGGGGCGTGCGGCTTCGGTCGCCGCTTCGCCGACTCCTTCTTGCTCGTGCCGTCGCTCAGGGCCAGCGCCACGATCTCCTCGGTCGCCCGGACCGAGAGCCCTTCGGCGACGATCCGGAGCGCCAACTGTTCCTGCGCCTCCGGCTCGTCCAGGCTCAGCAACGCGCGGGCGTGCCCGGCGGAGAGAACGCCGGCGGCGACCCGCCGCTGCACCTGCGCCGGGAGGTTGAGCAGTCGGATGGTGTTCGAGATCTGTGGCCGGCTCCGGCCGATCCGCCGGGCCAGCTCCTCGTGGGTGGCGCCGAACTCCTCCAGCAACTGCTGGTACGCGGCGGCCTCCTCCAGCGGGTTCAGGTTGGCCCGGTGGATGTTCTCCAGCAGCGCGTCGCGGAGCATCGCGTCGTCCCGGGTGTCCCGCACGATCGCCGGGATGTTCTCCCGCCCGACCGCCTGGGCGGCCCGCCAGCGCCGCTCACCCATGACCAGCTCGTACTTCTCGTCGTCGAGCTGTCGTACGACGATCGGCTGGAGGAAGCCGACCTCCCGGATGGAGGTCTTCAACTCCTCCAGGGCGTCCTCGTCGAAGACCTGCCGGGGCTGCTTCGGGTTCGGCACGATGGCGTCGACCGGGATCTCGGCGAACCGGGCGCCGGGAACCGGACTGAGCTCGGGCACGGACGGTGCCGCCACGGCCACGTGCACGGCGGGCGGTGCCGCCACGGCGGACGCGCCCTCCATGCCGTCGGCGATCGGGTCAGCCGCATCGGCCACGGCGGCGGGCGCCGGCCCGGTCGGGATGAGCGCCCCCAGGCCTCGACCCAGACCGCCCCGAGGACGGTTCTTCATGCCACGCCTCCCAGCGAATCGTCCGCACTACGCATTCCGGCTCACCGGCTCCTTGACACCACGCTCGGCGATCTCCTGGGCGGCCTCGAAGTAGCTCGTCGCCCCCCGCGATCCCGGATCGTAGGTCATGACCGACTGGCCGTAGCTGGGTGCCTCGGAGACGCGGACGTTGCGCGGGATGACCGCCTGGAGCACCTTGTCGCCGAAGTGGTTCCGCACGTCCTGCTCGACCGCGTCGGCCAGCCTGGTGCGCCGGTCGTACATCGTGAGCAGGATGGTGGAGACCTCGAGCTTCGGGTTGAGGTGCTGCCGGACCAGGTTGATGTTGTTGATCAGCTGGTTCAGCCCTTCCAGCGCGTAGTACTCGCACTGGATGGGGATGAGCACCTCCTGCGCGGCCACCAGGGCGTTGACGGTGAGCAGGCCGAGCGAGGGCGGACAGTCGATGAAGACGTAGTCGAACTGGCCCGGGTACGCGTCGATGGCCCGGGACAACCGGGACTCGCGGGCGACCACCGAGACCAGCTCGATCTCCGCGCCGGCCAGGTCGATGGTGGCCGGTACGCACCACAGGTTCGGAATGCCCTCGACCGTCTGGGCGGCCTCCTCCAGCGGCATGCTGTTGATGAGGCAGTCGTAGACATCGGGCACTCCGGTGTGGTGGGGGACGTTGAGCCCGGTGGAGGCGTTGCCCTGCGGGTCGAGGTCCACCACCAGCACCCGGTTGCCGTGCAGGGCGAGCGCCACCGCCAGGTTCACCGTGGTCGTGGTCTTCCCCACGCCGCCCTTCTGGTTCGCGACGCACATGACCCGGGTCCGGTCCGGTCGAGGCATCGTCACCTCGCCACTGGGATTCAGGATCTGCACGGCGCGCATCGCCTCCATAGCCAACGGTGGGTCATCCTCTTCGCGCGTCGGGGTTTCACGTGAAACGTACGCGGCCTCGGGGTGCGCGGAGGCACCGGTCGAGGGCGCGGGCGTGTCGGTGACGGGAACGGGGGTCGCGTCCGGCCTCGTGGCGGGATCGGGTTGCTGCGGCACCGCGGGCTCGAAGCGGGCGGGGGCCGCACTGTTCCGCCGGATGGGGATCACCCGGCCGCCGGCCGAGTTGCCCGGGCGCGGCGGCCCGTCTGTCGGGGTCCGCGCCGCCGGGAGTTCCGCCGGGCCGGGCGCCGCCTGCGGCACCCCTGACACCGGGGCGTCGTGGTCGACGACCGGGTCACGGTCCGGCGGTCGGACCGACGGGCTGCGGGACGCCCCGTCGGGCGACCAGCTCGGGTAGTCGGTTTCACGTGAAACGGGATCGCCCGCTGATCCGGTCACGCGTGGATCGTCGTACCTGCCGTCGTCATGCACCTGTCATCCCTGCCCGCTTCGGATGGTCGGTCCGCACCCCGTCAACCGGCCGCACGTGCGCTCGCACCGCGGTGCGTACGGCCCAGCCGGGAGCGGTCGGGATCGCGGTGAACGTCGGTCGCCGCCCGCTCCACACTATCGACGCGCGGCCAGCCTACGGCTCACGGGCGCAGCCGGTCCACGTCGGGTTCTACATCCCTTTCCGTCCACCCGTACCGGTTCAACGAACCAACCGGCGACCGGGAAGCCGGCACGCGGCAACGGCCCCCGGCTCCGCGGTGTCGAAACGGGAGGTCAGCGCCGCCGGGACCGGCCGCCGCGCGACCGCTTCGGGGCCTTCGGCCGGACCGGATTGACCACCCGCTCCCGCACGATCTCCACCACGGTCGTCGGCGGGTCGATGACGCCCACGCCGCAGTGGCGCACCTCGGCCTCGCCGCCGCCGAGCCGCGCGACGGTCCCGGCGTGCTCGGCGACCTCCTCGGCCGCCGAGGCGCCCTTGAGTGCAAGCAGCCGACCGCCCCGCACGACCAGCGGCAGGCTCCACGTCGAGAGGCGGTCCAGCGGCGCCACGGCCCGCGCGGTGACGATGTCTCCGCTCAGCGGGCCCGTGCCGGTCGCCCCGGTGGCCGCCTCGTCGGCCCGGCCCCGGAACACCCGGACCGTCTTCGCCAGGCCGAGCTGCTGCACCGCCTCGATGAGGAAGGAGGTGCGCCGAGCGAGCGGCTCGATCAGGGTGACGGTGAGGTCCGGCCGCGCGATGGCCAGCACCAGACCGGGCAGTCCGGCCCCGGAGCCGACGTCGAGCACCGACGCTCCCTCGGGGATCCGCTCGGCCACGGCGGCACAGTTGAGCAGGTGCCGGTCCCAGATGCGGGGCGCCTCACGAGGGCCGATCAGACCCCGGACGACGCCCTCGGTCACCAGCAGTTCGGCGTACGCGGCGGCGAGGTCGAGCCGGTCGCCGAAGAGGGTGCGGGCCGCGTCGGCCAGCTCCGGCGGAAGTACCGCGTCGGCCGGCGACGGGGTGCGGGCGTCGGACGCCGTGGGCTCGTTGTCGTCCGGAGTGACGGACGGGTCGGAAGTCACCGGCGGTTCGGAGCGGACAGCCGACGGCCCGGGCGGCGTGCCACCCGGGCCGTCCACGGCACCGGCCGCGGTGTCGTCGTGTGTCACCCGGTCAGTCCGCCGGCCGGACGATGATGCGCCGGTTCGGCTCGACGCCCTCGGACTCGCTCTCCACCCCGCTCATGGCGTTGACCACGTCGTGCACGCACTTGCGCTCGAACGCGGACATCGGCTCCAGGCGGACCGGCTCGCCGTGCTCCTTGACCTTCTCGACGGCGTTCTTGGCCACGGCGGCGAGTTCCTTACGACGGCTGGCGCGGTAGCCGCCGACGTCGAGCAGCAGTCGACTCGGCGAACCGGTCTGCCGGAAGACGGCGAGCCGGGCCAGCTCCTGGAGGGCCTCCAGGGTGGCGCCACGCTGACCGACCAGGTTCTGCAGCCCGTCGCCGACGACCTCGACGACGGGACGGCCGGCGGCGACCATCTCGTCGATGTCACCGTCGTAGTCGAGGACGTCGAGCAGGCCCTCAATGTAGTCGGCGGCGATCTCGCTCTGCTCGAACAGTTCGCTCTCGCCCAGGGCCTTCTTCTCCCGGGCGCCCGACTCGGTGCCGGTCTCCTCGGGCTCGCCGTCGCCGTTCGCCGCGATCGGCGTGGTCCCCTCCTCGTCCAGGGACTTCTCAGCGCGGGGGGTGCTGGTGTCGGTCACGGTCTCATCTCCGTAGTCGCTCGGCCGGACCGTCGGGTCCGCTGGTTTCCCGGGGCCGGCGGGAGGTCGCCGGTGCCCACGGGCACGTCTGTACGGGCAGTGTCGCCCGTGGCCGCGTCGCGCGCGCCGGGTTCCGCCCGGCGCCGGCCGTACGGCGGCTGCGCGATGCGGAACGGGCCGCCGCCGGTCTCCCGACGGCGGCCCGGAGGATTAGCCCTGCCGCTTGGCGGGGCGGCTCTTCTTGGGGTTGACCGGCTTGGCGCCCGGCTTCGGGCCGGCGACCTTCGGCGCGACCGGCTTGGCCGGGGCCTGGGGGGCCGGCTTGGCCCGGCGGCCGAGCAGGCCACCCGTCTTCGCCGGCTGCACCGGGCTGCGCGGGGCGGTGGTGGTGTTGTTTGCGGTGACCATCGGCGGGAACTTCCGCAGCACCCACTGCTGCTGGCCGAGGGTGAAGAGGTTGTTGGTGACCCAGTAGATGATCACGCCGATCGGGAAGATGGCGCCGGAGATGAGCAGCGACAGCGGGATGCCGTAGAGCATCAGCTTCTGGATCATCCGCTGCTGCGGGTCCTCGGCCCAGCCGGTCTTGAGGATCATCTGACGGCTGGTGAGGTACGTGGTGCCCATCATCACCAGGACCAGGATGCCGGCGATGATCTTGACCGTGGTGCCGTTGGCGCCGAGGCGGGCCAGCTCGTCGGCGGTCGAGCCGAACTTGCCGGCGATCGGCGCGGTGAAGATCTTCGCGGCCGAGGCGCTCTCGAACTGGTCGACCGTCCAGCCGTAGAGGGTCTTGCTCTGCTTGGCCGGGTCGAGCCGGCGGAGCACGTGGAAGAGACCGAGGAAGACCGGGATCTGGAGGAACATCGGAAGGCAGCCCATCAGCGGGTTGGCCTTTTCCTTCCGGTAGAGCTCCATCATCTCCTTCTGGAGCGTCTCCCGGTCACCCTTGTGCTTCTCCTGCAGCGCCTTCACCTGCGGCTGGAGAGCCTGCATCGCCCGCTGCGACTTGATCTGCTTGACGAAGACGGGGAAGAGGATCACCCGGACGGTGACCACCAGGAAGACGATGGCGAGGATCCAGGCCCAGTTGGTGCCGATCACCGCCGTGTCCGGCACCCCGATGGCGTCCCAGGCCCCATGCCAGGCCAGCAGGATCCACGAAATCGCGAAGTAGATCCAGTCGAGACTCAATTCTCAGGCTCCAGTCACATCGGCACGGCGGCGACCGCCCGGCTCCGGCACCGGGTCATGTCCACCTGGGTGAAAGGGGTGGCAACGCAACAACCGCCGGACCGTGAGGCCGGTTCCCCTGAACGCGCCGTGCCGGGCCACCGCCTCTAGGGCGTACGCACTGCACGACGGGTAGAACCGACAGCGGGCCGGCAGAGCCGGACTTATCCACCGACGGTACGCGACGATGGGCCCGATCAGCACCCGGGCACCTGTGGTGGCGGGCCGGGGCGCGGCAGGTCCGGTGCTCACCGGGACCGCCGCCCTCGGGGTGCTCGCGCGGCGGCGATCGCCGCGTCCAGGTCGGCGCCGAGCCGGGGGTACGACGCGTCGGCCGCGGCCGGCAGCGCCCGTACGACCAGGGTGCTCCCCGCCGGCAGCTCGGCCAGCCGCTCGCGGACCAGGTGCCGGAGCCGACGCCGGACCCGGTTGCGGACCACGGCGTTCCCGACGGCCTTGGACACGACGAAGCCGGCGCGGGTCGGTGTGGAGGGCTGCTCCGCACCGACGTTCCGCGCCGGCTCCGGCGAGATCGCTGTCCCGGGCTCGGGGGTCACCGGCAGGGTCAGGTGGACGACGACGACGCCACGACCGGCGCGTCTGCCACCCCGGACCGCTGCGGCGAAGTCAGTGCTGCGCCGCAGTCGCTGTGCGGCCGCCAGCACGACTGCCCACGCCCCCCGGACCGGTCGGCCTCAGGCCGACAGGCGGGTGCGGCCCTTGGAGCGACGGGTCGCGATGATGGCGCGGCCGGCACGGGTGCGCATGCGCAGCCGGAAGCCGTGGGTCTTCGCGCGCCGGCGGTTGTTCGGCTGGAAGGTGCGCTTGCTCACGTCAGGCTCTCCGTTTTCGTACGCCTCGGACGAGGGGTCGCCGGGGTCGTGTGGTGGTCCAGGCCACCTCGGCGGTGGCCCCCGATCGGTGCTGCCCGGTGGCACGGAACCTCGGCGATGCGGGGCGGCGGCCACGGACAGCAAGCACCCATCACCCTAGCAGAGGGCGAGAGAGCAGCCGCTCCAGCCTACGCAGGGGTGCAATGACCGTCAAACACTCCCAGCAGGGCGGACACGGGGCGCGCCGACGACCGATGCGGCGGTTTTCGCTGATGCCGACAAGGGTCGCCACGCGTCGGCGGTTGAAGACGCGCCGACATCGCTGTTACCGTGCCCGATTGCGGTCAACGTCGAAAGGTCCGGTCGTCACTGGCGGGCAAGACCGGACAGGGCAGTGAATCGTTCGGCACGGTGAACCCGCTTCAGCGCCCTTCAGGCAGGGGCAGGTCCGACCCGCGTCCGGCGGGCGGCCACAATCGGTACGTACACAGGCTGTGGATAACTTGTGGACGAGGACCGGTCGGCCGTCCGGGTGGGTGATGTTCCACCCGCTCCGACGCGGCGGGCCCGGGACGGCCGACTGGGAAGACGGCGGCGTCCGGGAGCAGAGGCGAGGGGGGCACGACGGTGGCCGGTACGACCGACCTTGCCGCGGTGTGGACGGCGACGACAGACGAGCTCGCCGACGAGATCATCTCCGCGCAGCAGCGGGCGTACCTGCGGCTGACCCGGCTTCGGGCCATCGTCGAGGACACCGCGCTGCTCTCTGTTCCCGACGCGTTCACCCGCGACGTGATCGAGTCCCGCCTGCGCCCGGCGATCACCGAGGCGCTCACCCGCCGGCTGGGTCGCCCGATCCAGGTGGCGGTGACCGTCCGCGTCCCCGAGGACGGCGCCGGCCACCCGGCGGGCACGGTCTACCGCAGCGCCGCCGAAGCGCCCCCGGTCGACTACGACGGCCGACCGGTCGACTACGACGACGGCCTCGCGGCGTACGACGACCGCCCGGGCCCGCGGGACGACGCCGCGCTCGACGGGGGTCGGCCGCAGTCGACGCTCATCCCCGAGCAGGCGCACCCCGACCGGCGGGGGGACCAGCAGTCGGCGCCGCTGCCGGACGACGACGGCCACCGCGTCGGGCCGACCGGCCAGGAGGCCCTGTTCAGCACCGCCTTCGCCGAGCCGCCGCGCCCCGACCGTCCGGGCCCGGCACGGCGCGCCGGAGAACGGCGCGGCTTCGACGAGCGGTCCGCCCGGCTGGACCCGCAGCCGGCCGACACCCGCCCGTACGAGCCGCGCTACCGCGAGGACGCGGGCTCCCCCCGGGACCAGCACGTGATCCGGTCGCTTCCCCGCGACAACGGCACCGACAGCGGGCCGGGGCGGGGTGGCGGGGATCACCGGCCCGGCGGCCGGGACGACCGGCGGCTGCCCGGCGGCGGGGACAGCGGCGGCAACCGACTCAACCCGAAGTACATGTTCGAGACGTTCGTCATCGGCTCGTCCAACCGGTTCGCCCACGCGGCGAGCGTGGCGGTGGCCGAGTCGCCGGCGAAGGCGTACAACCCGCTGTTCATCTACGGCAGCTCCGGGCTGGGCAAGACGCACCTGCTGCACGCCATCGGGCACTACGCGACGACGCTGGGCAACGCTCGCTCGGTGCGGTACGTCTCGACCGAGGAGTTCACCAACGACTTCATCAACTCGCTCCGGGACGACAAGACCAGCGCGTTCCAGCGGCGCTACCGCGACGTCGACATCCTGCTGATCGACGACATCCAGTTCCTGGAGAACCGCGAGCGCACCCAGGAGGAGTTCTTCCACACCTTCAACACGTTGCACAACGCGAACAAGCAGATCGTGATCACCTCCGACCGGTCGCCGAAGCAGCTGGCCACGCTGGAGGACCGGCTGCGGACGCGGTTCGAGTGGGGCCTGCTCGCCGACATCCAGCCGCCCGACCTGGAGACCCGGATCGCGATCCTGCAGAAGAAGGCGGCACAGGAGCGGATGTACGCCCCGCCGGACGTGCTGGAGTTCATCGCCTCCCGGGTGTCCAGCTCGATCCGGGAGCTGGAAGGGGCGCTGATCCGGGTGACCGCGTTCGCCAGCCTCACCCGTTCGACGGTCGAGCTGTCGTTGGCCGAGGAGGTGCTGCGGGACTTCATCCCGGACGGCTCCGGCCCCGAGATCAACGCCGACCAGATCATGGCCTCCACCGCCGACTACTTTGGCGTGAGCCTGGAGGACCTGCGCGGCCAGTCCCGCTCGCGGGTGCTGGTCAACGCCCGCCAGGTGGCCATGTACCTGTGCCGCGAGCTGACCGAGTTGTCGTTGCCCCGGATCGGGCAGGCGTTCGGTGGCCGCGACCACACCACGGTGATGCACGCCGACCGCAAGATCCGCCAGCAGATGGCAGAGCGGCGCTCGCTCTACAACCAGATCGCCGAGCTGACCAACCGGATCAAGCAGAACACCTGAGGCGTACGCCCCCCGTCGCGCGACGGGGACGAGCACGGAACACGCCCGGCCGGAACCACCGGCCGGGCGTTTCTCGTTCTCCGCGACCGGCTCGTCTCGTCCTCCGGAGCCGGTGCGGCTTGACCCTCGACATGGTGGAGACCACAGCATCGAGGCCGTGACCGTCCACCTTCCGACTCGTTGTCCACATCTCGTTGTCCACCGCCTGTGGAAAACTACGGTCCGCCCCCATCCGGTTACCCACAGGTTGTGGAGAAACCCTGGGGACAACGCTGTGGACGCCTGGGGACAACCACGACGTTGTCCACCGGAGACGGTCGCCCTGTGGGCGGGCTGTTGAAGGTTCTGGGGATGACGCCGGTCGGGTCGCTTCCGGTGATCCACAGGACTGGGGAGAAAGTCGGTGGATTACCGGTGGACAACCGGTGGACAACCGTGGACAGCCTGGGGGTAACGGCGGCCTGTGGATCGCGACACGACTTGTACCCCTGGTTCTCCACAGCCAAACCACCGGTGGATAACCTGTCTGACCTGCGCGAACGCGGGTTCTCCACAGTTTGCACAGGTGCGATGAAGACGATGAGTTATCTCTTCTAAGAGAACAAAAACCAATCATCACCGTTGGACTTCCTGTGGATCGGGCCGGACGCTGCCGTCGGCAGTCGCCCGGGCACCTGGATCCACGGGGTCGGACGCACAGCCGATGCCCACGCGCCCTAAGGTGCGATGGGTACCCGCACGGTCAGGCGGGTCGGTAGGCAGCGGTCGGCATGAGAGAGTTGTCGCTGACGTCGACGCGGAGGCATTGATGAAGTTCCGAGTGGAGCGCGACGCGCTCGCCGAGGCCGTGGCCTGGACCGCGAAAAGCCTGCCCAACCGGCCGTCCGTACCGGTGCTGGCCGGAGTGATGCTCCGTGTCACCGACGGCAACCTGCAGGTCTCCGGCTTCGACTACGAGGTCTCCAGCCAGGTCACCGTCGAGGTGCACGGGGACGCCGACGGCGCCGCCCTGGTCTCCGGCCGCCTGCTCGCCGAGATCACCAAGGCGCTGCCCGCCAAGCCGGTGGACATCGCCGCGGTCGGCGCCCACCTCGAACTGGTCTGCGGCAGCGCCCGGTTCACCCTGCCCACCATGCCGGTGGAGGACTACCCGTCCCTGCCGGAGATGCCGGAGAGCGCCGGCACCGTCGACGCCGCCGCCTTCGCCGCCGCGGTCGCCCAGGTCGCCATCGCCGCCGGCCGCGACGAGACGCTGCCGATGATGACCGGCGTACGCATCGAGCTCTCGGGCAGGACGCTCGCCATGCTCGCCACCGACCGCTACCGGCTGGCTCTGCGCGAGATGGAGTGGAACCCGGACGACCCCGAGGTGAGCATCAACGCCCTGGTGCCGGCCCGTACCTTGAACGACACCGCCAAGGCGCTCGGCCCGCTGGGCGGCCAGGCCATCATGGCGCTCTCCCAGGGCGCGGCCGGCGAGGGGATGATCGGCTTCGCCGGTGGCACCCGCCGGACCACCAGCCGGCTGCTGGACGGCGCGAACTACCCGCCGGTGCGCTCGCTCTTCCCGGCCACCCACAACGCCGAGGCTCGGGTGGCGGTGAGCAGCCTGATCGAGGTGGTGAAGCGGGTCGCCCTGGTGGCCGAGCGGACCACCCCGGTGCTGCTCAGCTTCAGCACCGACGGGCTGGTGGTCGAGGCCGGCGGCACCGAGGAGGCGCGGGCCAGCGAGGCGATGGAGGCCACCTTCACCGGTGACCCGCTGACCATCGGCTTCAACCCCCAGTACCTGATCGACGGTCTCGCCAACCTGGGGGCCCAGTTCGCTGTGCTCTCGTTCGTCGACGCCTTCAAGCCGGCGGTGATTTCGCCTGCCGGTGAGGATGGCGAGGTCATCCCCGGGTACCGATACCTCATCATGCCGATCCGCGTCTCCCGCTGATCGCGCCCGAGAAGACCCGCACGCACGGAGGTAGGAACAGATGCAGCTCGGCCTGGTAGGGCTCGGCCGGATGGGCGGCAACATGCGCGAGCGGTTGCGCGCCGCCGGGCACGAGGTGGTCGGCTTCGACCACAACGCGGAGCTGAGCGACGTCGCGACCCTGGCGGAGCTGGCGGAGAAGCTGGAGTCGCCGCGCGCCGTCTGGGTCATGGTTCCCGCCGGGGTCACCGACGCGACCATCGACGAGCTGGCCGGCGTGCTCGGCGAGAGCGACATCATCATCGACGGCGGCAACTCGCGCTTCAGCGACGACGCGCCGCGGGCCGAGCGGCTCAACGAGCGCGGCATCGGCTACCTCGACGCCGGGGTCTCCGGCGGCGTCTGGGGCCGGCAGAACGGCTACGCGCTGATGGTCGGCGGGGCCCGCGAGCACGTCGAGCGGCTCATGCCGATCTTCGAGGCGCTCAAGCCGGCGGGCGAGTTCGGCTTCGTGCACGCCGGGCCGGTCGGCGCCGGGCACTACGCCAAGATGGTGCACAACGGCATCGAGTACGGCCTGATGCACGCCTACGCCGAGGGCTACGAGCTGCTGGCCAAGTCGGAGCTGGTCACCAACGTGCCGGGCGTGTTCAAGTCCTGGCGCGAGGGCACCGTGGTCCGCTCCTGGCTGCTCGACCTGCTGGACCGGGCCCTCGACGAGGACCCGGAGCTGGCCGAGCTGAGCGGCTACACCGAGGACACCGGCGAGGGTCGCTGGACGGTCGACGAGGCGGTCCGGCTCGCCGTGCCGCTGAACGTCATCACCGCCTCGCTCTTCGCCCGGTTCGCCTCGCGCCAGGACGACTCGCCCGCGATGAAGGCCGTCGCCGCGCTGCGCCAGCAGTTCGGTGGACACGCCGTCCACAAGCGCTGACCGGTATCCACAGCCTGTGTACGTCCGCCGGCTCGAACTGGTCGACTTCCGCTCCTACGAGCGGGTCGGCGTGGACCTGGAGCCGGGGGCGAACGTCCTGATCGGCGCCAACGGCGTCGGCAAGACCAACCTGGTCGAGGCGCTGGGCTACGTGGCGACCCTGGACTCGCACCGGGTCGCCACGGACGCCCCCCTCGTCCGGATGGGCGCCGCCTCGGCGGTGATCCGCTGCGCGGTGGCCCACGAGGGCCGCGAGCTGATGGTCGAGCTGGAGATCGTGCCCGGCAAGGCCAACCGGGCCCGGCTGGGGCGGTCACCGGCCCGCCGCGCGCGCGACGTGCTCGGCGCGCTCCGGTTGGTGCTCTTCGCCCCGGAGGACCTGGAACTCGTCCGGGGCGATCCCGCCGAGCGCCGCCGCTACCTCGACGACCTGCTGGTCAGCCGCCAGCCCCGGTTCGCCGGCGTGCGTGCCGACTACGAGCGGGTGGTCAAGCAGCGCAACGCCCTGCTGCGCACGGCCTACCTGGCCCGTAAGACCGGCGGCACGCGCGGCGGGGACCTGTCGACCCTGGCGGTCTGGGACACCCACCTGGCGCGGCACGGCGCGGAGCTGCTCGCCGGCCGGCTGGAGCTGGTCGCCGCGCTGGCGCCGCACGTGAGCAAGGCGTACGACGCGGTGGCGGCCGGCCGAGGCGCGGCCGGCATCGCCTACCGGCCGTCGGTGGACCTGGCGGAGCCGACCACCGACCGGGAGACGCTCGCGGCGGCGCTGATGGCCGCGCTCGCCGAATCGCGCTCCGCCGAGATCGAGCGCGGCACCACGCTGGTCGGCCCGCACCGCGACGAACTCACGCTGACCCTCGGCCCGCTGCCCGCCAAGGGGTACGCCAGCCACGGCGAGTCCTGGTCGTACGCGCTCGCCCTGCGACTGGCCGCCTACGACCTGCTGCGCTCCGACGGCATCGAGCCGGTGCTGGTCCTCGACGACGTCTTCGCGGAGCTGGACACCGGGCGGCGGGAGCGGCTGGCGGAGCTGGTGGGCGGGGCGAGTCAACTGCTGGTGACCTGTGCGGTGGACGACGACGTGCCGGCGGCCCTGCGCGGCGCCCGGTACGCCGTCGGCGAGGGGACGGTACGCCGTGTCGGATGAACAACTGAGCACCGCCGGTGACGGGCCGGCCCGTGGGCGTGGCCCGGCGAAGGGGCGTACCGGCGGCACGGGCGGACGCTCCGGCAGTCAGCCGACCGGGCCGGCCGGCGCGGAGCCCGCAGCCGGGTCCGGCGGGGCCGCGGCGGGTG
>NZ_JAMOKF010000492.1 GCF_023656545.1 Micromonospora phytophila | reverse complement strand
GTACCTGCCCCGGGCGGCGGGGCCGCCGTCGGGTCCGGGACTGCGACCGAAATCGACGCCACCGGGCGGCGCGTCGGGGCCACACTGAGGCGACGGGGTCGACTCCGACCGGCTAGCGTCGTGGCGTGACCCACGCTGCTCCCGTTTCCCCGGTCGACCGTGCCGGGCTGCGTCAACGGATCGACAAGGCCCTCGCCGAGTTCCTGGCCACCCAACGCACCTGGATGACCGGGGTCGACGACGCCCTGGTCCCGGTCGCGGAGGCGATCGAGGCGTTCGTCCTGGGCGGCGGCAAGCGGCTGCGGCCGGCGTTCGCCTACTGGGGGTTCCGGGGCGCCGGCGGGGTGGACACCGACCAGGTGGTGACCGCCCTGGCCGCGCTGGAGTTCGTCCAGGCCAGCGCCCTGATCCACGACGACCTGATGGACCGCTCGGACACCCGGCGCGGCGAGCCGGCGGTGCACCGGCGGTTCGCCGCCCGGCACCGGGCGGCCGGCTGGGGCGGCGACGCGGACGGCTTCGGCGACGCCGCGGCGATCCTGCTCGGCGATCTCTGCCTGGTGTGGTCGGACGAGCTGCTGCACTCCGCCGGGCTCGACCCGCGGACGGTGGCCCGGGCCCGGCCGGTCTTCGACGAGATGCGCACCGAGGTCACCGTCGGGCAGTACCTCGACGTGCTCACCCAGGCCACCGGGGACACCTCGCTGGAACGGGCCGGCAAGGTCGCCCGCTACAAGTCGGCGAAGTACACGGTCGAGCGGCCGCTGCTGCTGGGCGGCGCGCTGGCCGACGCCTCGCCGGACGTCCGGACGGCGTACTCCGCGTACGGGCTGCCGCTGGGCGAGGCGTTCCAGCTCCGCGACGACGTGCTGGGCGTCTTCGGCGACCCGGCCCAGACCGGCAAGCCGGCCGGCGACGACCTGCGCGAGGGCAAGCGGACGTACCTGGTGGCGGCGGCCCTGGAGACGACCGACGACGCGGGCCGCCAACTGCTGCTCGGCGGGCTCGGCGACCCGGGGCTGGACGAGGCCGGGGTCGTGCGGCTGCGCGAGTTGATCACCGCCAGCGGCGCGCTGGCGCGTACCGAGCAACGAATCGTCACGCTGACCGACACCGCGCTGGCCGCGCTGGCCGCGGTCGACCTGGACACCGAGGCCCGGCAGGCCCTGGTCGACCTGGCCATCGCCGCCACCCGCCGCGCCGACTGACCCACGCCCACCCGTTGGGTGAGCGGAGGTGGGTCAGAAGCCGAGGGCCTGGGCGCGGCGCTTGACCTCGCGGGCCTGGTCGCCCGAGAGCGCGGCGGCCGGGGTCCCGCCGGGCAGGGTGTCGTCCGGCTCGTAGAGCCAGCGCAGCGCGGCCTCGTCGTCGTAGCCGGCGTCGGTCAGCAGGTTGAGCACGCCGGGCAGGTGCTTGAGCACCGTGCTGTTGGCCACCAGGTCCGCCGGGATCCGGCGGACGCCGTCGCGGCGCACCGCGATCAGCTCCCGGTCCCGGATCATCTGGTGGACCTTGCTGATCGACAGGTCGAGGCGCTCGGCGACGTCCGGCAGGGTCAGCCAGCGGTCGGCGTCGGTGGGGCCGGCGAGCTCGGGGCCGGGCACGGCCCGATCGGCGGGTACGGAGTCGGTCACCCGATCACCCTGCCATGCCCCGCCCGGCCCGGACCAACGGCACCCCGGATCGGCCCGTCCCCGCCTGCCCGGGCGCGAACTCACCGGCCGGCACCAGCACCTCCCCGCCGGCCCCGCCGCGGCACGCGGGGCGCCCGGCCGGACGGGCCCCGCGCCCGCGGGCCGGGCTCCGGGTCCGGTACGGGGCCGGCAGCAACCGGCTGAGCAGGCACGGAGGGGACGCGACCGCGATGGGACGGCTATCGTCCGAACCCGGCTGTAGCATCCTGTTCAACCTTCACCCCCTGGACACATAGACTCCCTGCCGATGGACACACAGGTCGCCGACACGTTGCTGGGCTCGCTGATCGACGGGCGCTACCGCATTCGCGGTCGCGTGGCCCGTGGCGGCATGGCGACCGTGTACACCGCCACCGACGAGCGCCTCGAGCGCACCGTGGCAGTCAAGATCATCCACCCGTCCCAGGCCCCCGAGGCCCGGGCCCGGATGGCCGGCTTCGTGGCGCGCTTCACCGACGAGGCGAAGACGATCGCCCGGCTCACCCACCCCAACGTGGTGGCGGTCTACGACCAGGGCACCCACGCCGGCCTGCCCTACCTGGTGATGGAGTACGTCCGGGGGCGCACCCTGCGCGACGTGCTCGCCGAACGGCGCCGGCTCAACCCCGACGAGGCGTTGGCCATCGCCGAGCAGATGCTCGCCGCGATCGCCGCCGCGCACCGGGCCGGTCTGGTGCACCGCGACGTGAAGCCGGAGAACGTGCTGGTCGCCGAGGCCCCCACCGGAGGCTCGGCCAACCTGATCGACAGCGTGGTCAAGGTCGCCGACTTCGGGCTGGCCCGGGCGGTCGAGGCGAGCGCCGAGGACGACAACGGCAACCAGCTGATGGCCACCGTCGCGTACGTCGCCCCGGAGCTGGTCACCGACGGGCACGCCGACCCGCGCACCGACGTCTACTCCGCCGGCATCGTGCTGTTCGAGATGCTCACCGGCCGGGTGCCCTACGACGGGGACCGGCCGGTCGACGTCGCCTGGCAGCACGTCGACCGGGACGTCCCGGCGCCGTCGACGCTGGTGCCCGGGCTGCCCAAGGCGCTCGACGACCTGGTCGCCCGGGCCACCCGGCGCGATCCGGGCGCCCGGCCGACCGACGCCGGCGCCCTGCTGGCCGAGGTGCAGGTGGCGCGGGACGACCTGGGCGACCAGAACACGCGTACCACGGTGCTGCGCCGGGTGACCGACGAGCCGGCGCTGGCCGCGCCGACGATGGCCGTCGCGGCCAT
>NZ_JAMOKF010000491.1 GCF_023656545.1 Micromonospora phytophila | reverse complement strand
GAGCGCCGCCGCCCGCCACGGGTGCCGCCGCGCCGCACCACGCAGGTCGTCGACCGTGCCGCCGTCCGCGCCCGCCGGGCGCAGCGCCACCACGGCCGCGAAGGCCGCCAGCTCCAGCACCACGAAGAAGACGGCGTACGCGACGGCGGCGGCGTACGCGGCCGTCCGGGCGTCGGCGGTGCGGCCGGCGGTCAGCGCCAACGCGCCGAGCGGGGCCAGGATGTAACCGGCCTGGGCCACCGAGGACCAGGCGAGCAGCCGGACGGTACGGCGCTGGCGCAGCGCCACCAGGTTGCCGACGGTCATGGTCAGCACCGCCAGCAGGGCGAGCACCGGGCCCGTCACGTCGGCGGGCAGTGCGTACCGCACCACCGCGAGCAGGGCCACCACGCCGCCCAGCTTCGAGGCGGTGGAGAGGTACGCCGCCACCGGCAGCGGAGCGCCGTCGTAGGCGGCCGGCGCCCAGGCGTGGAACGGCACCGCCGCCACCTTGAAGGCCAGCCCGAGCACCACCAGCGCCACGGCGGCGGTGGTCAGCGGCAGGTCGAGCAGTTCCGGCCGGTCGGTGAGGAGCGCGCCGATCCGTTCCAGGTGCAACCCACCCGTCGCCGCGTAGAGCAGCGCCGCCCCGAGCAGCGTCAGCGTGGTGGCGACCACGCTGACCACGAAGAAGGTGACCGCCGCCTCGGCGCTGGCCAGACTCCCCCGGCGCAGCCCGACCAGGACGTAGAGCGGCAGCGTCAGCGTCTCCAGCGCCACGATCAGGGTGATCAGGTCGCCGGCCGCGCCGAGCACCACACCGCCGGTCATCGAGCAGGCGAGCAGGAAGGCGTACTCCCCGGTCGGCGACTGCCCGGCGCGCAGCAGCGGACCCGACAGCCCCAGGACGCCGAGGGTGAGCAGGGCGACGACCACGGCGACCAGCGCCGCCCGGCCGCTGAAGACGTACGAGCAGTCGGGGCCGACGCAGAAGGTCCGGCGTTCGTCCCCGGCGCCGACCAGGGCCGCGCCGAGCGCCGTGGCGACCGCCCCGGCGGCGGCCGTCGCCAGCGTGACCCGGGCCCGGGCGACCAGCAGGTCGGCCAGGAGCACCAGCACCGCGGTCCCGGCGGCCAGGTACGCCGGGAGCAGCGCCACGTTGTCGACGCTCTGCACCACGCTCACGGGAGCACCTCCACCAGGGCGTCGACCGGGGCCTCGGCGACCCCGAGCACCAGGGTCGGGGCCAGCCCGACCGCGAGGGCGAGCAGCACCAGCGGCGCCCAGGCGGTCAACTCGGCGCCGGCCAGGCCGGGCGTGAGCCGCCCCACCGCCGGGCTGGGCCGGCCGTGGGTGACCTGCCGCAGCAGCCGCAGGAAGTACGCCGCGGTGAGCGCCGCGCCGACCGCCGCCAACACGGCGAGGGTGGTCCAGAACGCCCCGCCCACCTCGATCGCGGCGATCACCGCGAACGCCTCGCCCCAGAAGCCGGCGAGCCCGGGCAGGCCGAGCGAGGCGACGGCGGCGAAGCCGAGCAGCCCGGCCAGCCGGGGCGCGGTCTCCCGCAGCCCGGACAGCTCGGCGAGGGCGCCGGTGTGCGTACGGTCCTTGACCGCGCCGGCGAGGAAGAAGAGCAGGCCGGTGATCACCCCGTGCGCGACGTTGCCGAGCAGCGCCGCCTGGATGCCGGTGGTGGTGAGCGTGGCGACCCCAAGCAGCACGAAGCCCATGTGCCCGACGCTGGAGTACGCGATCAGCCGCTTCAGCTCGTCCTGCGCGAGGCAGACCAGCGAGCCGACCAGGATCGCCGTCACGGCCAGCACGCCGAGCACCGGCGCGGCCCAGCGGGCGCCCTCCGGGGCCACCCCGACCGCGATCCGGACCAGGCCGTACGTGCCCATCTTGAGCAGCACCCCGGCGAGGATCACGCTGCCCACGGTGGGTGCCTGGGTGTGCGCGTCGGGCAGCCAGGAGTGCAGCGGCCAGAGCGGGCTCTTCACCGCGAACGCGAGCGCGAGCAGGGTGAACGCGGCGAGCTGGGTGCCCCGGGACAGCCCGGCCCCGCCGGTCAGCGCGACGACGTCGGCGGTGCCGGCGGCGGCCACCACGACGTAGACGCCGACCAGCAGCAGCACCGAGCCGAGCAGCGTGTAGAGGGCGAACTTCCGGGCCGCCCGCCGCCGGTCCGCGCCGCCCCAACCAGCGATGATCGCGTACATCGGCAGCAGGACGACCTCGAAGAAGACGAAGAAGAGCACGAGGTCGAGGGCGAGGAAGGTGCCCAGGATGCCGACCTCGACAACCAGCAGCAACGCCACCAGCGCCCGCCCGCTGCCGCCGTCGGGGACCTTCCACAGCGTGTAGCCGCAGCAGAGCAGGGTGAGCAGCGCGGTCAGCACCACCAGCGGCCAGGAGATGCCGTCCACGCCGAGGTGGAAACGCAGGTCCAGGCCGGGCACCCAGGGCAGGTCGAGCCGGTGCCAGGGGCGTACCGCCGGAGCGTCGGCCGCGTAGGTCGACCAGGTCCGCTCACCGAGGGCGAGCAGCGCCGCGGCCACCAGGGTCAGCGCGGCGACGGCCGTGCCGACTCCCCGGGCGGCCCGGTCCCGGGGCGTCGCGGCCACCACGAGCGCACCGAACGCCGGCAACGCCAGCACCGCGACCAGCAGGAACTCTCCGAAGCTCACGGCGCCACCTCGGTTCGCGGCCGCACGGCTCGCAGACCCGGCTCACTCCTCGCGCGCACGGGAGCCACCTCGGTTCGCGACTGCGGGGCTCGCAACACCGGCTCACTCCTCGCGCTCACGGGAGCCACCTCTGTTCGCGACCGCACGGCTCGCAACACCGGCTCACTCCTCGCGCTCATGCGACCCCGCCGATCAGCGCGGCGGCCAGGCCGATCAGCAGCGCCCCGGCCAGCACGCCCACGGCCGCCCGGGGCAGCGCCGCCCGGTG
>NZ_JAMOKF010000490.1 GCF_023656545.1 Micromonospora phytophila | reverse complement strand
CCGATGCCGGCCGGAGGTCGCCAGCAGGCCGGGCCGGGCCGGCGCGGCCCGCCTTGCGGGCCGCCTTGCGGGCCGCCTTGCGGGCCGCCTTGCGGGCCGCCTTGCGGGCCGCCTTGATCCTTAAGAGGGGAATTCGGCAGTCCAACTATGCGATCCCCCTGGCAAACAGCGACACCACAGTCGGGTTGGCTATAAGACGTAGCAGCCTGAAGATCCAAGCACCGCCTCGGACGTGTCACGAGGCGCGCGGCAGCGCGAGCCAGTCCTGCCAGGTAATGTCGCGGCCCAGATAACGGGGCTGCTGGAAGGGCCATTCGGCGGCGATCCACTGCGGCACCAGCGCGTCGAGCGCGCGCTCCGCCTCGCCGCCGACGAGGTCGTCCACCACCCACCAGGAGACCTCTCCGTCGGAGCCGGTGCGCTCGGGCGGGTCGATGTAGACGCAGCCGAGGATCGCCGTCTCCTTCTCGTCCAGCAGCGCGTAGTTGAACGATTGATGCGCGGCTATTTCTTTCTCGTGCCGCAGCAAGTCGATGCGGTCCTCTTCATAGGTCATCGTCTCCTTGGGCCAAGCCCAGGCCGGGCCGAAGATCTCCCACAAGCGCTCTCGAGAGCCCATCACGGCGGGGTAGTCGAGCGCGGTGTCCGCCTCCCGGATCGGCCGCAGGTGAAGCGCGGTGTTGGGCACGGGCACATGGACGGGGTGGAAGAAGTCGTCAGGCAGCCAACTCATAAGGGCCGAGGCTATACAACCGGTCGGCGGGATGGTCTAGGCGGCCGCGGGCGCCAACGTCAAGGCGGTGCAGCGGATGCTCGGGCACGCCTCGGCGTCGATGACCCTGGACGCGTACGCCGGGCTGTTCGGTGCCGACCTGGACGCCGTTGCCAACCGGCTGGACGAGGCGGTCGCGGCGCGGGATGCGGACTATTTGCGGACCGGCACGGCCAGCGGCGAGGTTGTCGACCTTGGGAAACGGGCGAAGCCCAGGTCTCTGACCTGGGCTTCTGTGCCGAGCCGCCTGACGGAATCGAACCGTCGACCTACGCATTACGAGATCAAGTTGCCCACCCTGGCCTCGCCTCGCCCGCACAGGCCCTTGGCACCTCGCCGGGGGCCTTCTGCGTGCCCTGGTTACACGCCGAGGAGTCAGCCCGTGTCCGCCCGACCCCGTCGCCTCTCGACCGCCTGGTCTGCTCTGCGCGCCGCCCGCTATCGCTGCGAGGTATGTCGTCGACCTACTCGGCGCACCGTCCGCGACGCCGAAGGTCGCGTCTTCGTCGCGGACGCCCCGAGGTGGTCCTCTGGACGGCCGGAGATGCTCCTGGAGCGGCGCTCCGGACCGGCCCGCCCACGCAGCAGAGGGCCGTACGAGGCGAGCGGTGGTCAGGCGCGGGAGATCCGCCGGGCCGCCTTCTCCGGCTCCTCCTTGAGCAGACCCCGGGCGTGCAGGAAGGCCAGCAGCTCGGCCAACTGCCCCGCGTCCAGCCCGTCGACCCGCGCGGGGAGCACCTGGTAGCGCCCGATCCGGAAGATCAGGTGAGCGGGGATGGGCTCGACCCGCTCCAACGCCGGCCAGCGGACGAGGCTGTCCATGGGCTCGCTGGCGGTGCGCACGCCCTCGCCGTCGATGGTCCAGGCGATCGGGACGCCGTAGAACTTCCAGTTGATGCTGACCACCCTGCGCGGCGTGCCCGCACCGTCAGTTTGGAAGAGCGTGCTCCACCGGCCGGGATGCCCGAAACGCCTGCGACCAGCGGCCTTCCCGGTTGCCCCTCGTGCCCGCTCATGACCGCTGGGTGCCATGGTTACTGGCCCACGGATGGCCCGTGAGTCCAGGCATCACCTGGCTTGGAACCGGCCGGTGAGGCGATACGCGACGTGCATTTCCAGGACAACTCGAGTTTGTGCTTGCAGCGGGCCGGGTGGCGTTGCGGGATCAGCGAAGGCCACTTCGAGCACCTCCGTGCTCTCCGGTTCGATCACCCCTGACCATCGTCGCGTTTCAAAGCACATGGCGAAGCAGTGCATCCGGTCCCCGTTGGGATAGGTAATGACGTGAGCGTCTGGCTCAGATAGGCAACCAAAGGCAACGAGATCTGAGCCTTCAACTATCAGTCCGGTTTCCTCTCGGACCTCATCGATCGCGGTGTCGACGAAGCTTCCTCCTGGCTCGGCTGCCCCTGCCGGTATCTCCCACAAACCAGAGTCACGACGTCGCTGGAACAAGACGTGCTCGGCCGAGTCGAGGAGGATGACCTGCGCTCCGGGCATGAGCAGCAGTCGAGACCCGACCAACTGTCGAAGTTGCCAGGTGTAGGAACCGACATAACCCATTCGGTGATCAAACCAGACGGGTGGCCTCGCCGGGTGGACGGCAACCGCGGTGCGGCGGATCTCCTCGTCGGGCAGTCGTAGACCGTCCAGCACCCCCGGACGGGGTCCAGGTGGAGCGCCCTACCGGACGAACGACCGGGTGCCGTCGTCGCAGGCGATGGCCAGCTCGGTGTCGGTGACGTGGATGGTGACGGTCTTGCCGGCATGCACCCGGCCAAGCGCGATCCGGACCTCGACGCGGTGCGTCCGGGTCGGCGGCAGCATGGCCGACCAGGGAAAATGGCTGGTGGGGCGGGCGGGACTCGAACCCGCGACCGAGGGATTATGAGATCAAGTTGCCTACCCCGGACCACCTGCACGGACCGGGCTCTAGCAGCGGAAACGGCTCTCGACATCTAACACTGCTCCCCGCCGTCCGTCGCCCTCTTGCGGACTGGATGCGGACTGTCCGGACCACGAGTTGGCAGTCCTGCTCAATCGCGCATCCACGGGACAAGACCATCGGCCTTAGCTTGTTCTTTAACCTGCGCGCTGTTTACGTGCGGTGATGCTCAGGTCACGTTTGACGGTCTTCCCGACGTCGTGGCGGGCTGCTGGCCGGCGGTTTCGTGAGCCGGGTGGGCGTCCGGGACCGGG
>NZ_JAMOKF010000489.1 GCF_023656545.1 Micromonospora phytophila | reverse complement strand
GTCTGCGCACCGGCCGGGCAGGTGCGCCGGTAGTCGCACCAGCCGCAGCGGGGGCCGGGCGTGGTCGGGAACGCCTCGTCCGGGTCGGCGCCGTCGCCGACCGCCCGCTCGGCGGCCATGATGTCCCGCGCGGTCTCCTCGGCCCGGGTGAGCTGCCGGGCCAGCGACTCGACGGTGTGGTCGTGCGCGACGACCGTGCCGCTGGGCAGGTGGTGCAGCTCGACCCGGCGGCACGGCCGGCGGAACACCCGCTCGGCGGCGTACGCGTAGAGCGCCAGGGCCTGGGAGCCGCGCGCGTCGTCGGCGTCGAGCCCGCTGCGGCCGGTCTTGTAGTCGACGATGACCAGCTCGGGGCCGTCGGGGCCGGGGCGGGAGTCGATCCGGTCGGCCCGGCCGTTGAAGGCCAGCACCGCCGTCTTGACCGCCACCACCCGCTCCACGCCGAGCGGGTCGACGCCGGGCTCCAGGGTCTCGACGTAGGACTCCAGCCAGCCCAGCGCCCGCCGGTAGGCCGCCCGCTCCTGCTCGTCGTCGCGGTAGCCCTCCCGGACCCAGGTGCCCTTGAGCAGCCCGGCGAGCGCCTCCGGGCGGCGCCGGTCGAGCGGCAGCGCGTACCAGTTCTTCAGGGCGGTGTGCACGCTGGCGCCGAGGGAGTTGTGCGCCCACGGCGGGCCCTTGGCCGGGGCCGGGCGGTCGACGTAGGAGTAGCGGTAGCGCCGGGGGCAGTCGAGGTACGCCCCGAGTTTGCTGGGCGTGCAGACGAAGAGCCGCTCCGGCATGCCCTCGAAGCCGAGCTGCTCGGACCGGTCGTCGCGGGGGCGGGGCGCCCGGCCGCCGGTGGCGGAGGATCGTCCGGCTGAAGAGGCTCGTCGCACGCCTGCGATCCTGCCACCAGACCCCGACAGAATCCGCCCCGGTCAGCCCATGTTGACGTACTGGGTCACGAAGGCGGCCACCGCGTCCGCGATGAGCTGGACCGCGATCGCGGCCAGCAGCAGACCGGCGATCCGGGTCAGCACCTCGATCCCGCCGGGGCGCAGGACCTTGACGATTCCGCCGGAGAAGCGGAGCACCACCCAGACCGCAACCATGACCGCGACGATCGCGGCGGCGATGGCGGTGAAGTCCGCGGCGCCCTCGGCCCGCTGGACGAAGAGCATGGTGGCCACGATGGCACCGGGGCCGGCCAGCAGCGGCGTGCCCAGCGGCACCAGCGCGATGTTCGAGGTGACCTGCTGGCTCGGGTCGTCGGCCTTGCCGGTCAGCAGCTCCAACGCCACCAGCACGAGCAGCAGCCCGCCGGCGGCCTGGAGTGCCGGCAGGTCCACGTGCAGGTAGTCCAGCAGGGTCTGACCGGCCACCGCGAAGATCACGATCACGCCGAGCGCCAGCGCGACCGCCTGCCAGGCCGCCCGGTTCCGGTCCCGGGCCGGCAGCGGACCGGTCAGCGCGAGGAAGATGGGCATCATGCCCGGCGGGTCGACGATCACCAGCAGGGTCACGAAGACCTCGCCGAACAGCTTGGCATCCACGCGATCAACGTAGTCGGGCCCGCTACGGCGGAAACGCGGATCAGCCGGAAGCGACCTCGGTCACCCCGCCCGCTCCGGCGACGATCCGCTCGTACGCCTCGGGGTGGGTGGTGAACGCGCCGAGCCGGACGGTCTTGTGCGTGCCGTGGAAGTCCGACGAGCCGGTCACCAGCAGGCCGAGGTCGTCGGCGAGGGCGCGCACGTGCGCCCGCTCGGCCGGCGAGTGGTCCTCGTGGTCGGCCTCCAGCCCGGCCAGGCCGACCGCCGCCAGCTCGGCGATCAGCTCGTCCGGCACGATCCGCCCGCGCCGGGTGGCCCGGGGGTGGGCGAACACCGGCACGCCCCCGGCGGCGCGCACCAGGCGGACCGCCCGGAAGACGTCGATGTCCTCCTTGGGCAGCCGGTACCGCTCCCCCAGCCAGTCCGGGCCGAACGCCTCGGTGGTGGTGGCCACCAGACCGGCCCGGATCAGGGCCGCGGCGATGTGCGGCCGGCCCACCGCCCCGCCACCCGCGCCCGCGAGGATCTCCGGCCAGCTCACGTCGATGCCGTCGGCGCGCAGCAGCGTCACGATCCGCTCGCCGCGCACCTCCCGCGCGGCCCGGACCCGGGCCAGCTCGGCGACGAGCTCCGGGGCGTCCGGATCGAAGAGGTACGCGAGCAGGTGCAGCGGGACGGCCGGCTCCTGGCCGTACCAACGGCAGGAGATCTCCGCGCCGCGGACCAGGCTGAGCCCGGGTGGGAGCGCCCGCAGGGCCGGCGCCCAGCCGGCGGTGGTGTCGTGGTCGGTGATCGCCACGACGTCCAGCCCCGCCTCCGCCGCCGCCCGCACCAGTTCGGCGGGGCTGAGCGTGCCGTCGCTGGCGGTGGAGTGGGTGTGCAGGTCGATCCGCGGACGCGAGCTCATCGCCCGACGCTACCGGCACGGGCGGCCCCGGCTCCCCGGCGCGGTCAGAACTCGGCGCCGGTGACCGGCACCGGGCGGCCCGAGGAACGCAGGGCGTCCGCCGGGTCCAGGGTCGCCCGCTCACCGGCGAGCACCCGGCCGACGTCGACCCACACCAGTGCGCCGGAGGCGTCGGCGTACACCGCCGTCGCCCTGGGCGTCCAGGCCACCGCCCCGGGCAGCGGCGGGCCGGCCGGCCGGACCGCCGCCGGGGTGCCGAGCCGGTCCAGGTCGACCAGGAGGGAAGTGTCCCTGCCGGTCGCCCGCCCGTTCACCAGCAGCCACCGTCCGTCCGGCGAGACCGCGCCGCGGCCGTCCGCGCCCAGGGTCGTCGCGCAGTCCGTCCGTACCGGCGCGAGGTCCCGGGTCGTATCGAGCAGGGCCAGGCAGGGACGGCGCGGCGTGCCGGCGGAGACCTGGGCGACCACCGTGCCGTCGGGGCGGGCGCCGTGCACGTGCACGGTGGCCCGGTCGGCGCCGGCCTTCAGCGACCCCAGCGC
>NZ_JAMOKF010000488.1 GCF_023656545.1 Micromonospora phytophila | reverse complement strand
AGCGTCAGCCGAAGGCAGCGTCCAGGATGTCCAGGCCCCGGGCCAGTTCGTCGTCGGAGATGACCAGCGGCGGCAGGAAGCGCAGCACGTTGCCGTACGTGCCGCAGGTCAGGGTGAGCAGGCCGGCCAGCGTGGGATGTGCGGTGGCGGCGTCCCGGTGCGCGGCCGCCAGCCGGAGCGACTCGTCCACCAGCGGCGCGAGCGGATCGGGCCCGGGTGCCGGCCCGCCGTCGCGGTCGAAAAGATCACAGCCGGTCAGCGGCGCCGCGGCGCCGCCCAGCGCCAGGAGCGCCCCGGCGCGCAGCACCTTTCGCCGGGAATGCCGGCTTGTCCCGTCGCGCTGCGTCGTTCTGCCCGTCGCCACCGGACAAGTCAACACCATCCCGGCCGGTACGTGGGCCACCGGCGTCGGTGCGCCGCCCGGGTCCGCACCCGGCAGGCGCGTTACGCTCTGCGCAGCCACCGGCGCGTCCGCCCCGGTGGCGTGCCGGCATGGCGACCGATCGGGACGCCGTCGACCAGAGAAGGGTGCGGAGATGACGCAGCGTGGCCGTGCCACCAGGTCGACCGGTCCGGCGGGGAAATCCCGACGCGCCGACGACCAGCGGGGCGGGGAACGCGCCGGCGGCCCGCGCGGCGGTGACCTCGCCACCCGGCGGGCCCGGCTGCGCGAGGTGATCGAGCCGGTCGTGACCGCCGCCGGCTACGACCTCGAGGACCTCTCCGTCTCCCGGGCGGGCCGACGGCACGTGGTGCGGGTGATGGTGGACGCCGACGGCGGGATCAACCTGGACGCCGTCGCGGACGTCTCCCGGGCCGTCTCCACCGCCCTCGACGCGGCCGAGGAGTCCGGCGACGACATCGTCGCCGGGGAGTACCAGCTGGAGGTCAGTTCCCCCGGCGTGGACCGGCCGCTCACCCTGCCCCGGCACTGGCGTCGCAACGTCGGCCGGCTGGTCAAGGTGACCGTCCGGGGCGCGCTGCCCGGGCTGCGCGGCGAGCAGCCCGCGGGCGACCGGCAGGTCACCGGCCGGGTGGTCGAGGCCGACGACGAGCGCGTGGTGCTGCAGACGGAGACCGGCCGCGCCGAGCTGACCCACGCCGAACTCGGCCCCGGCCGGGTGCAGGTCGAGTTCAACCGCCTCGACGAGATCGAGGAGCCGGACTCGGAAGAGTTCGACGACGACACCGACGACTTCGACGACGAAGATGATGTGGAGGACGAGGAGAGGTGAACATCGACCTCGCGGCGCTGCGCGCACTCGAGCGCGAGCGGGAGATCCCGTTCGACACGATCCTCGCGGCGATCGAGACCGCGCTGCTGACCGCCTACCGGCACACCGAGGGCGCCGAATCGCACGCCCGGGTGGAGATCGACCGTAAGACCGGGGCCGCCATGGTCTACGCCCAGGAGCTGGACGACGACGGCAGCGTGGTGCGGGAGTGGGACGACACCCCGCACGACTTCGGCCGGATCGCCGCGATGACCGCCAAGCAGGTGATCCTCCAGCGGCTTCGGGAGGCCACCGACGAGGTGCACTTCGGCGAGTACGTCGGCCGCGAGGGTGACCTGGTCACCGGAGTGGTGCAGGCGCACGAGACGCGGACCGAGAAGGGCATCGTCAGCGTCGACCTGGGCAAGCTGGAGGGCGTTCTGCCGCAGTCCGAGCAGGTGCCCGGCGAGCGGTACGCCCACGGCGAGCGGATCCGCTGCGTCGTGGTGCACGTGGCCAAGGGGATGCGGGGCCCGCAGATCACCCTGTCCCGCTCCCACCCGGCGCTGGTCAAGAAGCTCTTCGCGCTGGAGGTGCCGGAGATCGCCGACGGCACGGTCGAGATCGGCGCGATCGCGCGTGAGGCCGGTCACCGTACGAAGATCGCGGTGCGCTCCACCACCCAGGGCGTCAACGCCAAGGGAGCCTGCATCGGCCCGATGGGGCAGCGGGTCCGCGCGGTGATGAGCGAGCTGCACGGCGAGAAGATCGACATCATCGACTGGTCGGACGATCCGGCGAACTTCGTCGGCAACGCGTTGTCGCCGGCCAAGGCTCTGCGGGTCGAGGTGGTCGACCTGGCGACCCGGACGGCCCGGGTGACCGTTCCGGACTTCCAGCTCTCCCTGGCCATTGGCCGGGAGGGGCAGAATGCCCGGCTTGCTGCCCGCCTGACCGGTTGGCGAATCGACATCCGGTCGGATGCGGAGCAGGCGGGCGCGGCCGGCCGGGGCGGGGCTGATCACGTCCCGGAGCCGGGCGGCGCGATCTCGGGCGCCTAGGGGTAGACTTCCTCCAGTGGTACGACGCGCACAACCGGAGCGCACCTGTGTGGGTTGCCGGCGACGCGCGCCGGCCAGCGATTTGCTGCGGATCGTCGCGGTCGGTGACGAGGCTGGTCACAGCCTCCGGCCCGATCCGGCTCGCAGAATGCCGGGTCGGGGAGCGCACATGCACCCGGATCCGGCCTGCTTCGCGCAAGCAGTGCGGCGGCGCGCCTTCGGGCGGGCGCTGCGCATCACCGGGATCCCTGATCACGGTGAGCTGGCGGAGCACGTCGATGCGCCAACCACTACGTCCGGTCAGCCCGATCGGGCGAGGGTCGCTAGCAGGGTAGGACGACCGACATGAGCACACGATGAAGTCCCTGAAATGACCAGGCTTCAAGTGCACGAGTGAGGTCGCTGCGGGTACTGCCCGCACGACCTCGGAGTGAGGAGTGCAGTGGCAGGTAAGGCCCGCGTACACGAGCTGGCAAAAGAGCTCGGGGTCGAAAGCAAGACCGTTCTCGCCAAGCTGAAGGAAATGGGCGAGTTCGTGAAGTCCGCGTCCAGCACCGTCGAGGCGCCCGTCGCCCGACGGCTGCGCAGCGCGTTCGTCGCATCCGCCGGATCTCCGGCACCGGCCGCCCCTCCGGCGGCCGCTCCGGCTCCGGCGCCGACCCCGACGCCGTCGCCGGCCCCGGGCGCGCCCCGGGTCTCGGCCAAGCCCATGCCGCCACGGCGGCCGGCCGCGCCGAC
>NZ_JAMOKF010000487.1 GCF_023656545.1 Micromonospora phytophila | reverse complement strand
GTGGGGCGTACGGCGCCGGCCGGCGCGGGGCGGTGGCGGCCCGGGGTGGGCGCGGGCGGGGTTTTTCGACCACCATGGCCGGCATGACTGCCGCCAATCGCCGCCGGCTCGCCCGGTTCAGCGCCACCGTGGGCCTGTTGGTCACCGTCGTCGCCCTGCTGCTCGCCCCGGCCGGTCCGGCCAGCGCCCACGCGGTGCTGGTGAGCAGTAGTCCGGTCGCCTCGGCGGTGGTGCCGAGCGGGCCGGCCGAGGTGGTGCTGACCTTCAGCGAGTCCGTCCGCAAGGTGCCGGGCAAGATCCGGGTCATCGCGCCGGACGGTTCCCGCGCCGACCGGGGCGAGCCCACCTTCGACGGCGGCGTGGTGACCGTCGCGGTGGACCCGGCCGGGGGGCGCGGCACCTACCTGGTCAGCTATCGGGTGATCTCCGCCGACAGCCACCCGGTCTCCGGCGCGTTCACCTACTCCGTCGGTTCGCCGTCGCCGCCGCCGGTGGACTCCGGGGACGACACCCGGGCCGACCCGGTGGTGGGCAACGCGGTCAAGGTCGCCAAGTACCTCGGCTATGCCGGCCTGCTGCTGCTGGTCGGCCCGGCTCTGGTGCTCGCCGCGCTCTGGCCGCGGCGGCTGCCCCGGCGGGGTGCCGCGCGGCTGGCCTGGGCGGGGCTCGGCCTGGTGGCGGCGGCCACCCTGGCCGAGTTGTGGTTGCAGGTGCCCTACACCGCCGGCGGTGGCGTTTTCGACGTCACCGGCGAGGGGTTGGGTTCGGTGCTCGGCAGCACCTTCGGCGCCGCCCACCTGGTGCGGCTGGGGCTGCTGGCCGCGGCCGCGTTCCTGCTCCGCCCGCTGCTGGCCGGTCCGGTGGGCCGCACCGATTTGGTCATCCTCGGCGTCCTGGGGGTGGCGACGTTGCTGACCTGGCCGCTGGCCGGGCATCCGGCGGCCTCGCCCGCCCCGGCGGTCTCCGTCGTGGTCGACGCGGTGCACCTGGGCAGCATGGCGGTCTGGCTGGGCGGGTTGGTGATGCTCGCCGGCTTCCTGCTGCCCCGGGCCGACGAGCGGGAGCTGGGGGCGATCCTGCCGATCTGGTCGCGCTGGGCGGCGCTGGCCGTGTCGGCGCTGCTGCTCGCCGGCACCGTCCAGGCGTTGATCGAGGTGGCCAGCCCGGACGCCCTGCTCGGCACGACCTACGGGCAGTTGCTGCTGGGCAAGATCGGGCTCTTCGTCCTGGTGATCGCGGTGGCCGCGTACTCCCGGCAGTTGGTGCGCCGGCGCACCGCGGCGGGGCGGCCGGCACCGGTGCGCCGGGCGATCTGGGTGGAGCTGGCGGTCACCGCGGTGGTGCTCGGCCTCTCGGCCACCCTGGTGCAGACCACGCCGGCGCGTACCGCCGCCGCCGACGTCGCCGGTGGCCCCACCGGCTACTTCTCGACCACGCTGTCCAGCCCGATCTACTCGCTTCAGGTCGAGCTGGACCCGGCGCAGGCGGGCAACAACACCGTGCACTTCTACGCCTACACAAAGGACAACCGGCCGCAGCCGGTGGTGGAGTGGCGGGCCACCGCCGCCCTGCCGTCGGCGGGGATCGAACCGATCGAGGTCCCGCTGCTGCCGCTGACGGACAACCACGCCACCGGGGAGATCAACCTGCCGGCGGCGGGGGAGTGGCAGCTGCGCGTCACCGTTCGCACGTCCGACATCGACCAGGCCACGGTGACCGCCACCGTGCCGATCCGTTAGAAGGGTTCCACGTAGATGATTCGTCACCGGCGTTCCGCAACCGCCGCTGCCGCCCTGGCGCTCGGCGCCGTCGCCACCGCCGTGTTCGGCTTCGCGGCGCCCGCGTCGGCGCACGTCACGGTCAACCCGCAGGAGGCGACCCAGGGCGGGTACGGCCGGTTCGCGTTCCGGGTGCCGAACGAGAGCGACACGGCGTCCACCACGAAGGTGGAGGTGGTGCTGCCGGAGAACGCCCCGGTGGGCTCGGTGTCGACCATGCCGGTGCCCGGCTGGACGGTGGCGGTGCAGAAGCGCAAGGTCGACCCGCCGGTCGAGGTGCACGGCAGCCGGCTCTCCGAGGTGGTGTCGAAGCTGACCTGGACCGCCACCGGTGACGCCGGGGTCAAGCCCGGCCAGTTCCAGGAGTTCCCGGTCTCGCTGGGGCCGCTGCCGCAGGTGGACACGATGGTCTTCAAGACGCTGCAGACCTACTCCGACGGCAACGTGCAGCGGTGGATCGAGGAGCCGGTGGCCGGCGCCGAGGAGCCGGAGAGCCCGGCCCCGGTGCTCACGCTGGCCGCGGCCACGCCGTCGGCCGGCCCGACCGGGACGGCCGGCGGGACCGAGGCGGACGACGACGATGACGCCGAGGACGACGGCGACGGCGCGGCCACCGCCTTGGGCGTCGCCGGCCTGGTCGCCGGGGCGGGCGGTCTGCTGCTCGGCGGGCTGGCGTTCGCCCGGACCCGGCGGGAGCCGACGCCGAAGGCGTGACGCGTACCTGAGTGGGTCGGCCCGCCGGAGCACCCGGCGGGCCGACCGCTTTTGCGACCGTGCCGTGGATATCCGCTGATCAGCGGCTCGACATCGGTAAGGTCGGCCGGGTATCCGGCTACGGAGGGGGACGAAGCGAATGCGATTCGTGCGGGCGCTCGCCGGAATGCTGCTGCTGACCATCGGGATTCCGGCGCTGCTGGCGGGCGGCGCCCTGGGGATGCTCACGCGGCACACCGACCCCGGAGGGGCCTTCACCGCCCGCTTCGAGACCGTGCACACCGCGGGCCACGCGGTGGTCGTCACCGACCTCGACGAGCTGCTGCGCGCGGAGGCGCCGTTCGCCCGCGCCGGGCAGGCACGACTCCGGCTGGAGGCCCGTACGCCGGACGGCCCGGCGTTCGTCGGGCTGGCCCCCACCGACGAGGTGCGGCGCTGGCTCGACCCGGTCCCGCACGCCGCGGTCCGCCGGGTGGCGCTGGCCCGGGGGCCGCTGCCGGTCCGGCTGGAGCAGGCCGGGCCGG
>NZ_JAMOKF010000052.1 GCF_023656545.1 Micromonospora phytophila | reverse complement strand
GCAGTGGGCGGCATGAGCGCCGGGTCGGAGCGAAGCATCCGCCGGTGCAGGTCCTGGAGCGCGTCGCCCGGCTCGATGCCGTACTCGTCGCGCAGCATCTCGCCGAACTCCCGGTAGGCGGCCAGCGCCTCGGCCTGCCGCCCGCTGCGGTACAGCGCGAGCATCAACTGGTGCCGCAGCCGCTCCCGCACCGGGAACTCGGCGGCCAGGTCCACCAGCTCGCCGATCAGCTCCCGGTGCCGGCCCAGGCGCAGCTCCAGGTCGGCCCAGCTCTCCAGGGCGGTGGCCCGCAGCTCGACCCAGCGGTGCCGGGCCGACTCGAAGAACGGCCCGGCGAAGCCGGTGAAGGGCTCGCCGTGCCACAGCCCCAGTGTGGCCTTCAGCTCGGCCACCGCGTCGGCCGTCCGGCCCGCTTCCCGGTTCCGCTCGGCCCGGCGTACGCCCCGCTCGAAGCGGACCGCGTCCACCGCGTCCGGGCCGACGCGGAGCTGATAGCCGGCGTCGGTCAGCGTCAGCACCTGACCGGGGGTACGCGGCGACCGGTCCGGTTCGAGCACCCGGCGCAGCCCGGCGACGTACTTCTGCACCACGTTCGTGCCGTTCGCCGGCGGCTCGTCCGGCCAGACGGCGTCGACGATCTGCGACGTGGGCACCGGGCGACCCGCGGAGAGGAGCAGCACGGCCAGCACAGCACGCTGCTTACCGGGACCGAGGTCGAGCTCCCGGTCGCCGTACCAGGCGCGCTGAGGCCCGAGGACCTCGAAGCGCAGCACCTCTGACATACGGTTTTCCGTTCCTGACTCCCCCGCTGCCTGCGGGTCGGGCGCACGGCAGTCGCACGGCAGCATATCGGCAGCGATCCGGCGGTGTGGTCAGGCAAGCTCTGCCTCGGCAACAGCCCCGTTGGAAAGAGAGTCACGCAATGACACAGCGAACCGGCACCGCCGGAACGATCCGGTGGGTCGCGTCCACCGCAGCCGCCGTGCTGGCCGCCACCGCCCTGGCCGGTTGTGCGGGGACCGACGGCGCGGGCGGGTCCGCCGCCCCGGCACCGTCCCCTTCGGTCAGTCCGAAGTCGGCGCTCCTGGCGGCCGTGCCGGACGAGAAGGACCCGGCGTTCCGGTTCTCCGGCAGTGACCTGACGGGGAAGGTCTCCGGGATGGTCGATCCGGCCGCCGGCGGGATGGAGCTGACCGTCGCCGAGAAGGTCGCCGAGCTGAAGTCGACCATGAGCCTGTCGTTCCGGGTGATCGGGCAGCAGGCCTGGATGCGGGTGACGTTCGACGGCAAGCAGGACATCAACGCGCTGCTCAAGCTGCCGAAGCGCTGGATGGCGCTGGACAACGCGAAGATCGAGGACCCGGCCGACGCCCCGGTCTACGAGGGCACCGACCCGGGCAACACCGCCACGATCATCCGTACCGCGGAGACCGTCGAGGAGAAGGGCGACGGGACGTACGTCGGCACCGTCGACCTGACCAAGGGCCAGGACGTCGCCACCGCCATGGAGGGCCTGGACATCGCGGCGCTCGGCGACGCGGCCAAGCAGGTCCCGTTCACCGCCGTCGTCGGGGCGGACGGAAATCTCACCTCGCTCACCCTGGACATCCCGGCCGCCGGCAAGCAGAAGGCCTCGAAGTACGTCGTCAGGTACTTCGACTTCGGCAAGGCCCCGAAGCTCGCCGCCCCCACCGGCAGCGACGTCCAGAAGGCCCCCGCCACCGCCTACGAACTCCTCAACAGCTGACCCACACGGGGTCGCGGCCACACGGGGGGCCGCGACCCCGCCCGACCCCTCGGTCGATCATGAGGTTGGCGGGGCGACACGCCGGAGTGCCGCCCCGCCAACCTCATGATCGACGCGCTAGCGGGGTCGGGAGGGGGCGCGCAGGGAGTGGCGGAGGAGGGCCAGGCGGGGGGCGAGGCTGGCGAGGCCGCCGGGGAAGAAGTAGACGGCCAGGATGAAGACGGTGCCGAGGACGAAGAGGGGCTGGGAGAGCGGGCGGCTCAGGAACGCCGGCAGGGCGTCGACCGCGTCGGAGGTGCCGAAGGCGATCAGCCGGTGGTCCAGGTACATGTAGAGGATGCCGCCGAGCACCGGCCCCCACCGGGTCCCCGGCCCGCCGAGCACCACCATGACCAGCAGCGACAGGGTCAGCTCGGAGGAGGTGATGTGCGGCGAGGCGCCGCCGACGATCAGGACGTAGACCACTCCCCCGGCCGCCGCGAGGCCGCCGGCCAGGGTGAACGCCACCAGCTTGAAGCGGTACGGGTCCAGCCCCAGCACCCCGATCCGCCGTTCGTCGTCGCGCAGGCCGGCCAGCACCCGGCCCGTCGGCGAGCCGGAGACCCGGTGCACCACGAAGACCACCACCGCCAGGTACGCCAGCGCCAGCCAGTAGAGGTTGACCGTGTTGGTCACCCCGACGAGGCCCTCGGGCAGCCCGGAGACGTCCAGCGGCAACCCCTCCTCACCGCCGGTGAGCCCGCCGAAGTCCCGGGCCACCAGGATCGCCCCGACCTGGGCGAAGGCGAGCGTCACCATGGCGAACGCGATGCCGACGGTACGCAGCGCCACCGCGCCGAGCAGCGCGGCGAGGATCGTCCCGCCGGTGACGGTCAGCACCGCCGCCTGCCACAGCGGCAGCCCGGCCCGGGTGACCAGGATGTCCGTGCCGTACACCCCGGCGGCGAAGTAGAGCGCGTGCCCGAAGGAGAGCATGCCGGTGCGCCCGAACAGCAGGTCGTACCCGGCCGCGAGGCCGCCGAAGACCAGGCAGATGGCGAGCAGTTGCAGGGTGCCCGGCGAGTTCACCGGCCCCTCGAAGACGCCCGGCAGGTGCAGCGTCGAGTACGGCAGGATCGCCGCGACCGCCAGCGCGACCAGCGGCAGGAACGGGCGCAGCCCGTGCCAGCGACCGGGTCCCGGCGTCAGCTCGTCGGGCACCGCGGCGGGGGGCGCCGGTACCTCGGGACTCTTGACCTCGGTCATGCCGTTGCCACCTTTCCGGCGATGCCCTGGGGGCGCAGCAGCAGCACCACGGCGAGCAGCCCGACCACGCAGACGTCGCCCAGCCCGGAGGTGCCGTAGTAGTTGACGAACTGTTGCAGCAGCCCCACCGCGACCGCCGCGTACGCGGACCCGACGACCGAGCCCATCCCGCCGATCACCACCACGATGAACGCGAAGATCAGCAGCGAGCCGCCCTGCCCGGGGGAGACGGTGCCGAAGTAGACGCCGCCGAGCGCTCCGGCCAGTGCGGCGGCGGCCCCGCCGATCGCGAAGACCAGGGTGAACGCCTTGCGCACGTCGATGCCGAGCGCGGTGACCATCTCCCGGTTCTCCACCCCGGCCCGGATCACCAGGCCGTAGCGGGTCCAGCGGAGGAAGGCGAGCAGCGCGCCGAGCACCACCACCGCGGCGATGATCAGCAGCAGGCCCCCGTTGGGCACGTTCGCGCCGAGGATCGAGGTGACCTGCCGGGTCCAGTCGGGGCGCGGGAACGGCCGCGCGTCCGCGCCCCAGGTGGCCTGGAGCAGCGCCACCCCGGCCAGCGACAGGCCGACGGTGACCAGCACCTGTTCGATGGTGCGGGAGTAGAGCGGCCGGATCAGCACCAGCTCGACCAGCACCGCCACCAGCGTGCCGGCGGCCACCCCGAAGGCGACCGCGACCAGGAAGCCGAGGCCGTCCGCGCCGGCACCGGGCAGGTTCCCCGCCGCCCACCAGGTCGCGTACGCGCCGACGCCGAGGAAGAGCCCGTGCGCGAAGTTGAGCACGTCGGCCAGGCCGAAGACCAGGGAGAGGCCGGAGGCGACCAGGAAGTAGAGCGCGGCCAGTCCGAGCCCGGTCAGCGTCAGCAGGACGATGGTGTCCATCAGTGCTGCACCTCCGCCGAGCCGACGCCGAGCAGAGACTTCGTCAGTGCGGTCTCCAGCAGCAGTTGCTGCGCGTCGCCGGCCCAGGCGACCTGGCCGGCGGCGAGCACCACCGCGTCGCGGGCGAGCCGCCGGACCACCGCCAGGTTCTGCTCCACGAGCAGCACCGGCACGGATTCGGCCACCCGTTCCAGCACCTCGGCCACCTCGGTCACCACCTTCGGCGCCAACCCCTTGGTCGGCTCGTCGACCAGCAGCAGCCGGTTGTCGTTGAGCAGCACCCGGCCGATCGCGAGCATCTGCTGCTGCCCCCCGGACAGCGAGCCGGCCCGTTGCCGTCCGCGCCGGTCCAGCTCCGGGAAGAGCGCGAAGACCTTGTCGTATGCGGGGGTGGTGCCCCGCCGTTCGGCGAGCCGCAGGTTCTCGGCGACGGTGAGGCCGGCGAAGACGCAGCGGTCCTCCGGCACGTAGCCCAGCCCGCCGCGGACCAGCCGGTGGGTGGGGCGGGCGAGCAGGCTCTGCGCGCCCATCCGGATCGTCCCGCGCACCTCGCCGGCGGGCGGGGTGAGGCCGACGATCGCGCGGAGCGTGGTGGTCTTGCCGACGCCGTTGCGCCCGAGCAGCACGGTGACGCCGGTCGGGGCGACGGTGAAGGACACCCCCTGGAGGATGTGCAGCCCGGCGATCCGGACCGACAGCTCCTCCACGCTGAGGATCGGTTCGGCCAACGGGCCACCTCCGGTTCTCGGCTGCGGAGGCCGCGGGCGTGGTTCAGTCACGGAGCCGCCTTCCGTTCGCGAACTGCGGGACTCGCAGACCAGGCTCATTCCTCGCGCTCACAGGGACTCTCCCAGGTAGGCCTCTTGCACGGTGGGGTTGGCCATCACCGTCTCCGGGGTGTCGCAGGCGAGCAGCGCGCCGTGGTGCATCACGGCGATCCGGTCGGCCAGTTCCAGGATCACGTCCATGTGGTGCTCGACCATCAGCACCGACCTGCCGCTGTCGCCGGTCAGCGAACGGATCACCGCCACCAGCTCGGGCACGTCCTCGGCGCTGACCCCGGCCATCGGCTCGTCGAGCAGCATCACCCGAGGCTCCCCGGCGAGCAGCAGGGCGATCTCCAGCTTCCGCTTCTCGCCGTGGGCCAGGGTGCCGGCGAGCGCCGTACCCCGGTGGGCGAGGCCGACCCGGTCGAGCGCCGCGTCGGCGGCGGCGGCGACCTCGCGGTCGGCCGCCGCCCGCCGCCACAGCTTCAGCGAGCCCCCGCGGTGGGCCTGCACGGCGAGCCGGACGTTCTCCCGCACGCTGAGCGAGCCGAAGACCGACGACGCCTGGAAGGTACGGCCCAGCCCGAGGCGGGCCCGCCGGTGCGGCGGGAGGGAGCCGATGTCCTCCCCGTCGAGGGTGATCCGACCTTCGGTGGCCCGGCGCAGGCCGGTGATCAGGTTGAACAGTGAGGTCTTGCCGGCGCCGTTGGGCCCGATGACGCCGAGGAACTCCCCGGGCGCCAGGTCGAGGTAGACGCTGTCGACGATGGCGACCTCACCGATCCGCCAGGTCAGACCGCGGGTGGCGAGCATCTTCTTCTCAGCCCTTCATCGCCACGGCCGGCGGCGCGGTCTCGTCGGCGGTGAGGCTCTTCTGCGCGGTCGCCGTGAACACGGTGCCGCTGCCGGTCAGCTTGGCCTGGAACATCGGCTGGAGCAGCGCGTGGTCCTCGGCGCGGATGGTCATCTTGCCCTTGACCCCGTCGAAGCTCCAACCCTCCAGGGCCTTGACCATCTTCTCGACGTCTTCGCCGCCCTCGGTGATGGCGCGGACGACCATCTGTGCGGCGGCGAAGCCGTCCGGGTGGAACAGGTCGAGCGTGCCGCCCGGGATCTTGGCCTTGGCGGCCTTCGCGGCCTCGGTGTCGGCGGCCCCGTCGAACCAGTGCGACAGGAAGGAGATCTTGCTGCCGGCGGCGCCGAAGGTCGGCCAGGAGGCGCGGATGTCCAGGCCGGTGACGACCGTGGTGGAGGAGAGCACGGCCTGCTGGTCGAGGGTCTGCCACATGGCCGGGGCGGTGGTGCCGGCCCAGGCGACGAAGAGCAGGTCCGGCTTCGCGGCCTTGATCTGGCTGGCGAACGGGGTGAACTCGGTGGCGCTGGCCGGGGCCCGGACGCTGCTGACGGTCGCGCCGGCGCCGCCGATGACCTTCTTCACTGCCGCCTCGTTGGCGTCGCCGAAGGCACCGTCCTGCGCGAAGACGACCACCTTCTTCCCGGCCGGGTCGCCGATGAACGACTTGGCCGTCACCACGTCCTGGTAGGACTGCCGTCCCGAGCGGAAGGTGTACTTGTTCGCGCCGGTGACCGCGTCGGTGGCGGCCGGACCGGAGATGAAGAGCACCTTGTTCTGCGCGGCGATCGGGGCCACCTGGAGGGCCACGCCGGACGCCGTCGAACCGGCGATGATCTTGTTTCCCTTGCCGATCAGGTCCTTGGCCGCGGAGACCGCCTTCGCCGGGTCACCGGCGTCGTCGACCTCGGTGAGCTCGATGGCCCGGTCGCCCACCTTGTTGGTGCCCTTGGTGGCGAAGTCGAGGCCGGCCTTGAACCCCTCGATGTACTGCTTTCCGTAGCTGGCCAGGGCTCCCGACTGGGAGTAGACCAGACCAACCTTGACCGGGGCGGCGCTGTCGCCGCCGCCGGAGGCGGTGTCCTGCGGGCTGCCACAGGCCGTGGCGGCGAGCGCCGCGGCCATCATCGTGGCGGCGGAGAGGAACACCCGCCGCGTCGTCCGGACCGTCATTGCGACTCCACGTGAGGACTCGGAGGGAAGGGAACTCATTGTCGGCTCACGCTAGAAGTGACGTCACCCACGGGCTATGTGGCGGAAACACACAAGTAACCAGGGTGGGGTGGCCGGCCCTGACAGCGAACAGGTGCCGCACCGTGACGACGCGGGCCGACGATGGGCACCCCCTCCATCCGTGGCACCGCCGATGTGTCGGCCCCGGCCATCGGAGCCCGATCGGTCATCCCCAAAACTCCCAAAACCCCCAAGTTAGGCCTTAACGGGCAACTAGCCTCAAAAGCGAAAGCCTGTACGGGCACCACAACGTCATGGGGGACAAAGTGAAAATCGGACTCATCCGGCTGATTGCCGTAGGGGCGGCAGCTGGCGCAGTGCTCCTCGGAGCCGCCGGGACAGCGCAGGCTCAACCACAGCCGAGCCCGTCGCCCGACCAGAGCACGACCACCATCAGCATCAACCCGGGCAACGTCCCGACCACGGCCGCCGAATTCACCCAGAACTGCGACCCCAACCTGGGCGGCGGCCCCTACCCGGACCGGGACGTCTGGGTCTTCAACCTGCCCGACCAGACACGTGACTTCGTCTCGGTCACGGCCACCTTCAGCATCCCGGGCGACGGCACCGCGACCGTCACCATCCCCGAGGCCGAGGACAGCGCGATCGTGCGGATCGGCACCAGCAAGGCGTGGGTGATCGTTCCCGAGGGGTGGACGCTCGTCACCGCCACCGCGGTGGTCACCGGCGAGCCGGAGCCGGGACTTCAGTTCGTGCTCACGCAGACCTGCGCGGCGAGCCCCAGCCCGACCGCCAGCCCGACGGTCAGCCCGACGGCCAGCCCGACCGGCAGCCCCACCGCCTCGCCGACCAAGAGCCAGCTGCCGATCACGGGCACGTCCGGCCCCGGAAGCCTGCTGCCCCTCACCGTGCTGGGTGCCACCGCGATCGCGCTCGGCGGGTTCTTCCTCATCGCCCACCGCAGGCGAGGTGCGACGGGGTGACCTCCTGCACCGCAGCGCCCTGACGGCGCGGAGCGGGCAACATGGTGACGGAGGGCGGCTTCCGGTGAAGCCGCCCTCCGTCGTGCCGCGGCGTCAACAGCCGCCGGGTCCGGCGCAGGCGATCAGACCGCAGGCGCCGTCGTGGTCGGCCGGTCGCGGGCAGCGCCGGCCATCGCCGAGCAGGCTGTCGCAGAAGACCCGATGGCGTACGAACTGCGCGTCCTCCTCGGACACCGTCGTCTCGGCCGGGTCCACGTCCGGCAGGAAGCTCAGCGACCGGGTTATCGCCCGGGCGAAGCGCTTCGCGGCGTCGAGGTCGGCGGCGAGCACCGGCAGGTGCACCACGAACCGTTCCCGGCTCACCGGCACCGCCCGACCGTCAACCGTCGGCAGGAGCCCGACCGGTACCAGCCGCCGTTCGGCGGTCGGCCCGGGCGCCTGCGCCGACCCCTCCGATGGAACAGGTTCAGCTCGTCGCACACGCCACACCCTCCTCGTCGACCGTCCTACGCGACGCGCGGTCGCGCCGCGTGGAAGGCGGCCCGGTCGCCGGGTAGGGGACGCCGACCGGGCCGCCGGCCCCGCGACCGCAGCCCTCGTCGGCGGTACGACCCCGGAGCCCACCTGAGGTCCGACCCCCGAGGTTTGCCGAACCAACCGGAGCCGGACACCGAGCAACTTACGCCACTAAGTGGCGTGAGTCTAGCCCTGCGCATCGACGCCATCACTTATTGCAGCTACTGGTGTAGCTCGGGCATGATCGGACGTGCCGAACCAACCGGAGTCATCACCATGCCCACTGCACAGCCGTCATTCCGTCGCATCGTCGACGAGATCGTTGAGAAGATCAGGACCGGCGAACTCAAGCCGGGCGACAAGCTGCCGTCGACCAGTGAACTCGCCGACATGTACGGCGTCAGCAACAACACCGCCTACCGTGCGCTGGTCATCCTGCACGACCGCAACCTCATCATCGGCCAGCAGGGCCGTGGCACCTACGTCGCCGAGCGCCCGGCGAAGTAGTTCCTCTCGTCAGGATGCGCGCCGCGGCGGCGGTCAGCGGTGGGCGCACCGGCGGGCAGCTCAACAGGGCCCACGAAACATTCCGCCCGGGTAGGCGATGCCCGCGGCCGGCCCGGACCAGCCCGCACCCCACAACCGTGGTCGCGCTCAACGGCTCTGTGCCGATTCGGAGGTCGGCCGGCAGGAACTGGTTCTCGGCCGGGAACGTCCAGGCGTGCACGATCAGCCCCTCCCGGTGCGCGTCGCGGACCAGGGTCGTCGGGGTGAGCAGCCTGCCGGCGGCGTCGCGCGGGCCAATCAGGTTCTTGTTCGCGCCGATGGCGTCGGCGTACTCCGCGATCCACCTCAGGCCGGCCGGCTTCGCCAGGTCCGCGTAGGTGCGGGCGTCGCAGCTTGACAAGAAGTACGTCGGTGGACGACCGACGAGGGATGTCGGGCGGCATTCCCCTCGACGGCAGAAGGGAACCTGTCCGGCGGCCAATGTCTTCAGGAGGGTAGGACATTGACGACGAGAGGAACGGGGACCGATGACGGAACGCATCCGATCGCTGCTGGACGCGGCGGTCGCCGAGACCCGGCCACGCGCCGCCGCCCCGGTGCCGGAGGTGCTACGCCGGAGCCGGGCGGCCCGACGGCGGCGCCTGGCCACCGCGGGCGCGGCAGGCGTGGTGGCGGTTGCCCTGCTCGCCACTGGCGGCCTGGTCGCCGCAGCCCGCACCGGTACGACGCCGGCCGGCACCGACCCATCCGCCGCCGCCGGCCCCATCCCGCCGCCTCTGCCGAGCGTCCGGCCGACCGTCCTGCCGAGCCCGGGCTGGCGCCCGTGGCCGAAGGTGGCGGCGACCGTGGTGGACGGCACGGTCCGCGTCCACGGACTGATCCTGCCCGTGCCCGACGGCTGGCAGGTGCACAACGACCCGCCTCAGCCCCTCACCGACTGCCAGATATCCCAGGGATCCGTGCTGATCAACGTCGACCACGCTCCGAGCGGTATGGAGTGCCCTCAGGTGCCCGCACAGATCCACGTGAATCGGTGGCAACCGTCCGTCTACCCCCCAGGCCTGCCGGCGAAGTTCCATGAGGGGATCAGCGAGGTCGTCCTGCCCGGGGGGTACCCGGCCTGGCTCACCGACAACGAGGTGAACAATGTCCGGGCGTCGCAGCGCTACGAGTGGTCTGCGGTGAGCCAGGTGCAACTGCCCTGGGCCGGGGCGGCGCTCGCCTGGGAGATGTCGTCGGGCTCCGTGCCGGGATTCATCTCCTCGATCACCTCCGAACCGGTGCCCGCGCGCCGGCTCGGCCTGCCCGACAACGCGCCGACCGCACGCCTGACCATCAGGGACCAAGAGCAGATCGACTCGACCGACGCGTCCTCGGTGTCTCGGGTACTGGACCGGCTGCGCGAGCTCGACCAGGTCGTGCAGGACGGCGAGCTGCCGTGTGCCTCGGCCCCGGAGCTGGTTCCGGGGTGGCGACTGGCCGGAAAGGACATGGCCAGCTTGACCCTCAGTTACCCCTCTGGAATGCCGCAGGCCGTCGTCGCGATCAGCAGCACCGACGACTGCGCCTTCGCCACCTCCTCGCTGGGCGGACGGGTTTGGCTGCCGCCGGGCTTCCTGGCCGAGCTTCGCGGGCTGCTCGCCCCGGGGGCGCGCTGATGACCACCCCGACCGGCCCCGCCGGCTTCGCCGACTTCGTCAACGCCCGGTACGCGGCCCTGGTCCGGCACGGCACGCTGCTCACCGGCGACCGTGGCCACGGGGAGGATCTCGCCCAGGAGGCGCTGGTCAAGACGTACCGCGCCTGGTACCGGCTGCACCCTGACGGTGACGGCGAGGCGTACACCCGGCAGGTGATGGTGCGGGCGGCCTGGCGGGCCGGACGGCGGCTGTGGCGCCGGGAGATTCCCACCGGGCAGCTGCCGGAGCGCCGCGAAGCCGACCCGTACGAGCCGCGCGACACCGCGCGGCTGGTGCTGGACGCGCTGCGCGCCCTCCCCTCGCAGCAGCGGGTGGTGCTGGTGATGCGGTACTGGGCCGGGCTGAGCGAGCAGGAGATCGCCGCCCAGCTCGGCTGCTCCACCGGCACCGTGAAGAGCCGGTCCAGCCGCGCGATCAGCGCCCTGCGCCGGATGGACGGGCCGCTGGCCCGGGCATTCGACCTGTCGGAAACGTCGGCCTGACCTCGGCCGTGGACCCGCACGACGGCACCGGCCCGCCACACACGCGGTGGCGGGCCGGCGATCGGTCAGCGGGCAGGTCGCGCGTCAGTGCCGGGCGAGCCCCGCGCGGGCGGCGACGGCGGTGTCCGGGTGGTCGGTGAAGACGCCGTCCAGGCCGAGGCCGTAGAAGAGTTCGTACTCGGCCTGGATGTCGCCCCGGGCGACCGGATCGGCGCCGACCCGGAAGTCGGCCGGCAGGAACTGGTTCTCCGCCCGGAACGTCCAGGCGTGCACCACCAGCCCCTCCCGGTGCGCGTCGCGGACCAGGGTCGTGGGGGCGAGCAGCTTGCCGGCGGCGTCGCGCGGGACGATCAGGTTCTTGTTGGCCCCGATGCCGTCGGCGTACCGGGCGATCCACGTCAGCCCGGCCGGCGTGGCCAGGTCCGCGTAGGTGCGGGCATCGCCGGCGACCGTGAAGTCGTAGGGGCGGCCGGCGGCGTCGAGCAGCTGGGCGAGCTTGACGTCGATCATCCGGTCCAGCTTGCGCAGGTTCGCCGTCTCGAAGGACTGGATGATCACCGGGGAGTTCCGGTGGGTCAGCCGGTTGGCCTTCAGGACCGTGACCAGTGGCTCCTCCAGGGGCAGCCCGATCGAGGCGAAGTAGGTCGGGTGCTTGGTCTCCGGGTAGACGCCGATGGTGCGGCCCCGTGCCCGCCCCTCGGACCGGGCCAGATCGATCACCTCCTGGAGGGTGGGCACCTCGAACCTACCGTCGAAGGCGGTGTTGCCCACCCGGACCTGCGGCAGCCGCTCCTTGGCCCGCAGCGTCTTCAGCTCGGCGAGGGTGAAGTCCTCGGTGAACCAGCCGGTCACCGCGACACCGTCGATGGTCTTCGTGGCCCTGCGGGCGGCGAACTCGGGCCGGGCCGCCACGTCCGTCGTACCGCTGATCTCGTTCTCGTGCCGGGCGACCAGCGCGCCGTCGCGGGTCGCGACCAGGTCCGGCTCGATGTAGTCCGCGCCCTGCCGGATCGCCAGCCGGTACGCCTCCAGGGTGTGCTCGGGGCGATAGCCGCTGGCGCCCCGGTGGCCGATCACGATCGGCCGGTCGGTCGCCCGGGACCGCTCGGCGCCGGGCGCCGGGTCGGCCGACGCGGCCACGGTCGGCACGGCCGCGACGGCCGCGAGCAGGGCTCCGGCCACACCGAGGGCGGAAAGGGTACGTCGCAACGCCGTCTCCTGTCGTCGTCGAGGAAGTCGCCTCAGCAGACCGGTCGGGGTTGACGGCGAGTTGGTCGGCGGCTGGCCGACAGGTGAACCCTCCGGGATTCCGGTTTCCGCACCCCGATCGGGGTGAAAAAGGAAGATTGTCTGGTGCGCCGGCTTCTTCGTCACCCCGTGCGGCTGGTGCCGTTCGGCTTCCTGGTGGCGATCCTGATCGGCACCGGGGTGCTGATGCTGCCGTTGGCCACCAGCGAGCACCGGTACACCCCGTTCCTGACCGCCCTCTTCACCGCGACCTCGGCGGTGTCGGTGACCGGCCTGTCCGTGGTGGACACCCCGAACTACTGGAACGAGTCCGGGCTCGTGATGATCACCGTGCTCACCCAGGTCGGCGGCCTCGGCATCGTGACCGGGGCGACCCTGGTCATCCTGATGGTGGCCCGGCGGCTCGGGCTGCGCAGCCGGCTGCTGGTCCAGGCCGAGACCGCCGAGTTCGGCATCGGTGACGTCCGCCGGCTGCTGCTGCGCATCGCCGGCACCGCGCTGGTCTGCGAGGCGGTGATCACCGGGATCCTGACCGTCCGGCTCTGGGTCACCTACGACTACCCGTTCGACCGGGCCCTGTGGAGCAGCGTCTTCCACGCCGTCCAGGCGTTCAACAACGGTGGGTTCGCCCTCTACACCGACAACCTGATCGGCTTCTCCACCGATCCCTGGGTGAGCCTGCCGCTGGCGCTCGGGGCCGTCCTCGGCGGGGTCGGCTTCCCGGCGCTGTTCGAGGCGGTGCGGGAGTGGCGGCAGCCGGCCCGGTGGGCGATCGCCACCAAGCTCACCATCTGGGGCAGCCTGGTGCTGCTGATGGTGGGCTTCCTCGGGCTGCTGGCCATCGAGTGGGCCAACCCGGAGACCCTGGGCATCTACGCGTGGCACGACAAGATCCTCGCGGCGTTCACCCAGGACGCGTTCATCCGCACCGGCGGCTTCAACGTCGTCGACGTCGCGGGCCTGGAGGAGGAGAGCTTCCCGCTGGTCATCGCGTTGATGTTCATCGGCGGCGGGAGCGCCAGCACGGCCGGCGGGATCAAGGTGACGACCTTCTTCCTGCTCGCCTTCGTGATCTGGGCCGAGCTGCGCGGCGAGCCAGACGTGACGATCGGGCACCGCCGGGTGGCCACCGCCAGCCAGCGGCAGGCGATCACCGTCGCGCTGCTCAGCGTCGCGCTGGTGGCCGGCGGCACGGTGTTGCTGATCTTCCTCACCGAGGGGGTCCGCTTCTACGAGGCGCTGTTCGAGGTGACCTCCGCGTTCACCACCACCGGCCTCAGCGTGGGGCTCGCCCCGGCGCTCCCCGAGGGCGGCCAGCTCGCCCTGATCGTCCTGATGTACGTCGGCCGGGTCGGGCCGCTGACCCTCGGATCGGCGATCGCCCTGAACACCCGGCGCCGGCTGTACCGCTATCCGGAGGAGCAACCCATTGTCGGCTAGGAAGACGGACCAGGGTGGCATCGTGGTGATCGGGCTGGGCCGGTTCGGCTGCCACCTGGCCAGCTCGTTGACGGGCCTCGACCACGAGGTGCTCGCCATCGACCGCAACGCGGAGCAGGTGCAGAGGTGGTCGGCCCGACTGGACCGGGTGGTGCAGGCCGACGCCACCGAGGAGGGAGCGCTGCGTCAGCTCGGGGTGGCCGACTTCCACCGCGCGGTGGTGGCCATCGGCGCCTCGGTCGAGGCCAGCGTGCTCTCCGTGCTGGCGCTGGTCGAGCTGGGCCTGCCGCAGATCTGGGCCCGGGCCACCTCGGGGAAGCACGCCAAGATCCTGGGCTCGGTCGGCGCCCACCACGTGATCTTCCCGGAGGCGGAGACCGGCGAGCGGGTGGCCCACCTCATCGTCAGCAGGATGCTCGACTTCATCGAGTTCGGTGACGACTTCGCCATCGCCAAGGTGCACGCCCCGCCGACCCTCCTCGGGCGGCCGCTGAGCGAGCTGGCGCCGACGGAGCGCTACGGCGTACGGGTGGTCGGGGCGAAACTGCCCGGGGAGCGCTTCCGGTACGCCTCGGACGCCACGGTGCTCGCCCCGGGCAGCATGCTGATCGTCGAGGGCAGCATCGAGCAGGTCCAGCGGTTCGCCGCGCTCAGCTGACGGCCGGGTGTCCCGCGCCGGGTTCAGTCGTCGTCCCCGCCGTCGTCGTCATCGTCATCGCCCCTTTCCACGACCACGGCTTTTTTTCCACCACCCGACCCCTTGCCCGAGTTGTCCGGCTTGGCCTTCGACCCGCCGCCGGAGCTGCCACCGTCCCGCGCGGAGGTGCCGCCGCCGGAGGTACCGGCCTGCTTCGTCGGCGCCCTGGTAGCCGGCGCCGTGCTGGGCATCGTTCCCGCCACCCCGGAGACCTGCACGCCGCACGCCTCCTCGCCGAGGCGGAACTCCAGCGGCAGCGGGTTGGCCCCCGTGTAGCGGCCGGTCAGGGTGAGCTTCTCGGTGGCACCGGGGGCCAGATCGGCCCGTTCCGGCGCGGGCTGCACGGTCACCGTGCGCCCCTGCTGGCTGACCGGCGCGGGCGCCGCCCCGGTCACGGTCTGCTCGCCGGGGAAGGTGAAGCTCATCCGCCAGTCGCGCAGCTCCGAGCCACCCGTGTTGGTCAGGGTCAGCTCCGCGGCGAAGTCCTTGCCGGAGTCCTTGCGCAGGGCGTACCCGACCTGGCAGCGCACCGGCTTCTCCGCGCCCATCCGCGCCTCGGTCGGCTGGTCCGCGCCACCGCTGGCCGGGCTGTGGGAGGTCACCCCCCACATCGTCGCGGTCACCGCCACCAGCCCGGCGGCGGCCACCCCCGCCTCGATCCGTCGGCGGCGCGTCGCCGCCCGGCGGTCGCGCGTACCCGAGAAGGGCAGCGCGTCGGTCGCCGCCGACCAGGGCAGGATCGTGGTCCCGGCGCTCGCCAGCGCGGCCGGGTCCACCGGGCCGCCGGCCGGGGAGACCGGCACCGCGGCGATCATGCCGGCCGCCTCGGCGAGCGTCCGGGCGACCTCGGCGGTGGCCGGCCGGTCCTCCGGACGCTTCGCCAGGCAGCGGTGCACCAGGTCGCGCACCTCGTCGCCGAGCCCCGGCACCCGCGGCATCGGCTCCGGCTCGTTGTACATGTGCGCGCGCAGCATCTGGGTGGTGGTGCTCGCCTGCCAGGGCAGCCGGCCGATGAGCATCCGGTAGAGCAGCAGGCCCACCGCGTAGACGTCGGTGGCCGGCGAGACCTGGCCGTCGTCGAGCCGCTCCGGGGCCAGGTAGGCGGGGGTGCCGAGCAGGGTGCCGTCCGGGCCCTTCTCCTTCTCCCCCACCAGCGCGGAGATGCCGAAGTCGACCACCTTCACCCCGGTGGCGGTCAGCATCACGTTGCCCGGCGTGACGTCCCGGTGCACCACCCCGCGGGCGTGCGCGGTGGCCAGCGCGGAGGCGACCTCGGCGCCGATGGTCACCGCCTCCCGCCAGGGCAGCTGGCCCCGGCGCAGCCGCCCGGTCAGCGACTCGCCGTCGACCAGTTCCATGACGACGTACGGCACGGTCAGCCCGACCTGCACCGACTCGCCGTAGTCGTAGACGTTGGTGATGTTGGGGTGGCAGAGCCGCGCCGCGGCCTGCGCCTCGATCCGGATGCGGTGCCGGAAGGCGCGGTCGCTGGCCAGCCGGGAGGCGAGCACCTTGATCGCCACCTGCCGGCCGAGCACCTCGTCGTAGCCCCGCCACACCACCGACATGCCACCCGCGCCGAGCTGCTCGATCAGCCGGTACCGCTCACCCAGCAGTTGCGCGCCGTCCCGGTTACTTCCACCCATGGTGGTGGTTGTTGCCCTGGACGGTCCCCCCTACACCTGGCGGATCGGAATCGGTCAGGCATGTCACCCGATCAGGCGGTGGCCAGCAGCTGGTCCACCGGGGCGAAGTCGTCGGTCAGCACCAGCGCCTCGCCGACGAAGCCGGTGAGATCCGCGCCGGCGAGCATGCTCACCCCCTGCCCGACCTCGGCCAGCCGGCCCCGCACCGCGTCCAGCGGCAACGGGGCGTCGGAGGCCACGATGAGGAAGTTCGCGCCCTGCTCACCGGCGAGCGCGGCCGGCGGCGCGATCAGCGCGACGTGCCGGAACTCGGCGGCGACGGTGGCCAGCTCGCTGCGGATGAAGCGCAGCGGTGGGTAGTCGATGACGTTCTGCACGTAGACGCCGCCGGGCCGGGTGACCCGGCGGACCTCGGCGGCCATCTCGCGGGTGGACAGGTGCCACGGCACCACCAGGTGCCCGAACGCGTCGCCGACCACGAGGTCCCGGCTGTCCGCCGCTTCCCCGGCGACCAGCATCCGGGCGTCACCCACCACGGCCCGCAGGTCCGGCCCCTGGCGTACGCCCAGCGAACGCTCGCTCAGCTCGACCAGCCCGCCGTCGATCTCGAAGACCACGTTGTCGGTGCCCGGGCGGGTGGCGGTCAGGTAGCGCGGCACGGTGAACCCGCCACCGCCCAGGTGCAGCGCGTCCAGCCGCCGCCCCGGCGGGGCGATGACGTCCGCCACCGCCCCGATCCACTTCGTGTACGCGTACTCCAGGTGGGTCGGGTCGTCGAGGTCCACGTACGAGTGCTGGGCCGAGTTGAGCAGCAGGGTGCGGCCGCTGACGCGGCCGGCGTCGCCCTCCACCCGGGCGCAGTGGTAGGCCGTCTCGACGTCGCACGGATTCGGCGCGACGGTGGTCAGCCCGGCGCCGACCAGGCCGAGCACCGCCAGGGCGGCCTTGGCCCGGGCCGGACCGGGCAGCTCCGCCCGGTCCTGCCGGCGCAGCCACACCCCGAGGGCGAGACCGGTGAGCCCGAGCGCGACCGCCAGCGCGAGCAGGATGACCGTGCTGGGCAGCGCGGCGACCAGCACGAAGCCGGTGGCCAGGGTGGCCGTGATGCCGCCCAGCGTGCCGATGCCGGAGAGCCGGCCGACCACCTGGCCGGTGCGGCGCAGGTCGGCGAGCTGGAGCTTGACCACCAGCGGGGTGACCGCGGCGAGCAGGGCCGCCGGCACGAACACGGCGAGCGCGACGAGCAGCAGGATGGCGCTGGCCGCCCCGCCGCGCAGCACCTCCCCGGCGTACCTCACGACCGGCAGGGTGACCGCGGTGGCGATGCCGGCCAGCACCAGCGCCGGTGCCAGCAGGGTGCGCGGGTCACGCCGGTCGGCCAGCCAGCCGCCGGACCAGGCCCCGTACGCGATGGCGGCCAACGCGATCCCGATGACCGAACTGGTCACCTGGAGGGTCACCCCGACGTACGGGCCGACCAGGCGCAGCGCGACGGTCTCCAGCACCAGCACGGCGCCGCTGGAGAAGAAGACCAGGAACGCGGCGAGACCGTTGGGCAGGGCCCGGGCGGTCGCCGGCACGGGCCGCGCCGGCGGGACCGTGACGTCGGACGATGGAGAGCTCACCCGCGCGATGCTACGCAGTGAAACCGGGGCCGCGGGTCAGTACATCGACAGATGAACATGGTTCGTGTGGTCGGCGGCCGGGCTGCCGCTGCCGCTGTACGACCGCCAACCGGTGCCCGGGTGCCAGATCTGCCGGTACCAGATCACGTAGAGCACACCCAGCCGGCTGGCGTTGCGCACGTGCCAGGCGGCGAGGTTGTCCCCGTACGTCTTGTCCCCGCCGGTCGCGGTCTCGTCCTCGAACCCGCCGGCGGCGGCCGAGAAGTCGCAGGCCCGGCCCTTGGGGTGCTCGCCGGAGCCGCCGCTGCGGTAGCAGGAGACGTACCGCTTGTAGCCGGCCGCCTGGGTCTGCTGGAGGGCGTTGAGGGTGCGCGGGGTGATGCAGCCGGAGGTGGTCGGGTCGTTCACCGAGCAGGACTCCGACGGCCAGGAGCCGTCGGAGTTTCGCGGCGCCGGCCGCGCCGAGGAGGAGCTGCCGCCGCTGAAGCCGCCACTGCTGCCGCCGGAGCTGACCGCCGCGAGCGCCGCCTCGGCCTCCTTCTTCTTCTTCGCCATCACCAGCAGTTGCTTCTGCTGTTCCCGCACCTCGGTGTCGATGGCGACCTTGGCCTGCCGGGCCTGCTCACGGGCCTCGCCCAGGGTGCGCAGCCGCTTGCTGTCGCGCTGCGCCATCATGTCGAGGTCGGCGGCCCGCTGGAGGAACATCTCCGGCGACGCGCTGTTGATCAGCATCGACGTCGGGGTGAGCCGACCCACCCGGTAGGACTGCGCGGCCACCTCGCCGACCTGCGCGCTCAGCGCGACCAGCCGGGTCTCCAGCGTGGACAGCTCACGCACCAGCTGGACCTGCCGCCGCTTGGAGTTGTCCAGCTTCGCCTTGGCCTCGATGTGCGCCTTGGCGGTGGTCTCCAGGGCGTCCCGTAGCTTCTTGGTGCCGCCCTCGTTGGGCTCCGCGTACGCGGGCGCGGCACCGCCGCCGAAGAGCAGCGCGACGGCGACGAGCAGGGCGGTCAGCGAGCGGCGACCGCGACGCCGGATGGGCATTGTCCTGCGCACGAAGCATCCTTCCGTCGGCCGCCGGCCCCCGGTGGTGACACCGCGCGGCGGCGGCCCCCGCCGGCGCCGGTCGGCGGCCTGCTGGCGGAGACCGCCGGTCAGGATACCGGACCGGCCGCCGCTGACCAGGCCCGCGACCGGGTCAGCCATCGAACATCGACGCAGTGTCGCATCGACGTCACCCAGCGCCGAGCAACGCCTCGCGTACCTCGTCCCAGACCTGCTCGCTCGCCGCGACCAGCAGGCCGCGGCCGTCGTCGGCGGGGCGGTACTCGGCGCCGTCGAACCGGCGGGCGACGCCGCCGGCCGCCCGCACCAGCAGGGTGCCCGGGGCGTGGTCCCACGGCAGGGTGCGCCAGAAGAGCACGAACTGCTGCTCGCCGGTGAGCACGTCGAGGTATTCCCGACCGGCGCAGTGCTGGCCCGGGAGCAGCTCGCCGATCCGCTCGCCGCCGGCCTCGACCCGGGCCCGGGACGCTGGCGGGAGGAAGTGGGACATGGCGGCCCCCCGCAGCGCGCCGAGCGGCGGGGTGTCGTCGGTGGTCCGCACCGGCCGGCCGTCGAGCCAGGTCCCCTCGCCCGCCCGCGCCACGGCCAGCGTCCCGGCGAGCGGGTCGAGCACCCAGGCGGCGGCCGGCTCGCCGTCGGTCAGCAGCGCCACCATCAGGGCGAACGGTCGGCGGCCGGCGGCGAAGTTGGAGGTGCCGTCGACCGGGTCGACCAGCCAGACGTCGCCGGAGCCGCGCAGGTGACGCAGCAGCCCCGGATCGTCGGCCACCGCCTCCTCACCGACCACCACGGAGCCCGGGCGCAGCCGGCGCAGGGCCGCCGATATCACCTCCTCGGCCCGACGGTCGGCGACGGTGACGATCTCGCCGGGCGCCTTCTCCGCGACGTCGGCGTCGTCGAGCTTGCGGAACAGCGGCAGCACGACCTGGTCGGCGGTCTCGCGCAGCAGCCCGCCGACGTCATCGATCAGGGTGTCAGCCACGCGGCGGCAGCTTCACCACGCTGACGAAGAACTCGTCGATCTGGCGGACCACCGAGATGAACCGTTCGAAGTCGACGGGCTTGGTCACGTACGCGTTGGCGTGCAGCTGGTAGCTGCGCAGGATGTCCTCGTCGGCCTGGGAGGTGGTCAGCACCACCACCGGGATCCGGCAGAGCTGCTCGTCCTTCTTGATCTCCTCCAGCACCTCCCGGCCGTCGCGGCGGGGCAGGTTCAGGTCGAGCAGGATGAGGTCCGGGGCCACCGCGTCCGCGTACTGGCCCTCCCGCCGCAGGTAGGCCAGCGCCTCGGCGCCGTCGGAGACGACGGTCAGCCGGTTGCGGAGCTTGTGCTCCTCGAACGCCTCCTGGGTCATCAACACGTCGCCCGGGTCGTCCTCGACCAGCAGGACCTCGATCGGGCTCTTGCCGTCCGCTGGCGCGGTCATCCCACCGTCTCCCTCATCGCACCCGTTCTACCGCCTTCCGGCGCCCCGTCGGGGCCGTCCGGGGCTTCCGTCCCCTCGGCCGGTCGAACGGCCGGCTCCGGCGATGCCGTTTCGGACCCCGGCTCGCCGCCGTCCGCCGCCGCGTCGGTCGTCTCCCCGGAGCCGCCGGTCTCCACCGCCGCGGCGGCCTCGACGTCCTCGGGGAGCGCGGGGAGGGTGAAGCGGATCGCCGTCCCCTCCTCGGTGCCGGTGTCCACCCAGACCCGGCCGCCGTGGTACTCCACGATCTTCTTCACGATCGCCAGCCCGATCCCGGTGCCCGGGTACGCGTCCTTGGCGTGCAGCCGCTGGAAGATCACGAAGATCTTGTCGGCGAACTCCGGCTCGATCCCGATGCCGTTGTCCTGGCAGCTGATCTCCCACTCGTCGCCGACCAGCCGGGCCGAGACGTGCACCCTCGGCGGCACGTCCGGCCGGCGGAACTTGATCGAGTTGCTGACCAGGTTGGCCAGCAGGTTCGTCAGCAACGGCTCCTCGCCGCGGATCACCGGCAGCTCGTCCCAGGTCAGCTCGGCGTCGGCGTACTGCCGGGCGGCCTCGGTCTGCCCGGCCACGTCGCCCATCACCTTGTTCAGGTCGACCTCGGTGAAGCCGGTGGTGAGCCGGCCGATGCGCGAGAACGCCAGCAGGTCGTTGATGAGGCGCTGCATCCGCTGCGCGCCGTCGACGGCGAAGGCGATGTACTGGTCGGCCCGCTCGTCGAGCTGCCCCGCGTAGCGGCGCTGGAGCAGCTGGCAGAAGCTGGCCACCTTGCGCAGCGGCTCCTGCAGGTCGTGCGAGGCGACGTACGCGAACTGCTCCAGGTCGCGGTTGGAGCGGGTGAGCTCCTCGGCCTGCTTCTGCAGTTGGCTGTTGACCCACTCGATGCGCTCGCGGGCCTCGCGTACCTCGGCCAGGTCCTTGGCGATCTTGCGACGCATCGCGTCGACGTCGCCCGCCAGCGCCAGGAACTCCGGTGGCCCGGAGCCGGCGATGCCGTGCTGGTAGTCGCCCTCGGCGACCTCCCGGACCTGGTCGGCGAGCCCGGTCAGCGGGCGGATCACCATCTTGTCCAGGGAGAGCAGCAGCACGCTGCCGGCCACGACCACCACCAGGGCGGCGACGATCAGCAGCACGACCAGGAGGTTGCTGGTCTGCCGGACGTCCGTGGCGGCCCGCTCCCGGGCCGCCAGGATCTCCCCCTGGAGTTCGTCGGCCGCGGCCCGCACCTGTTCGAACTGCTGCCGGGCCTGGTCGGTGACGAGGGCCTGCCCGGCGGCGGTGCCGTTCTGGTCGGTGGTGGTGATCACCGGCACGGCCACCGCCTGGCGCCACTGCGCGGCGCGTTCCTCGACCACCCGCAGCTCCTGCCGGATCCCCGGGTAGTCGCTCAGGAGCCGCTGCATCGAGGCGAGCCGGTCCTGCTCCAGCTTCAGGCCGGCGTCGTACGGGGCGAGGTCGGCGCGGTCGCCGCTGACCGCGTAACCGCGGACCGCGGTCTCCTGGTCGAGCAGCGCGCTCAACAGCTCCTGCGCCTGCACCCGCAGCGGGCCGGTCTTGGTGAGGATCGCGTCGATCTGGGTCCGGTTCTGCGCGGCGACGGCGGCGGCCGTGCCGGCGAGGCCGACCAGGAGCACGGCGACGACGGTGAGCAGCGTGACGACCCGCTGGCGCAGGGTCCAGTCGTGGGGGGCCCGGATCACCGGCCACCACCCCGGCTGACCAGCAGCATGGCCACGTCGTCGGCGAGCGGACCACCGTTGATCTGCTCGGCGCGCCCGACCAGCCAGGCCGGCAGCTCGGCCAGGGGCACGGCGAGGTTGGCCGGGTCGGCGAGCAGACCGCTGAGGCCGGGCACGTCGAGGCGCTCGTCGCCCTCGCCCACCCGCCCCTCGATCAGACCGTCGGTGTACATCAACAGGGACCAGTCATCGGTGTCGAACTCCAGGTCGTAGGCCACGGGCCGGCGGGGGCGTACGCCGAGCAGCAGGCCACCGCGCGCCGGAACCGGCACCACCTTGCCCCCGGCGAGCAGCAGCGGCGGCGGATGCCCGGCCAGCCGGACGGTGGCCCGGTTGCTGTCGAGGTGCAGCCGGGTGGTGGCGACGGTCGCGAAGATCTCCTGGAGCCGGCGCTCGCTCATCAGCACCTGCTCCAGCGCCGGCAGCACCTCGTCGTCGGGCACACCGGCGAGGATCAGCGCCCGCCAGGCGACCCGCAACTCGACGCCGAGCGCCGCCTCGTCCACCCCGTGCCCGCAGACGTCGCCGACGATCAGGTCGACGCGGTCCGGACGGGTCTGCACCACGTCGTAGAAGTCCCCACCGATCAGGGCGGCGTGCCGGCCGGGCCGGTAGAAGGTGTGCACCGCGACCTGGTCGGTGGTCATCAGCGGCTGCGGCAGCAGGCCCCGTTCCAGGCGGGCGGACTCGGCCTGGCGCAGCTCGACCTCGCGCAGCCGCCGGGCGTTCTCGTCGGCCCGCTTGCGCTCCACCGCGTAGCGCAGCGCGCGGGTCAGCAGCACCCCGTCGACCTGGCCCTTGACCAGGTAGTCCTGCGCGCCCTCGGCGACGGCGACGATGCCCAGGTGCTCGTCGGAGCGCCCGGTCAGCACGCAGACCGCGGCGCCGCTGGACATCTCCAGCACCTGTCGCAGCCCGTCCAGCCCCTGCGCGTCGGGCAGGCCGAGGTCGAGCAGGACGCAGTCCACACCCATCACCCGCTGCCGGGCGTCGCTGAGGCTGGTGGCAATCAGCAGGTCGATCATCGAGTTGGTCTCGGCGAGCAGCTCGCTGACCAGGAAGGCGTCCCCCTCGTCGTCCTCGACCAGCAGCACCCGCAGCCGCTCGCCCGGGGGCAGGTTGGGGTGCCGTCCCATGCCGCCGTGCGGGTACGGCACGACTGAGGAACCGGCCAGGCCAGTTCCCCGGTGCGGCCGGGTCACCGCCGCGAGACGCGGGAGATCGCTGGTGATGTCGGGCTCCTTCCGAGTGCCCTGCTGATCCTGTATTAGACAACGGTCGCACACAACACGGCGGTCTCGGCGCAGGCCGGGATGGGGCGGATCACTGCACGTTAAGGGACAAACCGGCTCGGCTGCGGATCGGGAGTCCCGCCGACGACCCGGGCGGTGCAGGATGATGCCCACCCTGGCCCCACCCCCCGAGGAGTCCCCGTGGGCGCACCCCCCACCCCCGCGGCCGGCCGCACGACGGTCCGCCCGGGCCCACGCGTGCCGGCCGCCGACCGG
>NZ_JAMOKF010000486.1 GCF_023656545.1 Micromonospora phytophila | reverse complement strand
AACGAGGTGGCCGTGCTGGAGAACCCGCGCCCGCCGGCGCTGGTGCCGACCGGCCGCGCCGACCTGGCCGTGTTCGCCGATGACGGCACCTGCCTCGCCACGGTGGTCGCCGGCCGGCTGGTGCACCGCCGCGCCTGACACCGGCCCGCCGGGCGCGTGTCGCGCCGCCGGCGTCATACCGATCCTCTGTGGCCGGCGGCTTCCGGCGCTCTCGCGTGCCGGCCGTCACAACCCTCACCCCGATTTCCGATGGCCGGCCTCAGCGCCGCGATCCGGCGTAACTTGGGGATCATGTCTGTGCCGAACGATCCTGATCCCCGACTCCAGTCGTACGCGGACCCGCAGCGGCTGGTCACCACCGAGTGGCTGGCCGAGCACCTGGGCGACGAGGGCCTCGTCGTCGTCGAGTCCGACGAGGACGTGCTGCTCTACGACACCGGCCACATCCCGGGCGCCGTCAAGGTCGACTGGCACACCGAGCTGAACGACCAGGTCACCCGGGACTACCTGGACGCGAAGAGCTTCGCGGAGCTCTGCGCCGCCAAGGGCATCGGCCGGGGTGACACCGTCGTCTTCTACGGCGACAACTTCAACTGGTGGGCCGCGTATGCCCTCTGGGTCTTCTCGCTCTTCGGCCACGCCGACGTGCGGCTGCTCGACGGCGGCCGGCAGAAGTGGATCGCCGAGGGGCGGGAGCTGACCCGGGACAAGCCGACCCGGCCCCGCGCGGACTACCCGGTGCCGCAGCGCGACGACGCGCCGATCCGGGCGTACCGCGAGCAGGTGATGGCGCACGTCGTGGCGGGACGGCCGCTGGTCGACGTCCGCTCGCCCGGCGAGTACACCGGCGAGATGCTGCACATGCCGGACTACCCGCAGGAGGGCGCGCTGCGCGGCGGGCACATCCCGGGCGCGGTGAGCAAGCCGTGGAAGTCCGCCGCGAACGAGGACGGCACGTTCAAGTCGTCGGACGAGCTGCGCGCCATCTACGCCGACCAGCTCGGGCTCGGCCCGGACGACGACATCGTCGCCTACTGCCGGATCGGCGAGCGTTCCAGCCACACCTGGTTCGTGCTGCGGCACCTGCTCGGGTACCCGCAGGTGCGCAACTACGACGGCTCGTGGACCGAGTGGGGCAACCTGGTCCGGGCCCCCGTCGCCAAGGGCGACCAGCCCGGCGGCCTGGCGAGCTGACCCGTCGGCCGGTCCCCGCGCGGCGGCTGCGGCCCCGCGCGGGGACCGGCCCTGCGGCGGTACGACGCATCGACGGACGGAGCTGACCATGCTGCCCGCGCAGACGGACGTCCTGGTGGTGGGGGCCGGTCCGACGGGGCTCACCGCCGCGCTCACGCTGGCCCGGCGGGGGGTCGAGGCGACCGTGGTCGACCGGCTGGAACGGCCGCCGGTGACCTCCCGGGCGGCGGTCGTGCACGCGTACACCCTGGAGGTGCTGGACCGGATCGGGGCCGGCGCGCCGCTGGTCGCACGAGGGCTGCGGTCGCCGGCGTTCACCGTGCGCGACCGCGACCGGACGCTGCTCACCGTGCCGTTCCACACCCTGCCCTCGCGGCACGGCTACGCGCTGATGGTCTCCCAGTCGGTCACCGAGCAGGTGCTCACCGGCCAGCTCGCCGACCTCGGCGTCCCCGTGCTCCGGCCGTACGCGATGACCGGCCTGACGCACGACGCGGCCGGCGCCGTCGCCACCTTCGCCGACGGCACGACCGTCCGGGCCCGGTACGTCGTCGGCGCGGACGGCATGCGCAGCACCGTGCGGGAGCGGGCCGGGATCGGCTTCTCCGGCCCGGCCGACCGTGCGGAGTCCTTCGTCCTCGCCGACATCCGGGTGGAGAGTGGCCTGCCGCGCGACCGGGTCGCCCTCTTCCTCGCCCGTTCCGGCCCGTTGGTCTGGGCGCCGCTGCCCGACGGGGTGGTGCGGGTGGTCGCCCAGGTGGCCGACGCGCCCGCCGAGCCCGACATGACGCACGTCCAGGCGCTGCTCGACGAGCGTGGGCCGGTCCGCCGTCCCGATCGGGTGCGTGAGGTGCTCTGGGCCTCCCGGTTCCGGGTGCACCAGCGGATCGCCGACACCTTCCGGGCCGGGCCGGTGCTGCTCGCCGGCGACGCCGGCCACGTGCACAGCCCCGCCGGCGGGCAGGGGATGAACCTCGGCATCGTCGACGCGGTCGACCTCGGCGAAACCCTCGCTGAGGTCGTCGAGGGCGCTCCCGACACCCTGCTCGACGGGTACGCCGCCCGGCGCCGCCCGATGGCCGAGGAGGTGGTCTCGTTCGCCGGCCGGTTGACCCGCCTCGGCACCCTGCCGCCGGCCGGCCGACCCGCCCGGAACCTGCTGATCCGGCTGCTCTCCGCCGTGCCACCGGCCCGGCACCGGATCGCCATGCGGCTGTCCGGGCTGAACCACCGCGAGCGACCGCCCCGCTAGGCTGCCCCGATGGGGCAGGTGTGGCACGAGCGCGGTGGCGTCCTGCTCGCCGTGCTGGCCGGGCTGCCGCTGCTGGTCCTGCTCACCGCCGTGCTGGCCCGGCACCGGCGGGACGCCGCGACGCCTGCGGAGTCGTGGCGCCGCAGCGTCGCCGAGGTGGGCGCCGTGGCCGGCACCCTGCCCTGGGTGTGGATGGTCCTCACGCCCCGGCCCGCGCCGCGCGGGGTCGACCTGGTGCCGCTGCACGACCTGGTCGACCTGCTGACCGGGTCGCCGGCCTACGCCGTCATCCAGGTGGTCGGCAACCTGCTGGTCTTCGCCGCGTTCGGCTTCTTCGCCCCGGTACGCCTGGCCGCCCTGGCCGGCGTCGGTCGACTCTTCCTGCTCGGCGCCGCCGGTTCCGTGCTGATCGAGGCGGCGCAGTACGTGCTCGACCTCGGCCGGGTCTCCTCGATCGACGACGTGCTGCTCAACGCGGCGGGGGCGGCCCTGGCCGGACTGCTGTCCCGGCGGTGGTGGGCGGGGCGGCGGCCGGCACCGGCGCGGCCGGCCGCAGCACCCGCCACGCCGCGAGGGTGACCAGCGCGAAGACCCCCG
>NZ_JAMOKF010000485.1 GCF_023656545.1 Micromonospora phytophila | reverse complement strand
CTGCCGATGGCGGTGGTCAGCAACACGCTCTGCGGCGCCGCGCACCGGGACTTCCTCGCCGCCGCCGGGCTCGCCGGACTGTTCGTGGCCCAGTTCTACAGCGACGAGGCGGGGGTGCGGAAGCCGAATCCCGAGCTGGCGCACCGGGCGGCCCGGGCGGTGGGCGTGCCGGTGGGCGGCTGCTGGTTCGTCGGGGACAGCCTGCACCGCGACGTCGTCTGCGCCCGTCGCGCCGGCGTCGGCGCGACGATCCTGATGCGCTCACCCCGCACCGACCGGGACGGCCCACTACCCGGGGTGGTCCCCGACGCGGTCGTCGAGGACGGGCACGGGCTGGTCGCGCTCCTCGAACGGGCGAAAGACGGCTGACCGGTCACCGGCCAGCCGTCTCCCGCCCGGTCGAGCGGTCCGTGCTCCCCGCCGACGGGTGTCGCGGTCACGTGCTCGTGCCTCACTCCTTCGAGAACGTGACGTCCCGGAGCTCGATGGAGACGATGACGGTGTCCTTGGCGACGTTGCCCTGCCCGTCGGTCAGGTAGACCAGGCGGCGGGTCGGGACCAGGATCCCGTCGAACTCCTGCGGGTCGAAGCTGTAGTTCGCGGCGACGGGCGCGTTCGGGCCGAGCACGTCGGTGACGTAGTCGTGCCGCCGGATGTGCCCGGCGTCGTCGACGTAGTAGATCTGCTCCCGGCTGTGGGTGGCGACGTCGTCGGGGAACACCACCTTGAGCGGTCGCCAGACCTCGCCGTCCTCCCGGTGGGGCTGGAGTTCCTCGATCTGGAACCCCGGTCCCGCGAGCAGGAACGGCTCGGTCAGGTAGTTCGACATGGCGTACCCGTTGAAGTACGCCAGGTGCAGCCGGTCCCACGGGGTGTTGACGTCGTGGCCGGCGAACGCGTCCCTCGGGTGGATCCGCTCCTCCACCACCTCCCCCGCCTCCGTCTCGATCGCCGCCCGGTCGGGGGTGACGACGCTGCGCAGGCCGGGCCCGCCGAACGGGGCGGTGCGGGCGACCTGGCGGTGCAGTTCGACGCGGGTGACCACGTCGTTCAGCACGCCGTCCTGGCCCTTGAGCACCCAGAGGCCACCGCCGCCCAGCACCCGCGCGCTGACCGAGGTCAGCTCGTTCCACCGGTCCAGACCACCGTGTACGTCGATCACCCGTGCCAGCAGTTCGTTCACGTCGTCACTCCTGTTCCTGTGGTGGTTCATGTCCGGTCTCAGGCCGTGGTGTCGAGCACGACGCGGAACCGCGCCCGGCCGGAGAGCATGTGGGCGTACGCCTCGGACGCCTCGGCCAGCGGCCGGACCTCGTTCATCGACCGCACCCCCTGCCGCTGGCTGAAGTGGAGGTTGTCCTCGTTCTCGATCGCGCTGCCGGTGAGGCTTCCGCTGATGGTCCGGGTTCCGAAGATCAGGTCGGCGGGCTGGACGGAGATCGGGTCGAAGCCGGCTCCCACGACGACGAGCCGGCCGCGCGGGGCGAGCCCCGGGACGAGCGCCGACATCGACGCGCCGCTCGCCGCGGTGGCGATGATCGCCGCCGCCCCGCCGAGCGTGCGCAGGGCGACCCCCGGGTCCTCGGCGGCGCTGTCGACGTAGTGCTCGGCGCCCAGCTCCACCGCGAGTTCCGCCTTGTCCGTACCGCGGGAGATCGCGACGACGCGGTGGCCGAGCTTCCGGGCGTACTGCACGCCGAGGTGTCCGAGCCCGCCGATGCCCTGCACGGCCACCAGGGCGCCGGGAGGGGTGTCGAGCTGCTGGAGGGCCTTGTACATGGTCAGTCCGGCGCAGAGCAGGGGTGCCGCGTCGGTCGCGGTCACGCCCTCGGGAACGCGCACGAGCCCGCTGGCCCTGGCGTAGGCGACCTCGGCGTACCCGCCATCCACGGTAGTGCCCGTCAACGGTTGTGCAGCGCAGTTCACGAAGTCACCGCGGCGGCAGGGGTCGCACTCGCCGCAGTGGCCGTTGAGGAAACCGACCCCGACCCGGTCGCCGGTCCGCCAGGCGGTGACGCCGGCGCCGACGGCATCGACCACACCGACGATCTCGTGCCCGGGCACGATCGGGACCGACGGGTCGGGGCGCAGCAGGCCGTTGGCGGCGAGCGCGTCGCTGTGGCAGACGCCGCAGGCCTGTACGCGCAGGCGTACGTGGCCCGGCGACGGCGCGGTCAGCTCCCGTTCGACCAGGGCGAAGTGCTGGTCACCGGTCACTTCGACGGCGCGGTACGTGGACATCGTGTTCCTCTCGGTCAGGACGTGAGTCAGGAGAAGTACGACCGGTCGTCTCGGAACTGGTACGCGAGGGGTGGTCGGTGTGTGCCTGGATGGTGATGCTTGGGCCCGGAGGGCTCAGGTGAGGATGCGGGCGAGGGTGACCGCGAGGAACTCCTCGACGGGTTGCGGGTTGCCGGCGGCCTTGGCCCGCGCGACCGCTCCCTCGTAGCTGCTGACGACGAAGCCGGCGAGCACCGTCGCCGGCTCGCTACCGTGCAGCTCCCCCGCGGCGCGCGCCTGCTCGATGGCGTGGGCGAGGACGGCGACCCACCGGGCGAAGCTGTCGTCGACGGCCTTCCGGATGGCGTCGCTGTGCGCCGGGATCTCGGTGGCGAAGTTGCCGAGCAGGCAGCCGTGGTGCCCCATGGCGCCGAAGAGGCCCGCGGCGTACCGGAGATGCGCCGTGATGCGCTCCAGCGGCGTGCCGCCCTGCTGCTCGTCGAGCATCTCCAGCCTGATCGCCGAGCGGTAGCGCGTCACCGAGTCGACGGCGAGCGCCTCCTTGCTGGCGAAGTGGTTGTAGAAGGTGCCCTTCGGGGCACCGGCGGCGGACACGATGTCCTGGACGCTGGTGCCGTTGTAGCCGCGGGACTGGAAGAGCTCCACGGCGGCCTCGGCCAGCCGCTGCCGGGTGCCGGCCGAGGCCGGCGACTTCGGTCGCCCCATGGCGTGCCACCCCTTCCGTCTCCGCGGCGACCACCCGCCGCCGCACGACCGCAACGATATGACCGGTCGTCTCGGAATGCCACCGCTGTGACGACCATCGCACGCTCCGGCCGCCGCCCCGGTCGCCGCCTGG
>NZ_JAMOKF010000484.1 GCF_023656545.1 Micromonospora phytophila | reverse complement strand
CGCCGAGGACCGCCGCCAGGTAGACCGTCTCCGGCATGCCCGGCGGCAGGGCCGGGGTGGTCACCGCCGCGATCTCGGCCCACAGCCCGCGGGCCAGCCGCCCGCGCGCCGGCTCCCTGAGCTGGTGCACCCGGGCCAGGTACTGCCGGGCGGCCAGCGCCAGGCCGTCGTCCAGCCGGCTCAGATCCAGGGTGTACGCCCAGCCGGCCAGGGCGGGCACCGCGGTCGGGACCGGCCGCCAGGGGGTGGCTGTCCGGGTGTGCACGACCAGCGTGCCCGCCACCAGGTCGCCCAGCCGGCGCCCCCGCCGGTCGGTCAGCATCACCGTCACCCCGGCCACCCAGCTCAGCAGCGGCAGGACCAGGCCGGGCCACTCCACCGCCACGCCGACCAGGGCGCGGGTCAGCGACTGCCGGGCCCCGACCGGGGCGCCGTCGGCGCTGACCACCCGCAACCCGACCGCCATCTTGCCCAGCGTGCGGCCGTGGTTGAACCGCTCGAAGAGCACCGGGTAGCCGACCAGCACGAGGATCACTCCCACCGTCGCGACGGCGCTGGCCAGGGCGCCGTCGAACGGGAGCGTGGCGAGCCCGAACCCGATCAGCATGAACAGCAGCAGGGCGATGACCAGCTGGGCCAGGACGTCGAGCAGCAGCGCGAGCACCCGGGAACCGATCCGGGCGGCCCGGACGTCCAGCTCCACGGCCTCCCCGCTGACCAGCCCGGCATCGCCCCACCGGGCGGGTCGGGCCGGCGGTCGTGGTTGCGCTCTCACCCGGACAGTGAACACTATGATCGCCGGACGGGGGTGACGGTGGATCTCGACGCGTACGTCGCAGAGCACGGCGGGGAGTGGCGACGGCTGGATCAGCTCTGCGGTCGCCGCCGGCTCGACGCCGCCGAGGTCGACGAGCTGGTCGCCCTCTACCAGCGGGCGGCCACCCAGCTCTCCGTGCTGCGCAGCCGCTCGCCCGACCCGGCGCTGGTCGGTGAGCTCTCCCAGGTGGTGCTGCGTGCCCGGGCCCGGCTCACCGGCCGCCCGCGCCCGTCCTGGGCGGCGGTCGGGCGGTTCCTGCTGGTCGGCTTCCCCGGCGCGGTGCACCGCGCCTGGCCCTGGTGGTGCGGCGTGGCGACCGGGTTCAGCCTGCTCACGTTCTTCCTGATCTGGTTCGTCGCCGGAAACCCCGACACGGCGGCGGCCTTCATCGGCGAGGAGGCGGCCGGCGACCTGGTCGAGTCCGGCTTCGCCGGCTACTACACCGAGTTCTCCGCGCCGACCTTCGCCTTCCACCTCTGGACGCACAACGCCTGGCTCGCCGCCCAGTGCCTGGCCGCCGGGGTGCTGATCGTCCCGGTGGCCTGGCTGCTCTGGCAGAACGCGCTCAACATCGGCGTGGTCGGCGGGGTGATGGTCTCCTACGGGCGGGCCGACGTCTTCTTCGGAATGATCACCCCGCACGGGCTGCTGGAGCTGACCGGGGTCTTCGTGGCCGCCGGGGTCGGCCTGCGTACCGGCTGGGCGTGGATCGCGCCGCCGGCCCAGCTGACCCGGGGGCAGGCCGTGGCCCGGGCGGGCCGCGAGGGCGTCCTGGTCGCCGTCGGCCTGGTCGGCGTCTTCGCCGTCTCCGCCGTCGTCGAGGCGTTCGTGACCCCGGCCCCGGTCCCCGTCCCGCTCCGCGTCGCCGTCGGGGCCGCCGTCTGGCTCGCCTTCCTGGCGTACGTGGTGATCCTCGGCCGCCGTGCCACCCGGCTGTCCGACTCCGTCGATCATGAGGTCGACGGCGTCGTCGATCGGCACCACCACCGCTGACGTCAGGATCGACCCGGCCGGGGGCGGGGTGGGTCAGAGGTGGCCGAGGGCCTTGAGGCGGAGGTAGGTGTCGGCGACGGCGGGGGCCAGCCGGCCGGCGGGGGCGTCGACGACCGTGACGCCGTGACGGGCCAGGGCCGCCGCGACGCGGTGGCGTTCGGCGAGGGCGCGCCAGGCCGCCGCCGCCGCGTAGGCGTCCGCCGGACGCTCCGGGGTGACGCCGGTCAGCGCGGCCAGCACCGGGTCGTGGGTCGCCGCGATCACCACCTTGTGCCGGGCGGCCAGCCGGGGCAGCAACGGCAGCAGTCCCTCGCCGAGCGCGCCCGCCTCCAGCGCGGTGAAGAGCACCACCAGGCTGCGCTGGCGCTGGCGGCGCAGCAGTTCGCCGGCGATCAGGTCGAAGTCGGTCTCCACCAGCGCCGGTTGCAGCGGGGCGAGCGCGTGCACCAGCCGGGCGAGCAGGGCCGGCCGTCCGGTGCCGGTCAGCGTCGCCCGGACCGCGGTGTCGGCGGCGAGCAGGTCGACCCGGTCACCGGCGCGGGCGGCGAGGGCGGTGAGCAGCAGCGCGGCGTCGATCGCGGTGTCCAGCCGGGGCTCGTCGCCCACCCGCACCGCCGACGTCCGGCCGGTGTCCAGCACGCAGACCAGCCGGCGGTCCCGCTCCGGCCGCCAGGTACGCACCAGCACGTCCGCCCGGCGGGCGCTGGCCCGCCAGTCGATGGAGCGCACGTCGTCGCCGACCACGTACTCGCGGAGGGTGTCGAACTCGGTGCCCTGGCCGCGACCCCGACTGACCTGGGTGCCGTCGATCACCCGCAGCCGGGCCAGCTTCTCCGGCAGGTGCCGGCGCGAGTCGAAGCGGGGCAGCACGCGCAGCGTCCACGGCGGGGTGGCCGGCCGGTCGGAGCGCTGCCGGAACCCCAGCCCCAACGGCCCGAACGAGCGGATGGTCAGCGCCACCGCCGGCCGGTCGCCGCGCCGCCCGGGGGTGAGCCGGTTGGGCAACGCCACCGTCGCGCCCGGCTCGACGTGGACCGTCCGCGAGGGCGGGACGTCGGGGCGGGCGCCGGCCGACGGCACCCAGGCGTCGCGGACCCGGGCGCGCAGCGTACGGCCGGTGGGGTTGTGCAGCAGCAGCGTGACGGTGGCGGTGCCGCCGAGCCGGACCGTACGGTCCCCCTCCCGGGCGGCGGACAGCGCGCCCGGCGGCACGGCCAGCGCCCGGTCGAGCAGGACCAGCAGCAGCACCGCGCCGGTCATCACCAGCAGCCC
>NZ_JAMOKF010000483.1 GCF_023656545.1 Micromonospora phytophila | reverse complement strand
CGCCGCCACCGCCGCCACCGAAGAGCGCGCAGCCCGGCTCGGGGCAGCGCCACTGGCGGGAGAGGAGCTTGGACCCGGCCGGGGACCGGTCGCCGGCGACCGGGGTGTCGCCGCCGCCGACGTGGGCGATGAAGACCGGCCCGCCGGCGCCGGGCACCGGGGCGAGCACCCGGCCGGCCTGCTCGACCAGCCACGGGTAGCGCCCGCGCAGGCCGTCGGCGCGGACCCGGGTGAGCACCGGCAACCCGAGCAGGTCGGCCACCTCCAGCATCCGGTCGCCCGGGTTGTCGAGGACCTCGACCAGCCCGTCGTCGGCCCAGCGGCGGACCACCATGCGCTCGTTGGACGTCAGGTCGGCGTCGGAGAGCAGGGCCCGGTGCACGACCGCGTAGACCGGGACGCTGTCCTCCTCCAACTGCCGCGCCAGGGCGTCGATCACCATGCCGAGGCGGAGCAGGCTGGCCGGCCGCCCCCCGTCGATGTCCTGGTAGCGGATCACCTCGGCCAGGTCGAGGACGGCCCGGGCCTGCAACGGGTCGGTGCAGACCCGGCCCTCGATGGCGTCCAGCACCTTGCTGATCTCGAATCTCATCGGACGCTCCCCAGGATGTCGTCGATCCGCCGGGCCAGTTCCAGGTCACGCCGGGTGACCCCGCCCACCGTGTGGGTGACGCAACGGAAGGTGAGGGTGCGCCAGCGGATGTCGATGTCGGGGTGGTGGTCGAGTTCCTCGGCCGTCACGGCGACCCGGTCCACCACCGCGATGGCGTCCGGGAAGCTGGCCAGTTCCACGGTGCGGGTGATCCCGGCGCAGTCCCCCGACCAGCCGGCCAACCGGCCCAGCTCGTCTCGCACCGCCTCGGCGGTGAGCACGTCTGCCATGGGGAGACCTTACCGGGGGTGTCGGGAGGGCGCCCCACCAGCGGCGGCGGGGTGTGGTCCTGCCGACGACGGTCGCCGCGTGCGGGGTATCGACGTGTGACTGTGGACATCGAGGGCTAGGCTGACCGGCGGCCCGGCCGGGGCCGCGACCGGCGTCGCCCCCGGCCCACCCTTCATGAGGAGACTTCCAGCATGAACACTCGACGGCTGGCGACCACGGGGGTCGCGCTCGTCGCCGCGCTCAGCCTCGGTCTGACCGGGTGCGGCACGAAGACGGACGCGGACGCACCGGCCGGCAGCGGCACCGGCGTGGCCACCAGCGCCCCGGCGGACGCCCGCGCCGAGCTGACCGCTGCCGCGCAGAAGCTGAACGAGCAGAGCGTCAAGATGAAGCTCAAGTCCGCCGTCATCGACGGCAGCGGCGTGATGGACCCGTCCACCAAGACCGGCGACATGACGATGAAGATGGGCTCGCAGGGCACCTTCCGGATCCTGATGCTCGGCAACGACGCCTACCTGAAGATCACCGGCATGGCGGGGATGCCGAAGAAGTGGCTGCACATGGACGCCACCAAGCTCGGCGAGAGCGGCAACCTCAACCTGATGCCGGAGGGCGACCCGGGCGGCGCCAAGCAGATGATCGAGAGCGTGGTGGACGTCCGCAAGACCGGCGAGGGGGCCTTCGCCGGCACCCTCGACTACACCCGCACCAAGGCCGACGACAAGGCCATCCAGGCCCTCGGCGACAAGGCCAAGGCCGTTCCGTTCACCGCCAAGGTCGACGACCAGGGCCGGCTCGTCGAGTTCGCCATCGACACCAGCGTGCTGCACCCGTCGCTGGGCACGATGACCACCACCTACTCGGACTTCGGCGCTCCGGTGAGCGTGCGCAAGCCCGCGGCGAGCGAGACGCAGGAGGCCCCGGAGGAGCTGATCAAGGCCATGGGCTCCTGACCGGAGGGAAACGGCAGGAGGGGGCGGCGCCGGTCGGCGCCGCCCCCTCCGCGTCTCAGCCGCGGCTCAGCCGCGCAGCGGCCGGCCCACCTCGTGCAGGTGCGCGAGCGCCTGACGGTACGACTCGACCAGCCCCGTCTCGGCGTACGGGATGCCCTGCTCTTCGCAGTACGCCCGGACCATCGGTTGGGCGCGACGCAGGTTCGCCCGGGGCATGTTCGGGAACAGGTGGTGCTCGATCTGGTAGTTGAGCCCGCCGAGGGCGGTGTCGACGAACGGGCCGCCCCGGACGTTGCGGGAGGTGAGCACCTGCTTGCGCAGGAAGTCGAGTTCGTCGTCCGCGGTCGGCATCGGCATCCCCTTGTGGTTCGGGGCGAACGAGCAACCCATGTAGAACCCCCACAGCCCCTGGTGTACGGCGGCGAAGAGCAGCGCCTTCAGCGGCGACATCACCAGCAGCAGGGCGCCGACGTAGGCCACGGTGTGCACGAGCAGCAGGCCGGCCTCGGTCCAGCGGTGGCGCATCGGGGTGCGGAACCGGCCGTCGGGCTCCCGCCCGACGATCGCCTGGATGCTCGACACGTGCAGGCTGAGCCCCTCCAGCAGCAGCATCGGGAAGAACAGCCACGCCTGCCGGCGGGCCAGCCAGCGGCCGACGCCACGGGTCTCGGCGGCCTGCTCGTACGTCCAGACCAGCGCGCCCGCCCCGACGTCCGGATCCTCGTCCTCGTGGTTCGGGTTGGCGTGGTGCCGGTTGTGCTTGTCCACCCACCAGCCGTAGCTGATCCCGACGGACAGGTTGCCGGCGAGCAGGCCGACCGCCTCGCTGGCCCCCCTGCGGCGGAACATCTGCCGGTGCCCGGCGTCGTGACCGAGGAACGCCACCTGGGTCGTGGCCACGGCCAGCACGACGGCGACCAAGAGCTGGACCCAGGAGTTGCCGACCAGCGCGACCGCGACCCAGCCCGCCACGAAGAATCCGAGGGTGAGCGCGATCCGGACCGCGTACCAGCCCGGGCGCCGCTCCAGCAGGCCCGCCTCGCTGATCCGCCGGGACAACTGCGCGTAGTCACTGCCCCGTCGGACCGGCGGGTCCACCACCGCTTCGAGCCCCATTTCCGCTCCCGTTCCTCGACGCCGGGTCATGTCGTACGGCACAACCCTGACCGTAAGTCTCCGCAGAACGGTTGCGCTGAGTAACCCTGCCGACCCCCGAATCGGGGGTAGGGCGAGCACTACCCCCGACCGCACCGCCGGGGCCGCGCGGCCGGCCA
>NZ_JAMOKF010000482.1 GCF_023656545.1 Micromonospora phytophila | reverse complement strand
CGCCCGGCCGGCCGCCTTCGCCTGCGCGACCGCCCCACCAGCCGGGGCCACGCCGGTCGCGTCGGCGCCTGCCCCGGCCGGGGTGCGGTACCGCCTGGTCGCGGGCTGGACGTGGTACGAGGACCCGGGCGGCTGGCGGATCGCCGCCCCGGTGGCCTGGCTGCGCTGGACCGAAGGGGCGGTGACCTGCTTCCGGGAGCCGGGCGGGGCGCGGGTGCTCAGCATCGAGGCGGGCCCCCGGCGCGCCGACCCGGTCGGCTGGTGGCGGGCCGAGGAGAGCCGGCTGACCGGCGGCGGATCGCTGCCCGGCTACCAGAAGATCGACATCTCGGCGCTGGACATGTTCCGGGGGGCGGCGCTGTGGGAGTGCGGCTGGGTCAACGCCGCCGGGGAGCGGGTGCACACCGCGCGGCTGCTGGCCAACACCTCCACCGACCGCGCGTACACCGTCTCGTGGCTGACAAAGGAGTTCGACTGGGGCGTCAACACGGGATACTTCCTGATGATCCGGCAGAGCTTCACACCCCTTCCCTGACGCCCTCCTATGTGGACCGTCCGGGTGATGCCCCTGCGACCACGGCGCTGACTAGAGTGGCGTAGTTTTGGCGCTCAAGATCCCTGGGGAGGGTGAACCGACATGATGGGACCGTCCCACGCGCTGTCCGGCGCGGCGGTGTGGCTGGCCGGGTCCTGGGCGCTGGACCACTTCGCCGACTACGAGCAGTCGCCGCTCGCGCTCGCCGTCGGCACCGCGGTCTGCGCCGGCGGGGCGCTCTTCCCCGATCTCGACCTCTCCGGCAAGGTGACCCGCAACCAGGGCGGGGCGACCGTCGCCCGCACCTTCGGCGTGTTCTCCCTCTTCATCGCCGAGGTGATGGAGAAGATCTCCCTCGGCGTCTACTACGCGACCAAGCTCAGCCGGGACCCGCGGCGCAACAACGGCCACCGGACGCTGACCCACACCCTTCCGTTCACCCTGCTGGTCGGCTGGGGCACCACCGCGCTCTGCGCCGCGTACGGCAAGTGGGCGGTGATCCTCATCCTCTTCTTCATGTTCGGGTTGGCGCTGCGCGGCCTGTTCGACAGGTGGGCCGAGCGGGCCGGGTGGGTCATCGTGACCCTCGCGTCGGCGGCGGCGGCCTGGTTCACCTTCGCCACCCTCCCCGGTGGCCGGGGGTACCCCCTGATCGGCACCGCCGTCGGGGTCGGCTGCTTCGTGCACATCCTCGGGGACATGATCACCCGGGCCGGGGTGCCCATCCTCTGGCCGATCCCCATCAAGCGTCGGATGTGGACGATGATCGGGCTGCCCGACAAGATCGCCCTGCGGGCCGGCAGCAAGACCGAGGTGGTGGTGGTCCGCGCCGTGCTGACCGCCGTCTCGGTGCTCGCGGCCGCCGGCCTGGTCGCCCCGTCGGTGCTGCAACGCTTCAACATCGAGATCTGACCCGCATGCCCACCCCCGGACACGGCGGACCGGCCGGAGCCGACGACGCCGGGGTGCCGGTGGAGCCCGGCGACGCCGGGGTGCCGGCCGAGCCAGACGACACCTGGGGGTCGGACGGGGCCGACGACGCCGGGGTGCCGGCGTTCTGGGGGCGGCTCGGCCTGCCCGGCCTCGCCGACGTGCACGTGCACTTCCTGCCACCCCGACTGCTGCGCCGGGTGTGGGCGTACTTCGACTCGGCCGGGCCGCTGGTCGGCACCGAGTGGCCGATCCGGTACCGGTGGAGCGACGCCGATCGCGTCGCGCACCTGCGCCGGCTCGGCGTCCGGGCGTTCAGCGCGCTGGCGTACGCGCACCGGCCCGGCATGGCGGCGGAGCTGAACCGCTGGACGCTGGATTTCGCCCGGGCCACCCCCGACTGCCTGCCCTCGGCCACCTTCTTCCCCGAGCCGGAGGCCGAGCGGTACGTCGCCGACGCCGTCACGGCCGGCGCCCGGGTGTTCAAGGTGCACGTCCAGGTCGGCGACTTCCCGCCGACCGATCCCGCGCTGGACCGGGTGTGGGGCCTGCTGGCCGACGCCCGGGTGCCGGTGGTGGTGCACGCCGGGCACGCCCCCGTCGGCACCGAACACACCGGGCCGGAGCCGTTCGCCGCCCTGCTCGCCCGGCACCCGACGCTGACCGCGATCGTGGCGCACCTGGGCGCCCCCGACTACCGGGCCTTCCTCGACCTCGCCGAAGCGTACGAGCGGGTGCGGCTGGACACCACCATGGCGTTCACCCCGTTCTTCGACCGGTTCGTGCCCTTCCCCGCCGACGAGCTGCCGAGGCTGCGCGAGCTGGGGCTGGCCGGCAAGGTGCTGCTGGGCAGCGACTTCCCCAACATCCCCTACCCGTACGCGGAGCAGCTCGCCGGGCTGGCCCGGCTCGACCTCGGCGACGACTGGCTGCGGGCGGTCTGCTGGGAGAGCGCCGCCGATCTGTTCGGCCTCGACTGACACCCACTGCCCGCCGCGCTCACCGGCGAGACGACGGCGACCGGCGCGACGGCAACCAAGCCGCCGCCGGCGGAGGCCACGGATCAGTCGAGCGTCCGCGCCGCCCAGCTCACCAGCAGCTCCAGCAGCGGCCGACGACCGGCGAGCATCGCCGCGTCGTCCCGCCGGTCGTAGGTCCCGCTGATCCGCCCGCCGAGCCGCGAGAGCATCAGCGGGGCCAGCCAGAAGTACTTGGCCGCCCCGGTGAGCCGCACCGCCCGCACGGTCAGCGCCGGCTCGACCGCCCCGCGCAGCCCGTCGACGTAGCGCGCGAGCACGGTGGCGGCCACCTCGTCGAGCATCGCCACGTCGACCAGCCCGTCGAGGAACGTGTCCAGCACCAGGTTGGCGGCGTCCTCTCCGATCGGCCCCGGCCCGACGCATGACCAGTCGAGCAGCACCGGACCGCCGCCGGCGAACACCAGGTTCATCGGCCAGAGATCGTGGTGGCAGAGCGTGCGGGGCAGCCGGTCGGTGGCCGCGAGGACCTCGTGCCGGCGCCGCCACAACGCGCGCAGGCCGGCCCGCAGCTCGGCGGGCCAGGCGGCGACGGCCACCGGGTGCTCCCAAGGCACCGGCTCCGGCACCGGCCGGGTCAGCGTGTAGTCACGCAGCCAGTCCCGGGCCAGCCAGTCCGGTAC
>NZ_JAMOKF010000051.1 GCF_023656545.1 Micromonospora phytophila | reverse complement strand
AGGTCAACCTTCAGCCTCAACCCGAACAACCCGCCGCTGCCTGACCGCACCAAACCACGAGCCCGGCTCCGCTGCGCTACGCCGGGCGCTGCCGCCTGCCCACTCACTCACCGATTTTCGAGTCAGCTGTCTGCGATCGGGGCCCAGGCATCCGGTACGGGCAGCATCCCGGCCATGACCTGTGCCAGCGGGGTCTCCCGCGCCGCGATGGTGCCGTAGCCGCTGCGGGTCCAGCCGAACCGCGACTCCCACCGGATCAGCTGCCCGTCGTCCGCTGCGCGAACGTGATCGGGTCCAGCCGGTCGCGGAGCCGGGTCCACAGCAGTGCCACCTCGTCGGAGACCACCAGCCCGGCGGCTTCCACCGGATCTTCGGAGCGGAAGTAGTCGTGGTCACGCATCTCGCAGGCCAGGTCGATCAGGATCTCCATGCCTGTCGCACCGTCGCCGGTGGCGTCGACGCGCAGCGCGTCGCGGGCCTGGGTGACCAGCCGCTTGAAGGTGAAGCGCCAGCGGGTGCGTTCACTCGGTTTGACCCGCCGGTCTCCGGCCAGGTACGAACCGCCTCGGGCCAGCGCGGCGAACTGGCGTATCTCAGCCAGCACCTGGTCCGGCGCGGGGTCCGCTCTGGCGGGGCGAGGCGCCGGCGCGTTCGGGATCAGTTCGGCCTCGATACGTTCCCGCACGGCGGCGGGGCCTCGCCAGTACAGCGTCCACAGCACCTTGCGTAGTTGATCTTGGCTCAACGGCGCCAGCGCCGCGTGGAACTGCGCCCGGTTCACCCTCTCCATCGGTACCACCCTAGTCAGACGTGTCCGTTCACAACCGCTCCTGTTGATGTGGTGAACTGGCGCGGTGAGTCCGAAGAGCCGTGGCCGTCCTGCCGGGCGGGGCCGGCCGCAACGCAAGCGTCAGGGACCGGTGCGTCAGCTGCGTCTGTCTGACCATGTCCTACGTGACGCGCGGTCGGTCGCAGCGGCGCCGGATGCGTTGGATGCCGAGGTCTGGGCCAGCGGTTGGCTGGGGCAGGCATGGCTGGGCGCTGACCTGGGGGAGCGACAAGCGGAGCATGGGTTGTGCATGGAGGTGGTGGGTCGGGCCTGCTCGCGTCCGTCGCCGCACGCCCTGGCCGCCGTCGCCGCGCTCCGGCGGGTGGTGCCGCCGGACGAGTGGTCGTTACTGGATGGGACGGTGGAAATCCTGGTGGAGAGCCAGCCGGCGCCGTCGTGGCTCTCCGTCCCGGGGTTCGCTCCGGTACGGGCGCATCGCGCGGTGGATGTGTGGGACAGCGAGCGGGTGCTGTTCATCGAGTACGAATCCAGCGACCCCCACGCGGGGCGGCATACGCTGATGGCGCAGGTCACCGAGCCGGGCGGGACGATGGTGGCCAAACTGGGTGTCCTGCGCGAGGGCGCGGCGCAGTACTGGTCGCAAACCCGCGACACGGAGGATGTGCCGATGCCGGTGGTCGAGGTACCGGTGCCGCACGTGCTGGCGGACTTGGCTGGTGCCTTGCGGACTACCGACATGTACTGGCCACGCCACGACGACGAGGACTATGTCGAGGTACGGGCGTTGGCCTGGTCGCGCTGTCGGGAGTACCTGCCGGACTGGCCGGACGCGTCTGAGCTGCCCGAGCAGCAGCGGCAGGAGCTGATCGACGCGTTCGTCGCGGAGGTGTACCCGCCCGGCGCCGCGGGTGCGGACGTGTCGGGCGGTGGCGACGTGGATCCGGAGGTGGTGCGGTCGCTGGCCGACATCTTCGTCGACTACGGCCACGGGTACATCACACCCGGTCTGCTGGCGTGGAGCCCCGGGTGGGTCGCGTTGTTCCTGGGCGACTGGCTGCCCCGCAAGACCTTTCTCGACGACGCACAGCGGGAGGTTCTTCCCGAGGCGTTGCGCCGTTGGGTGCGGTTCGCGCTGGGCCGGCGAGAGGTCGACGCTGGGTGGATCGAGCCGGTGGTTGCGGCGGTCGACACCTACCTTCCCGAGTTCCTCGCCGCGGCGGACGACGAGTCCGCCTGGGGACCGGCCAAGCAGATCGCCGCGGAGCTGACCTCCCGGGGTGTCGACCTCACCGACAAGGCCGCCGTCGACGCGGTCATCGGCGAACTCAACGCCGCCCGGCTGGCCCGGCGCCTGGCCGAGGAATGATCCCGCCAGGTGGTCGTGGAGCACCGCGTCGGTCAGCGGTCGGTACCGGCAGGCGTCAGTGGCTTCCTGCTACGTATGGCCCGGGAGCCGTTCCAGTTGCAGGTACCAGCCCTTGCGGCCGTTCTTCTCCCACCGCTGGGCGTACACATCGTCGCGATTGACGAATAACGACGGGAACAACGCCACCCGCTCGGCTGCTCCCGCGCGCCAACAGGTGCGGCGGCACCGATCGCTCCCGCGCCAGCGCCCCAGCGGATCCGGGGCCAGCCGCGCCACCTTGGCTCGCAGGGCCGCCAGTTCCGCCGGGATCAACGCCAACTCGTCGGCAGACCGCCGCGAGCTTGCGCTGATCGACGCCGCGGCGCAACCGCACGCGCAGCCAGCGGTCGCTCGATCGGTCGAGGTCGCGGTCACGCATCCATTGATACAGGCCGCGCTGGCGGTACCGCCGCCTGGGCTTGCGCGTCGCACCTTTCGAACAACGCTACGGCAGGTTAGCGGTAAGTTCTTCGCGCCACTGCGCGAAGCGTTTGCGCATCTCGCTGATGTGGGCGGAGCCGGCACCGTAGGCGGCGAAACGGCGGTCCGGGTAGCGCTCCAGCATTCCGAACAGGTCCGCCAGGATGCGCCGGTCGAACCCCGCGTCGGATTGTTCGGCCAGCTCGCACAGCCGCGTGCGGGTGTAGCGACCGGTCATGAGCGCCGCGTCGATGTCCAGGAAGTCGCGGGGCTCGGCGCGCGTGTACAGGGCGGACATCTTGCCCGCAACGACGTCGTCGGCGTGCAGCACCGGCCCGACGTCCATCATCACCGGCGCCAATGCGCGCCAGTTGGCCGCCAGCTCGACCTTGTACGGATGCTCAGGTTGAGCGGGATCGGTGACCGCGAGCCGGGCGAAGGTGTCGAACCGCTGCGTCACCTCGACGGAATACCCGCCGCCGCGGTAACCGTCGACGACGGCGTCCACCGCTGCGGTGAACTCGCCACGTCGCTCCCACGCCGTGAACAGGTCGACGTCCTCGCTCGGCCGGTCCAGGATGCCGTGGGCAGCAACGGCGTAGCCGCCGGCCAACGCGAATCCGTAGCGGGCAGCGACCCGCAACCCGATCTCCGCCAGGCGGAGGTGTACCTGATCCACTCCTACCCGGCCAGCGCCTGCGGCGGCGTGGTCAGTTCAGGAAAGCGCGCCTGCCACAACGCCCGCAGCCGGGCCGGGAGCCACAAGCTTGGCCACAAGCGGCGCAGCGTCGGGCCGTGCAACCATCGGCACAGGTCCGCGACCGAATTAGCCTGGTTCAGCACCGTCTGATACATCAGCTGCAGATCGCCGGCGTCGTCTAGGTCGTAGGTGCTGTCGCCGGACCAGTCCAGCCACCGATCGAGTGTCACCACACCGCGAACCGGACCGCGCAGGTCGGACAGGGTGGCGGCGACCACGAAGTGCCGCTGGTCCACGTACCGTGACCCAGGCGGGCCGCCATTGCCGCTGGCCATGTCTCCACCTCCTGACCCAGATCGTACGCCGAGCGGCGTCGCCGGCTGGAACGACGTCGACCTGCCGGCCACCTACCTCAAGATAACGGGAGTTCAGCTACCAACGTGATTATGTAGTTGGGGCTCAATCGCCCCTCGGACACGATCCACTTCCTCATGAAAGTCCGCGACAGGCTGTGCCTGGACGCGGACTTTCTGTTGTTGCGGGTTGTAGGTCAGCCGCAGTCGGAGTTGCCGGTAGACCGCTGCGCGGTCGGCTGAGTCGGCCTCGCCCAAGGCGGCGGCGATGTCGCCCAGTTGCTGGACGAGTTCCCTGATCTGTTCACGGCTCTTCCTGAGAGCGGACCTCGGTTTGGGCTCGTTCAGCACTGCGAGGGCGCGGCGGCGATCGGCCTCAACCTTAGCGATTCATTCAGTGACGATCTTGGGATCGGCGCCGGCTTCGAGAGCTGCCCGGTGACGGGCGAGCTTGGTATCGCAATCGGCGAGTTGAGCGCGGGCCAGCACGTGCCTCTGTCTTCTGGATGCGACTCGTCTCGGCTGTCCGCCATTGCGGCGATGGTGTCGTGGAATCGGTGCGGGGCGAAGGCGGAGGCAAGGACCGGGTTCGCACCATGTCAGCGGCGGGCGTCGTCAGCGGCCGTGTCGTGGCAGCGCGACGCCGCCGAGCGCGGCGGTCAACCCACGTCCGAGTCGCATGACATAGCTTCTCATCAATGTGCTGGACTCTGGCAGTTAACTTTGTTAAATGTAATGCGCAGTAGTCTGTCAGCACTTGGTTCACGGCGTGAAGCAGGCCGCCGGGGGCGGCCGGGAGAGGATGGCGGCGGACGTGGACGCCAAACGCACCACCGTGCGCGACATGCGTCGTGCCAACCGGTCGGTCCTGCTCACCCGGATCTGGCTGGACGGCCCGCTGAGCCGGCACGAGCTGGGGCAGTCCACCGCGCTGAGCCTGGCCAGCGTGAGCAACCTGGTCGGCGAGATGATCGCCGAGGGCCTGGTCGAGGAGGCCGGCTCGGTCGAGTCCGACGGCGGCCGCCCGCGGGTGCTGCTGCGGGTCGCCCCCGGCTACGGCTACCTGGTCGGCGCCGACGTCGGCGAGACCCGGGTGCAGGTCGAACTCTTCGACCTGGCGATGACCGCCCTCGCCAAGGCGGAGTACCCGATCGCCGCCGCTGAGCCCGACCCCCGGCAGGTCACCGACCACCTGCTGCACGGTCTCACCGCGGTGATCGAGCAGGCCGGCATCGACCCGGCGGCGGTGCTCGGCTTCGGCGTCGCCGTCTCCGGCACCGTCGAGCGCGCCGCCGACGCCGTGGTGCACGCGCAGACCCTCGGCTGGGACGGCGTGCCACTCGGCGCCATGCTGCGCGCCGGCACCGACATCCCGATGCACATCGACAACGGCGCGAAGACCCTCGGCCAGGCCGAGATGTGGTTCGGCGCCGGCCGCGGCGTCCCGCACGCGGTCGTTGCCCTGGTCGGCTCCGGCGTCGGGGCCTGCGTGGTGGCCGACGGCGTGGGCTACCGCGGCGCGCACAGCAGCGCCGGCGAGTGGGGGCACACCACCATCGTGTACGGGGGCCGCCGCTGCCGCTGCGGCAACCTCGGCTGCCTCGAGGCGTACGTCGGGGCGGAAGGGGTGCTCGACCGGTTCCGCCAGGCCAACCGTGGTCGCCCGGCGACCGGCGGCGACGAGGAGACCGCCTTCGGCGAGCTGCTGCGCGCCACCAGCCGCACCGCCGCCAAGGTGCTCGACGAGACGGTCGGCTACCTCGGCGCCGGGGTGGCGAACCTGGTGAACCTGTTCAACCCCGACCGGGTGGTGCTGGGCGGCTGGGCCGGCCTGGCCCTGGGCGAGCGCTACCTGCCGCAGATCCGCGAGGTCACCGCGCGGCACGCGCTGCGCCAGCCGTACGCCCAGACCTCGATCGAGCTGTGCCGGCTCGGACCGGACGCGGTCGCGATGGGCGCGGCCACCCTGCCAATGGCCCGGCTGCTGCGCGACGGCGGCGTGCCGCGCGAGCCGGCCGTCCGGGTGACCTTGGCGCCGGCGCGGCTGCCCCGGTCGCGGACCCGCTGAGCCACCGGGCCGGCGGCGGGAGTGCCGCCGCCCCGGCCCCGGCACAGGACGCGAGGCTCCACTTCTGGTTGGCCCCGCTGCAGCTCCAGATCTGCGTCTTCCATGCCCTCGGCGGGGCAAAGGAGTGGCGGGAAGGCCACCTTTTCACCGACTGGCTGCACTGTCGATATTGCGCAAGCAGCACCTCTGGATGGGTCCGGGTTGCGGTACTCGGGCGCTTTGATTAATCGGGCGAGCGTCGGAGCTGCCTCCGGTGCCGGAAGTGTCGTCAGGTGCCCGAGGAATGTTTGTGTAGTACTCGATCGTTTGACGTTCTCTCCGCGATGAAGTATGGAGATTCCCTCCGGCTGCGAGCGTGGTAGCGCGCAACCATCGGGTGGATTCCTGCTTCTTCGCGCGGTGCGGGCACGGGTGCTGGTCCTACCCGCGCTCCACAGGTTTGGGCTCTCGGCGCGTCCCGCCGCGAGCACGTTGAGCGCCGCGTTGACGTCCCGGTCGTGGGCTGCCCCGCATGGGCAGGTCCACGACCGGACGTTCTTCGGCTTGGGTCCGTCGACACGGCCGCACGCCGAGCACGTCTGCGACGTGGGCGCGAACCGGTCGATGCGGGCAAAGATGCGCCCGTATCGGGCGGCCTTGTACCTCAGCATCCCGACGAACGACGCCCAGCCGGCGTCGTGCACGGACTTGGCCAGCCGGGTCCGGCCGAGACCGGCAACGCACAGGTCCTCGACGTACACCGCTTGGTTGTCGCGGATGATCCGTGTGGAGAGAGCTTGTGCTGCCAGTCCCGCCGGGTGTCGGCCACCCGAGCGTGCGCCTTCGCCACCTTGACGACGGCCTTCGTGCGGTTGTTGCTGCCCCGCTGCTTGCGGGACAGACCCTGCTGCAGCCGGCGCAGCCTGCGCGGCCCGGCGCAGGAACCTCGGAGCCGCGACCTTCGTGCCATCGGACAACACCGCGAAGTGAGTCAAACCCAGATCGATGCCCACCTCGGCCTTGGCCGGCGGCAGCGGCTCGCCCGTGACGGTCACCACGAACGAGGCGAAATGTCGACCGGCCGCATCCTTGATGATTGTCACGCTGGACCGGCTGGCCGGCAGATGCCGGGACCACCGCACGGTCACGTCGCGATCTTCGGCAGGCGCAGCCGGCCTTTGTCCAGCACCTTGAAACTCGCGTTCTTGGTGAACCGGATGGCCTGCCGGTTGTCCTTGCGCGACCGGAACCGTGGCGGCGCCACCTTGCGCCCCTTGCGTCGGCCGGACAGTGAGGCAAAGAGGTTCCGGTCCGCGACGTTCAGGTCCGCGAGGGCCTGCTCCAGAACGACCGCCGAAACCTCACCCAGCCACGCCCTCTCGGGAGTGCGCTTGGCCTGCGTGATGACCCGCTTCGGCAGATCCCCGTCACAGACGTAAGGCAACCCGGCCACCCGGGCCTCCCGCCGCGCGCGCAGCCCGTCGTTGAACACCACCCGAGCACATCCGAACGCCCGCGCCAACGCCTGCTGCTGCACAGGGTCGGGTAGACGCGGAAGTTGTACCGAAGCTGCACGCCGGACAACAAAACGATCGGCTACGACACGAGTTTCGCGAGTGCGGTGGACGCCAGTGCAGCCGCCCGGGAGATCCCGCGCGGCCGCCCCGAGCGGCCGGGTCAGCGCTCCCCGCGCACCTGCCGGACGGTGTCGCGGTACCACTGCGCGCTGCGCTTCGGCGTACGCCGCTGGGTGTCGTAGTCCACCCGGACGATGCCGAACCGCTTGTCGTAGCCGTACGCCCACTCGAAGTTGTCCAGCAGCGACCAGGCGAAGTAGCCGCGCACGTCCGCGCCGGCCTGCCGGGCCCGGGCCACCGCCCGCAGGTGCTCGGTCAGGTACGCCACCCGGTCGTCATCGGCCACGAACCCGTCGGCGTCCGGCTTGTCGTCGAAGGCCGCCCCGTTCTCGGTGATCACCAGCGGCACGCCCGGGTAGTCCCGGTGCAGCCGGACCAGCAGCTCGGTGAAGGACTCCGGCACGATCTCCCAGTCCATCGCGGTGCGCGGCAGGTCCCGGCGGATCACCCGGCGCACCGGCTTGCCGTGCTCGTCCCGGTCCCGGCCCTGCTCGTCCACCCCGGAGTGGACCTGCCCGAAGTAGAAGTTCACGCCGAGCACGTCGATCGGGGCCGAGATGACCTCCAGGTCGCCCTCCTGCACCGGGACGCGGACCTCCTCGGCGGCCAGGTCGGCCACCACGTCCTCCGGGTAGGAGCCACGGAACACCGGATCGAGGTAGAGCCGGTTGCCCAGCCCGTCGGCGGCCCGGGCGGCGTCCCGGTCGGCCGCGCTGTCGGTGGCCGGGTCGGCGGTGGACAGGTTGACCGTCAGGCCAAGCTCGATCGGGGTGGCCGCCGCCGCGCGCAGCCGCTGCACCGCCAGCCCGTGCCCGAGCAGCAGGTGGTGCGCCGCGGCGATCCCGTCGCCCAGGTCCCGCCGGCCCGGGGCGTGCAGGCCGTACGCGTACCCGAGCATCGCCGAGCACCACGGCTCGTTCAGCGTGGTCCAGGTCTTCACCCGGTCACCGAGGGCGGCGAAGACCAGCTCCGCGTAGTCGGCGAAGCGGTAGGCGGTGTCCCGGTTCGGCCAGCCGCCCGCGTCCTCCAGCTCCTGCGGCAGGTCCCAGTGGTAGAGCGTCACCCACGGGTCGATGCCGCGGCCGAGCAGCTCGTCCACCAGGCGGTCGTAGAAGGCGAGCCCGGCCGGGTTGGCCGGCCCGCGCCCGCCCGGCTGCACCCGCGGCCACGCCACCGAGAACCGGTAGGTGTCCAGGCCCAGGTCCGCGATGAGCGCCACGTCCTGCGGCATCCGGTGGTAGTGGTCGCAGGCCACGTCGCCGTGATCGCCGTTGGCCACCGCGCCCGGCACGCGGCAGAAGGTGTCCCAGATCGACGGCGTCCGGCCGTCCTCGGCCACCGCACCCTCGATCTGGTACGACGAGGTCGCCACCCCCCACCGGAAGGCCGGCGGGAGGGTGTCGATCGGGTCGGCCTGCCCGTGCGACGACTCCAGCTCGGTGCGGCTGACGCCGCCCGGCGACCTGGAGCCGTCGGTGGTCGGACGGGTGAGGTCGGTGTCCATGGTTCTCCTCGCGGTAGCGGGTCGTTCGGTCGGACGGAAGGGGGTCAATGGGGAACCGGTGCGGCGGCCGGGTGCAGCCAGCAGGCGACGTCCCGGCCCGGGTCGCCGTCGATGGGCGGGCCCAGCGCCGGCACCTTCTTTTCGCACGGGTCGAAGGCTTTCGGACAGCGCGGGTGGAACGCGCAGCCCTCCGGCATGGCCCGCAGGTCCGGCGGCGAGCCGGGGATTCCGGTCAGCTCGCGGCGCGGGCCGCGCAGCGCCGGGAAGGAATGCAGCAACCCCTCCGTGTACGGGTGCAGGGCCCGCCGGTACAGCTGCGCGGCGGGCGCCTCCTCGACGATCCGGCCGCCGTACATGATGGCGATCCGGTCGGAGAACTCGACCAGCAGCGACAGGTCGTGGGTGATGAACAGCACCGCGAAGCCCAGCCGCTCCCGCAGCTCGGCGAGCTGGCCGAGGATCTGCCGCTGCATCACCACGTCCAGCGCGGTGGTCGGCTCGTCCATGATGACCACCTGCGGCTCCAGCGCCAGCGCCATGGCGATCATCACGCGCTGCCGCATGCCGCCGGAGAGCTGGTGCGGGTAGCTGTCCAGCCGGTCGGCGGCGATGCCGACCAGGCGGAGCAGATCCCGGGCCCGGGCCAGCCGGCCCGCCGCCGTGGTCGTCGGCTCGTGCGCCTTGATCACGTCGAGCAGCTGGGTGGAGACCTTGTGCACCGGGTTGAGCGAGTTCATCGCGCCCTGGAACACGATCGAGGTCTCCGCCCAGCGCAACTGCCGCAGCTGCGCGGGGGTGAGGGTCAGCACGTCGACCGGCGGGCCGTCGACCGGGTGGTAGATCACTTGGCCGCCGCTGACCACGCCGGGCGGTGGCAGCAGCCGGGTCAGCCCGTACGCCAGGGTGGACTTGCCGCTGCCGCTCTCGCCGGCCAGCCCCAGCACCTCGCCCCGGTGCAGGGTCAGGTCGACGTCGCGGACGGCGTGCACCGCCGCGTCGCCGAGCCCGTAGTCGACGCGCAGCCCGCGGATCTCCAGCACCGGATCGCTCATCGCACAACGTCCTCTCGGGTGGTGGCAGCCCGTGGCGTCGGGACGGACGGGGTCGGGGCCAGCACGGGGGTGAAGCCGACCCGCATCCGCACGGTCCGGCCGTCGGCGGTGCGGATCCGGGTCCTGCCGGCGCTGCGCAGCCGGGGGCTGACGAACTCGTCGATGCCGAAGTTGATCAGGGCGAGGGCGGTGCCGAGCAGCGCGATGGCCAGCCCGGCCGGGACGAACCACCACCAGGCGCCTTGCGCGAGGGCCTGCTGGCCCTGGGCCCAGAACAGGATGGTGCCCCAGTTCCAGGATGAGATCGACGAGATGCCGATGAAAGCCAGGGTGATCTCCGACATGACGGCGAAGATGACGGTGCCGACGAAGCCGGACGCGATGATCGCGGTGAGGTTGGGCAGGATCTCGAACAGGATGATGCGCCACGTCCGCTCGCCGGTGGCCCGGGCCGCCTCGACGTAGTCGCGGCGCCGCAGGGACAATGTCTGGGCGCGTAGCACCCGGGCGCCCCACGCCCACGAGGTGCAGCCGATGATGAGCGCGACCAGCGTGTCGCTGGCCTGCTCGACGATCGACGTCACGATGATGATCAGCGGCAGCGCGGGGATGACCAGGAACACGTTGGACAGGGCCGACAGGCCCTCGTCGGCCGCGCCGCCGATGTAGCCGGCGGTCACGCCGATGAGGATGGACAGGACCGTCGCCAGCACACCGGCGACCAGTCCCACCACCATGACGCTGCGCGCGCCGACCAGGATCTGGCTGAAGATGTCCTGACCGAGGTGGGTGGTGCCGAACCAGTGCCGCAGCGACGGCGCCTGGAGCACGTCGCCGCTGCGCGCGTCCGGGTTGTACGGCGCCACCCACGGCCCGATCACCGCGAAGAGGCAGTAGATGCCCAGGATTACCAGCCCGGTGGCGGCCTTGGCGTTGGCGATGAACCGGAACTGGCGCCGCTTCGCCCGGCCCGGCGCGGCCGACGGCTGGGCCATCGCCCCCTGACCGGGGATGACCTGCTCGATGCTCGACGGTGAGATTGTCATCGCTCAGCTCTTTCGGGTCCGCGGGTCGAGAAGCAGGTACGCGACGTCGGCGAGCAGGTTCGCCACCAGCACGGAGATCGTGATGATCAGGAAGATCCCCTGCATCAGCGGGTAGTCCTTGGCGCCGACGGCCTGGAAGAGCTGGTAGCCGAGCCCGGGGTAGGAGAAGACGATCTCCACCAGCAGCGTGCCGCCGACGATGAACCCGAGCGACAGGGCGAAGCCCGAGACGTTGGGCAGCAGCGCGTTGCGGGCCGCGTAGCTGAGGGCGACCCGGCGCTCGGACAGCCCCTTCGCGTGGGCGACCGTGATGTAGTCCTCCGAGGAGACGGTGACCATCATGTTGCGCATGCTGAGGATCCACCCGCTCATCGAGGAGACCAGGATGGTGGCGGCGGGCAGGATGCTGTGCTGGATCGCGCTCGGGATGAAGTACTGGTCGAAGGCCGGCACGAGGCCCGGCTCGTAGCCGCCGGAGGACGGGAAGAAGCTTCCCGGGCCGGCGAACAGGGCGATGGCGACGAGGCCCAGCCAGAAGTACGGGATCGAGGACAGGAACGTGGTGGCCGGCAGGAGTCCGTCGACCCAGGAGCCGCGCCGCCAGCCGGCGCCGACGCCGAGCGCGGTGCCGAGGAGGAAGCTGATGATCGTGGTGATGCCGACCAGGCCGACCGTCCACGGCAGGCTGTCGCCGATCACCGTCGACACCGGCGCCGGAAAGAAGGTGAACGACAGCCCCAGGTCGCCGTGGAGGAGCTGTCCCCAGTAGTGCAGGTACTGCTCCCAGACGTTCTCGTTCGCGTCCAGCCCGAACAGCACGCGCAGCGACTCGATGGCGTCAGCGCTGATCCGGCCCTGGTTGCGCGAGATGAGGGACTGCACCGGGTCGCCCGGGACCAACCGCGGGATGAAGAAGTTGAGCGTGATGGCCGCCCATGCGGTGAACAGGTAGAAGGCCGTGCGCTGCAGGAGGAATCTCATCGTGTCTCCCCCAGGGTGGGGGTGTCGTCCCGCTCGACCGCCGCCGGGGGCGGTGGCACCGCCGGTTCGGCGTCGGGCGCGGCGGAGCCGGGAGTGTCGGCGGCGACGGTGGCCGGGTCGTAGAGCCAGCAGGCCGCCCAGTGGCCGAGCCGGTCGCCGATGGTCAGCCGTGGCGGCAGGTCCGCCGTGCAGCGCCGCATGGCGTGCGGGCACCGGGGGTGGAACCGGCAGCCGGCGGGCGGGGTGATCAGGCTCGGCGGCTCGCCCTGACCGCGGTCCTCCCCGGCGGCCGCGTCGACGCCGGCGCCGTCGCCGGTGATGCGCTCGGGGTCTGGCGCCGAATCGGTGAGCAGCCGGGTGTACGGGTGGGCCGGGTTCTGGGTGACGGTCTCGCTGTCGCCGCCCTCGACCATCCGGCCGGCGTACATCACGATCGTCTCGTCGGCGAAGTAGCGGGCCGAGGCGATGTCGTGCGTGATGTAGAGGATGGCGATGTTGAGCCGCTCCTTGAGGTCTTGGAGCAGGTTGAGCACGCCGAGGCGGATCGAGACGTCGAGCATGGAGACCGGCTCGTCGGCGAGGAGCACCTCCGGGTCGGCGCCGAGCGCCCGGGCGATGGCGACGCGCTGCCGCTGGCCGCCGGAGAGCTCGTGCGGGAAGGCGTCCAGGTAGCGCTCGGGCGGGGTGAGGCTGACCCGGGTGAGCAGCTTGCCGAGGGCCGCGTCCAGCTCCTCGGCGCCGCGCCCGGCGTTGCCGTGGATCCGCAGCGACCGGGTGAGGTGGTAGCGGACGGTGTGCACCGGGTTCAACGACGCAAACGGGTCCTGCAGGATCAGCTGGACCCGCCGCACGTACGACCGGAACGGACGACCGCCGCGCACCCTGGTCGACGTGCCGTGCAGGCGGAGGTCGCCGGCGGTGCGGGGGTAGATCTGAGCCAGTAGCCGGGCCACTGTGGACTTGCCGGAGCCGGACTCCCCGACCAGCGCGGTCACCTGGCCGCGACGCAGCGCGAACGATACGTCGTCGACGGCGTGCACGACTGCCGGCGTCCGGGAGAAGAGGTCACGCAGCCGCCTGCGGACGGAGAAGTGCTTGGTCAGGCCGACGGCCTCCAGCACCACCTCGTCGGCCGGCGCCGCCGCGCTCTCGCTCAACGTCATGCCGAGTTCCTGTCTGGGATTGCGGGGTCACGAACCTCGGGTGCCGCCTCCCCGGTCGGCCGGGGCCGACCGGGGAGGCGGTGCGGGGGTCAGCTACCGGCGGGCTTCAGGTGCAGGACCACGTCCAGCGCGTTGGGCTGGGTGGGCTGCAGGGCGCCGTACGGGTTCGAGTCGTCCGGCCAACCGGTCCAGTTCTTCGTGCTGTACGCGCCACCGATGTTGTCCGCGCCGACCGGGATCATCGGCATCTGTTCGACGAAGACCTTCTGCAGCGTGCTCATCGCGGCGGTGCGGGCCGCCTCGTCGGTGGCGTTCGCGTAGGCGACCAGGGCGTCGGTCGCCTGCTGGTTGTTGAAGCGGCCGAAGTTGCCCGCGGGGGAGGCGGTGCCGATCGGCTTGAGCTGCCGGCCGTCCATGACCGTCCGGTAGATGTCGTACGGCGTGGCGCCGCCCTCGGTCCACCGGAAGGTCGCCTCGAAGTTGCCCTGCTCGACGTTGCGGAACCAGGCGTCCTGGTTGGCCTTGTCGACCGTCGCGGCGATGCCGATCTTCGACAGGTTGTCCTTCACGATCTCGAGGCTCGTCTGGTAGTCGGACCACCCGGCCGGGTCGGTCAGCTTGACCGTGACGGCCTTGCCGGTCTTGTCCTTGAGGGTGTTGCCCTCGAGCTTGTAGCCGGCGCCGGTGAGCAGCGCCTTGGCGCCCTCGACGTCGACCTTGTGCTCCTGGCCCTTAAACTCCGACGCGATGAACGCGTCACCGGCTGGGCTGGGCAGGCCGGTCACGCTCTTCACCAGCGGGTGGAAGTACCCGGCCTCGGCCGTGGTGAAGATGTCCTGGCGGTCGATGACCATGTTCATGGCCCGGCGCAGCGTCGGGTCGTCGAACGGCTTCTTCGTGGTGTTGAGGTAGAGGCCGTGGATGCCCAGGATCGCGGGCGCCCACATCTTGTGGTGCTCCTGGTCCTTGGCCACGAAGACGGTCTGGTAGTTGGGGATGAAGACGAAGCTCCACTCCGACTCGCCGTTGGCCAGCGCGGTGGTCTGCGCGCTGTTGTCGGTGTAGGAGGTGTAGCGCAGCTCCTTGACCTTCGGCAGGTCCTGCCAGTAGCCGCTGTCGCGCACCGCCAGGGTCATGCTGGCCGGGGTGAACGACTTCAGGGTGTAAGGGCCGCTGCCGACCGGCTGCTTGACGGTGTCGGTCGTCGGGTCGCTGATCTTCTCCCAGATGTGCTTGGGCACGATCGGCACCCGCCACAGCACCTTCTGCTGGTTCACGAACTGCGGGCTGGCCATCTTGATGGTGACCTCGTTGCCGCTGGCGGTCGCGTCCGTGTAGGGCACGCCCTGGTCGTTGAGCGCCGGGTACTTCTTGACCAGGTTGTAGGTGAAGGCGACGTCCTCGGCGGTGACCTTCTGCCCGTCTGACCAGGTGGCGTTGTCTCGGATAGTGACCTTGACCGAGGCGTAGTCTGACGACCACTCGGCCTTGGTCGCCAGCCACGGCTTGAACGGGTCGGCCGGCTTCACCGGGTTCCACATCATCAGCGGCTCGAAGATCTGCCAGCGGTAGCCCAGCGAGGCTGCGGCGGACGTGGTGAGGAACGGGTTGTTGTTCTCGGCCTGCGGGCCGTTCGGCATGCCGACGTTCAGCACCGTGGCCGCCTGGCCGTTCTTCTTGTTCGCGTTCGGGCTGTCGCCGCACGCGGCGACGCCGGTGGCCATCGCGCCGGCCAGCGCGACGGCGAGGAACTGCCTTCTTCTCATGGAGGTCTCCCTCGGTGCTCCCGCAATCCTCGAGCGGGATGTGGTGGATGGAGGGTGTGCGGTGTTGCCACCGGTGGGCGCGGTGCTCCCGCCGGTGTGGGTGGTGGATACAGCGGTGGAGAGGTCAGGTGGTGCCGGTCGAGGCGCGGACGGTGAAGCTGGTGGGAATGACGGTCGGGGTGTCGGGCAGCGGCGTGCCGGCGAGGTGGGCGATGAGGGTGCGGGCGGCGGCCGCCCCCATCTCCCGCAACGGCTGGCGGACCGAGCTCAGCGGTGGGTGGGTGTGCCCGGCCAGGGGCAGGTCGTCGAAGCCGACCACCGCCACGTCGTCCGGAACCCGCCGGCCGGCGTCGCGCAGCGCCTGGAGCGCCCCGGCGGCGGAGAGGTCGTTGTGCGCGAAGACGGCGTCGAACGGCACGCCGTCGGCGAGCAGGCGTTCCACCGCGACCCGCCCGCACTCGAAGGTGAAGTCACCCTCCACGACGAGGGCGGGGTCGATGGGCATGCCCGCGTCGGCGTAGCCATCCGCGAAGCCGGCCAGCCGCTCCCGGGTGCAGCCGAAGCGGCTCAGGCCGGTGACGACCAGCGGCCGCTTCCGCCCGTGCGCCAGCAGGTGCGCCGCCGCGGCTCGCGCGCCGGACTCGTTGGTGGTGCGCACCGACGGGAAGCCGGGCTGGTGGCCGCGGTCGTCGATGAGGATGACCGGCAGTCCGCGCTCGTGCAGCTCGGTGATGTAGTCGAGGGTGCCCTCCGGCTCGACCACGAGCAGGCCGTCGAAGGACTTCGCGGAGACCTGGGAGGCGAACCGCCGCATCGACTCGTCGCCGTGGGTGCAGGTGAACAGCAGCATGCCATACCCCTCGGCCTCGACCACGTCGGCCGCGCCCTGGAGCACCTCGCCCATCCAGGGCCAGGTCAGGGCGGGCACCAGCATGCCGACCACCCGGGTGCGCCCGCGGGCCAGGCCGACCGCGCGGGCGCTCGGCACGTACCCGAGGGCGTTGATGACCGCGCGGACCCGGTCGGCGGTGCGGACGTGCACCTCGCCCTTGCCGTTGAGCACCCGGGAGACCGTCGTCTTGCTCACCCCCGCGCGGGTAGCGACGTCGGCGATGGTGATCGGCACGTGACGCTCCCGGGTCGAAGAGGTGAGGCGTTGCTTCGGAACCGGTTGCGGAAGCGGTTCCGTCGCAGTCAACCGAAGTGGCGGCCGTCACGTCAATAACGGACGGGTAACGAAACATGACTAAGTTCGAAACCTGAAAAAACTGCCCCTGGACAGCGCGGCCGATCCAGGGTGTGACCAGCGTCGATGCGAGGAAACCGGATCGTCCGGGGGCGGCCGGCGCCTACCGTGATCCGATGACCGAGCCGGCCGGCCTGGACCGGCTCGCCGCCTTCGCCGCTGCCTGACGTCCGCCAGGCGGGTCAGGCGGGCCGGGCGCGGGCGTAGTCGTCGCCCGAGTTGGCCTCGTGGGGCAACGCCCGCAGGTACGCCGCCACCTCGCCCGCCGGCCGCCAGCCATCAAGGGCGAACGCCATTTCGTCGCCGAGCGCCACGGTGAACCTGGTGAAGCCCAGCCGGGTGAGCCGGTCCAGGCAGTGCGCGGCCAGATCCCGTTCGATGGTGGTGAACTCGAAGGACAGCGCCGGCAGGGCGCCCGCAGCCACTCGGTTACCCACAGTGGAAACGGCATCGACATCTCTGAGAAGCTTGCCGACGCGATGCCGGTCTACCTGCTGCTGGTGGTCGGGCTGTCGGTGCTGCTGCTGATGCTGGTCTTCCGCTCGCTGCTGGTGCCGGTCAAGGCCGCGCTGGGCTTCCTGCTCACCGTCGCCGCGACCTTCGGCATCACCGTGGCAGTGTTCCAGCAGGGCCACCTCGCCGACCTGGTCGGCCTGGACACCCCCGGTCCGCTGATCAGCTTCCTGCCGATCCTGCTGATCGGCATCCTCTTCGGCCTCGCCATGGACTACGAGGTCTTCCTGGTCTCCCGGATGCGGGAGGACTTCGTCCACGGCGACACCGCCCAGCAGGCGACGATCAACGGCATGGGCCACGGCGCCCGGGTGGTCACCGCCGCCGCGATCATCATGATCTCGGTCTTCGGCGGCTTCATCTTCATGGACGAACCGACCATCAAGTCGATGGGCTTCGCACTCGCGGTCGGCGTCGCGATCGACGCGTTCGTGGTCCGGATGACGATCGTGCCGGCCGTCATGTCCCTGCTCGGGGACAAGGCCTGGTGGCTGCCGCGTTGGCTCGACCGGGCCCTGCCCAAGGTCGACATCGAGGGCGAGGGCCTGCGCCACCACCTGCGGGAGAAGGAAACCGCCCACGCCTGACGTGAAAGGAAGGGCCCTTGTCAACCCTGGCGTTGTACAAGGGGCCCTTCCTAACGCTCGTCAGACGCCCGCCGGATACGTCTCCATCTCACCGGGAGTTGTCAGGGCGGGGAGCGGGTGCAGGGCCTGGCGCGGACGGTCCGCCGTGCCGGGGGTAGCAGTCATGTTCACGGCAGCCGTCTGTCGAGCTTGCCGGGGGCCTAACGTATCGCCTCAGATACGTGCTGATCGAGCGCGGTTATTGATTTGAGTGATGACGTCTGTCTTGGCGTCGGCATAGGCGTTCGTGTCTGTCCAGTCGCGCCTGGCCAGGTCACGTTTGGTCGCTGCATAGAGTGCCCGATCCGCCGAGTCCCGGCGCAGCCACTCCCGCAGGAGCCGATAATCGTCACAGGCCGGGTCCTCGGGCTGGAGGATATGGATGTGGACGTGGCGGGTGGGTGTGCGCATCATGCGGTGTCCGGGCTCCCGAACACGCAGCTCGTAACCCGCAGCGTCGAGTGCCGTGACGTACTCGTCCTCACGCTCGACGTCGTCGACTGTCACAAGGATGTCGATGATCGGTTTCGCGGCGAGGCCAGGCACCGAGGTAGAGCCGATGTGCTCGACCGCGCGGGCCGCCGGTCCCAGCGCGCGGCGGATGCGGTCAGCGTGGGTCGCGAAGGCATCCGGCCAGCGCGGGTCGTAGTCGACGATCCTGATCTCGGCGTGCTCGATGCCGCCGATGAGCTCGGTCTCGGTTTCCTGATCATTCGCACTGCACCCCGCATCGAGCAATCCGCCAATGTTGCACCATAGCTGGCCGGACAAACAGTCGCGGTCCATCGACCACCTTGCCGGTAATCCATAGGTTCAGGGTCAGGACGCGCCCGCCTCAACCACTACCGGAAGCAGCAAGAAGGCAGCGAACGCGTCGCCTGCGGGCGACGCGCCACGACAGCAGGCGGGGTCGTAGCCGAGCTAAGAGGTACGGGATGACAGCGGATGGCAGCAGACGATGCACCGCAGGGGCGTTCGGGACGAAGCGCTCTAGCCCGCCGACACGTCGTCAGGCGCCAACGGCTGCGTCGCCCGTTCCTTGGCTAGGTCGTCGATGATCCATCGCAGTGCCGACACGGCGTTGGAGTACCGCAGGTACCGAGGATTCTGGTTGGACTTGGGCTCGCACTGCTCCCGCATCCGTCGAAGCTCCTCGATCATCCGCTGCAACCGGTCCTCGGTTGTCACCTCCACCGGCATTAGTCACCCGTCGATCGGTCCACCCAAAACCATGCCTCTACTGCCGCCACTGCCACTCCGCGTACCGCTTGTCAGGGGATGAGATTCGCCGCTGGCCGGGGCATAGGAATGAGCCGTGCGGAGGCAGGCGCAAATCTTCCTCCGCACCTGCCTGTGTTGCGTCACGTGTCGCAGGCGATGCCGTCGCCGTCTCGGTCCAGGCGGTAGATATCGCTGCCGACCACGCGAACAGGCCCCTCGACGTAGGCGGGGCCGTCACCGCTGCCGCCGGCGCAGTCGACGTCGCTGGCGATAGGTACGCAGGCGCCGCTGTAGTTCGGGTCGCACTGTTGCGTGACCTTGGTGCCGACCCTGACGACCTGGGTGACGGGTGCCTTGGTGATTTGCGAGCGGACCAGCTTCTTGGCTGTCTGGACGTCGTCAGTCAGGGTCACCTGGTAGGTGAGCGTTTTGACTCCCGCGACCCCGCGGGTGGTCACCTTTCTGGTTCCCTTGGGTAGCGAGGAGTCGTTGACGGTCCTGGTCTGGTACGCGATCTTCTGCGTCTCGGTGACGGTCCGGGTCGTGACCACTGGGGTGGCGGCAGCCGTGGGGGTCACCGCAGTCGGCGATGTTGATGGCGTGGCGGCGAGGTCTGCCGCCGCTGCAGTCGACTGGGCATCCGCGGCCTGAATAGTCGGGGCCGGCTGGGTGGTGGCGTCCTTGTCGGAGCTGGTGGGGGAGACAAGGGCGACGATGCCGGGCACCCCGCAGCACAGCATGACCAGCACCCCTGCGCTGATGAGCGCGATCTTGCCTTTGGACGCCTTCCGCCGCGCCGGCGCCTGGTTCCAGTCCGTAGCTGCTGGGAACTGCGCCGTCGGGTACGGCGGTACCTGGCTGCCGTACCCGGCCTGCGGCTGGTAGGGCGGTGGGGGCGGGGGTGGTGGAGGCGTTGGCTCTTGCCAAGGGTCCTGCGGAGGCTGGTACGTCACCTGTCCGAGTGTGCTGACCAGTGTCAACGTTTGGCACCGGCCGGTCGGCCACGATGTGTATCAGCATTTCGACCGACGGTCACGGGGTTCTGTTTCTGCTGCTCACCACTCGCCCGAGGGCAGGAGCCTGTCCCGAGCGTTCGACAGCACGTCGGCGGGGATGCAGGAGAGGAAAGGGAAGCGCTTACCCGTCTGTTGGCGGGCCGACGCTCATGGTGCTGCTGTTCAGCACTTGATGTAGCTGCCGCCGCCGCCCCCAAGAGCAGGAGCCGATTATTTGACAAGGTCCCGAGCCGAAACCACCGCCATCCGCGATAGTGCCGGCCCCGGCATCTGAGGATGCCCGTTAGGGACACGGGAGCGACCAGTTGGCGGAGCAGCGGTCAGGCAACAGGCTGAACGGTCGCTCAAGCATCAGGGTTTACGGTCGGCTGATGGGGTTCTCCATCAAGCTGGCACCCGGGGTGCGTATCCGGGCCTCCTCTCGCGGCATTCGCACCAGTGTCGGTCCGAGGGCGGCCCGGGTGCACTTCGGCGCCGGCCGCACCGGCGTCTCCACTGGCGTGGGTCCCGTCGGCTTCTACACCTCCCTCGGGGGCGGCCGCCGCTCCAGCCGGTCCGGCGGTCGAGCGACATCGGCCGCGACCTATCAGCGGCAGGTCGCGGCTCAGCAGAGGCAAGCGGCACACGCCCAGCGAGTCGAGGAGGCCCAACGCCTGGCACAGACCTTCCTGCGCATCCTGGAGCTGCACAGGGTCGAGTTCCCCGCAGCTACCCGACCCATCGCACCGCAACCAGCACCCCCGGACCGGGCAAGCATCTACAAGCACTACGAACAGCACGCCCTGGCCGGCATCGGTCTTTTCGAGGGCGCGAAACGAGCTCGGGCCAAACAGCTCGCCACCGAGTGGACCGAGGCTGAGATGCAACGGCAATGGTCGACCCGATGCGAGCAGCAGGCAGGCTGCCAGCAATACCTCGACCAGCGGTGGCAGCAACTGTGCAGCAACTCGCCCGAGGTCGTCCTGGAAACGCTGGAGGAAGCTTTCGAGGACAATGAAGCACCCAGCGCCGCCGTTGGCGTCACCCTCGACGAGATCTCCCTCGTGGTGCTCGTACCCAGCGTGGACCAGGTCGTGCCCGAACGCATGCCCACCACCACCCAGGCGGGCAACCTGTCCCTACGCAAGCTGCCGCAGCGCGACCGCGCCGACTACTACAAGCAGTTCGTGTGCGGCCAAGTGCTGGTCACCGTGCGGGAAGCTCTTGCTGTCGCACCCGCAATCGCCTCCGCCCGCCTAGCCGTGCTGCGTCAGGACGGGCCTGATAGCTACGGCCGGCCCCGTGTCTCCTGCCTGCTTGCCGCCAAGTTCGACCGCCAGTCACTCAACGGCGTTCACTGGCAGACAGCAGACGCTGCCCGGATCGTCAACGACACCAGCACCGAGCTGCTGCTCAACCAACGAGCCCGCACCGGCGACCTACAGCCGCTGAACATCGCCACGGAGCCCGCACTTGCCGAACTCCTGAGCGCCGTCGCCCTCGCCGAGCTAACCGGCGAGTAGTAGGTCGACGAGCCGGAAGGGCGTCTAGAGGCGGCGGGATCGCTACCGGCGAGGCCTGTGAGCATCTGTGGAATCAGCAGAGGGCCAAGGAGGGTCACCGTTTCGGTCGGCTCGTCGGCTCGGACGAACATACCGCGCGGTGGTTCCACGATCACGAGCCCTTCCGACCGGAGTAGCGCTACCGCTTGTCGGACGCTCGTGCGGGCTCAGCCTGTACTCCTGAGCCAACCGCAGCTTGCTGGGCAGCGAGGCCCCGGGCGCGCTATCGCCGTCGCGTGACTGGCTCTGTCGCACACTCATGGCCGCTGACCGCGCGCTCCTGGCTCCCCTCTGTGTCAAGACACCCGGGAGGAGAGTTCTATCCTGGGTTTCGGCGGGTCCGGGAATTGACTTCTCCGAAGAGCCGGCTGGGGGATGAGAGTCGTTCGCGCTGGAGCCCGTTGCCGTTCCCCGTTGTCCTCCCGGGCCCGCTGCCATGGCGTCTGTGGCGTCGTTGATCATGCATCGGTAGACGAGGCTCTCCCGCGCCGCGGCAACAGACTCTACAGAGCCGCAGGATGGGAACGAGCCGCCGCCGTTGGAGTCTGTCGCTCCGGCGGTTCAGTCATGGCCTGGTCAGAACGTCAGAATCAGCCGTCCCCGGACGCCGCCCGCTTCTAGGAGTTGGTGCGCTTCGGCGGCCTGCTCAGCCAGGAGGATCCGCGCGACCCGTAGCGTAACCTGGCCGTCCTCCACCTGCTGCCGGAGGCGGTCGAGCTTCGCCTGTTGGCGCGCGTACTGGGCTATCCACACGGGCTGGAAGGTGATGCCGCGTTCCCAGGTGCCCTCAAATCCACGGACGGTCGCGATCCGGCCGCCATCCCGTACGGCGCGGGCTGCGGGCTGGTCGAGGAGGGCGCCGTCAACGAGCCCGTCGACGCCGTCGGGCACTGCTGCACGTACCTGCTTCGGAAACTCGGGCCCGCGAGGCAGCACGATGTCGGCGCCCAGTTCCTTGACAAGCGGTTCGTCCTGCGGCGCGGCGTCGGCGACGACGCGCAGACCGTCCGCCTTGGCCAGTTCGATGACGTAGCCGCCAACCGCGCCAGCCGCGCCGGTAACCGCGATGGTCGCGCCCGGCCCGAGGTCGAGCGTGTCCAGCGCCAGGCGCGCGGTCAAGCCGTTCATCGGTAAGGACGCGGCTTCGGCGTCGGTCGCGCCGGCAGGGACCCTGGCGACTGACTCGGCGGGCACCACGATCTGCTCCGCATAGGCGCCGTGCGTCTCGGACGGCAACACGACGGCCATCACGTGCTCGCCGATCCGCAGATCGGTGTCGACTCCCTCGCCGATCTGCTCGAGCACGCCCGCGGCGTCCATTCCCGGAACATAAGGGGGCCGAGAGGTCATCGGGATGACGTATGGTGCCCCGCTGCGCACCAGAGTGTCAGTCGCGTTGACAGCCGCCGCGTGGACCCGGATACGCAGTTCGCCTGGCCCGGCATCAGGGGTCGGTAGGTTGATGACGTGTAGCGCCTCGGGCCCACCGAACTTAGTTACGCCTACGGCTTTCATGTGAACCTTCCGGTTTTCGATCCCACTCGCTGGGAGTCCGCACTGTGTGTGGGTAAGTTAGGGCCTGTTTTCGAAGGGTGTGCAGATGAGCTGGCTGTATACCTGGCGCGCTGAAGGCTGAGGATCGCTAGCGCGAATTCCGCTCCGCTGCCTCAGCGATGCGCTTGATGTTCGCCAGCCGTCGATCCCAATCGGCGGCGAGCGCGCTCATCCACCGCGCCGTCGCGTTCAGGGCCGCGGGTCGTACCGCGTATCGCACCTCGCGTCCGACCCGGCGGCCGGAAACCAGCCCAGCGGCGTCCAAGACGGCCAGGTGCTTGACCAACGCCTGCCGCGAGACGGGAAGCTGTTCGGCGAGCGCCGTCGCGGTGGCCTCGCCCTGTGCGGCGAGCAGATCAAGTGACCAGCGGCCTGGCCGGTTTGCCGCTGGTGTCGCCGACCGGCAGCGCACTGCGCCAGGCCCGGCAACGGCTCGGTCCGCAACCGGTGCAGGCGTTGTTCGAGCTGCTGCGCGGCCCGGCGGCCACGAGCGCCACGCAGGTGCGCTGGCGGGGCCTGCTGGTGGCGGCGATCGACGGCACCCTGCTGACAGTTGCGGACTCGCCCGCTAACACCGGCCGTTACCGCAAACAGCGAGGCAACCACGGCGGTTCCGGCTACCCGCAGCTGCGGTTGAGCGCGCTGTTGTCCTGCGGCACCCGCTCGGTGATCGACGCCGTGTTCGACCCGGCCGCCACCGGTGAACTCGACCAAGCCCGCCAGCTCGCCCGCAGCCTGCGACCCGGGATGCTGCTGCTGGCCGACCGCAACTACGCCGCCGCCGACCTGATCGC
>NZ_JAMOKF010000481.1 GCF_023656545.1 Micromonospora phytophila | reverse complement strand
GGCTCCTGCGCGCATGTGCCCCAGGGTGCCCGGCGCGCGGGCCGAAGTCAGTAGCGCAGGTGCCCGCCCGTGGGGTGGTGCTAGGTGCAGTCCGATCGGGGCGCTTACGTCCTGGTGTCCACCACGCCGCACCGATTAGCGTCACGGTGTTGTCACGCACGGTGTCTGGTGAGGAGCCCCCGGTGGCCGCGTACCGCGTCATTCCGCTCGACGAAGAACTCGCCTGGAAGGTACGCGGCAGCCTGCGGGCGCCCGACTACCGCCACCCGGCCTACGTGGACACCGCCGACAGCGTCGGCCCGTGCCGGGTCTGCCTGCGGCCCTTCCGGGTCGGCGCCGACCGACGGATCCTGTTCACCTACGACCCGTTCCGCCGGCACGAGCCGTTCCCGCTGCCCAGCCCCGTGCAGATCCACGAGGCCGGATGCCCGCGCTACACCGGGCACCGGCTGCCGGCCGAGCTGTCCGGGCTGCCGCTGACCTTCGAGGGGTACGGCCCCGGCCGCGAGCTGATCGCCGAGGAGCGGCACGCCGCCACCGCCGAGGCGGAGAGCGCGATCGCCCGGATCCTGGGCCGGCCGAGCGTGGCGTACGTCCACGTCCGGGACACCGCCACCGGTTTCTTCATCTGCGAGCTGGACCGGGGCGGCGTCGCCTCCACCACGGCCGCCGGTGGCGCCGGCGCCACCGGAGACGCCCTGGTCTGAGCGACCGGCGCCGCCCGCACCCCCGGCCCTTGCGCACCGCCGGCGGCCGGAGCACGACCCGGCGGCGGTCCCGGCCGACCGGGAGCCGTCGAGCGGGCTATAGGAAAGGTATAGGCGCCGGCCCCAGCCTTGGGTCCATGTCCGACACCGATCGACCGGTAGCCCTGGTCACCGGCGGCACCCGCGGCATCGGCCGCGCGGTGGTCAGCCGCCTCGCCCGGGAGGGCTTCGACGTCAGCTTCTGCTACCGCTCCAGCGCCGAGGCCGCCGAACTGCTGGCCAAGGAGTGCCGCCAGGCCGGGGCGCGCGTCCTCACCCGCCAGGTCGACGTCGCCGACCGCGCCGGCGCGCACGAGTTCGTCGAGGCGACCGAGGGGGAGCTCGGCGCCGTCCGGGCCGTGGTCACCAGCGCCGGCATCGTCCGCGACCGGCCGCTGGCCCTGATGACCGACGAGGACTGGGACGAGGTCCTGCGGGTCAACCTGGGCGGCACGTACCACGTCTGCCGGGCGGTGGTGCGGCGGCTGATGCGCCGCCGGGCCGGCGCGGTGGTCACCATGTCCTCGATCGCCGGGGTGGTCGGCAACGCCAACCAGACCAACTACGCCGCCTCCAAGGCCGGCATCATCGGCTTCACCCGCTCCCTGGCCCGCGAGGTCGGCCGGTACGGCATCCGCGCCAACGTGGTCGCGCCGGGACTCATCGAGACCGACATGACCAGCCGGCTGCCCGAGAAGGTCGCCGCGGAGCTGCTGGACCGGACCCTGCTGGGACGCTTCGGCACCCCCGACGAGGTGGCGGAGATGGTCGCCTTCCTCGCCTCCGACCGGTCGGCCTACGTGACCGGCCAGGTCTTCCAGGTCGACGGCGGCATCGCGATCTGACGCCACGCCATCCGAGCCCACCACCACCCAACAGGGGGACAGACATGCGGCAGCACCACGGCTCGGCCATCACGGGGATGGCCGCGTACCGCCCGACGCACCTCGTCACCAACGAGGAGCTGGCCCTGCGGACCAGCGTCACCGCCGAGTGGATCGAGTCCCGCACCGGGATCCGGACCCGCTACCACGCCAGCGAGGACGAGGACATGGTCACCATGTCCGCCGAGGCGGGCGAGAAGGCCATCGCGATGGCCAACCTCGACCCCGCCGAGGTCGACCTGACCATCGTGGCGACCGCCACCCGCCGGCAGCGGATGCCCGGCATCGGCCCGCAGGTGGCCACCCGGATCGGCCTGCCGGCCTCCGGGGCGTACGACCTGAACGCGGTCTGCGCCGGCTTCACCTACGCGCTGTCGATGGCCTCCAACGCGGTGCGCGTCGGCGACGCCCGCAACGTGCTGGTGGTCGGTGTCGAGCGGACCAGCGACTGGATCAACCCGGACGACCCGGACACCTTCGTCATCTTCGGCGACGGCGCGGGCGCGGTGGTGGTCTCCCGCTCCGGCGAGGACGAGATCGGCCCGACCGTGTGGGGCAGCGACGGCGCCCGGCACAAGGTGCTCGGGCTGACCGAGATGCCCGACGGCCGCGAGTTCGTCACGATGGACGGCCCGCTGGTCTACAAGTGGTCCACCGCCACCATGCCGGGCGTCGCCCACCGGGCCTGCGAGGCGGCCGGCATCTCCCTCTCCGACGTCGCCTGGTTCGTCCCGCACCAGGCCAACCGCCGGATCATCGACACCCTCACCCGGACCCTGGAGTTCCCGCCGGACCGGGTCATGCGCGACGTCGTCGACACCGGCAACACCTCGGCGGCCTCGGTGCCGCTGGCCCTGTCCCGGCTCTACGAGAGCGGCCGGACCAGCCCCGGCGACCTGGTGCTGCTGCTCGGCTTCGGCGCCGGCCTCACCTACGCCGGGCAGATCGTCCGGATGCCCTGACCGTCCACCCACGCCTTCGCCGGCCGGGCCCCGCGCCCGGCCCGCCAACCGCCCGCCGGGGGGTGGGCACCTCGCCCGACCCGGCCAACCGCCAGGAGAGGAACACGATGAACCGGGACGAGATCACCGCCGAGGTGGTGCGCCTGATCCGCCAGGAGATGCCCGACGTCGAAGGGGACATCACCTCCGACTCCCAGTTCGAGGAGCTGGGCATGGACTCCCTCACCCGGGTCGACCTGCTGGCCGCCGTGGAGCGGTCGTTCGGCCTGGAGGTGCCCGACGAGGAGGTGGCGAACCTGCTGCGGGTCTGCGACCTGACCGACTTCCTCGCCGCCAGCCGGGCGGGCGTCTGAGCCATGGGCGACACCGCAGGGCTGTCGATGGGGCAGGAGTCGCTCTGGCTGCTGCACACGCTCGCCCCGGAGAGCGCGGCGTACAACCTCGCCGGAGGGGCGCGGATGACGCCCGTGCCGCACCTGCCGGCGCTGGCCCGCGCGGTGCGCGCGCTAACCGTGCGGCACGACGGGCTGCGGTCGGTGTTCACCGAGGTCGACGGGCGGC
>NZ_JAMOKF010000480.1 GCF_023656545.1 Micromonospora phytophila | reverse complement strand
CGCTGACCGCGACGGCGTGCCGGACGTCTACCAGCGCCGGGACGGCTGACGACGCCCACGCCGACCCGGCGCTCCTCCTGGCCGGCGGGCGGCTGGACGCACCGAAGGCCCGGCGGACCGGGCCGGTGCGGACCGGCTCCGGCGGAACGACCCGTCCCGCCGGAGCCCGGACGGCCGCGTCAGCGGCGGCGCTCCGCCGCGCGGCGTTCCTCCTGCTCGTCGGCGAGGGCGTCACTCACCGGCTCCATGAGGTCGTCACCCGGCACCGCCACCTCCTCGGCCCGGTCCTGCTTGTCGACGCGCCCGCCGGCCGGCGGCTGGGGAGCGGTGGCACCGCCGGCGAACCCGTACTCGTTCGGTTCGTCATGCTTGCTCATGTGGCTGTCCTCCCGCTTTCTCCGGTTTCGCGGCCTACCGCCAACGGTAGGTCGTGATCCTCCTGCCCGCTGGACGCCGCCGATAGTCGCACCGACGGCGACCCGGCGGTGAGCGCGGCCCAGAGCAGCCGCCGCAGCAGGATGATCGCGGCGGCCGCGACCAGGTCCGCCCAGCCCTGCCCGACCGCCAGCCGGAGCAGGCCCGCGGCGGTGAGCAGATCCAGCAGCACCCGCAGGGCCGAGCGCCAGGACCGCGTGCCGACCAGCACCGCCGCCCCGGCGAGCGTGGCGAGCGCCGTGGTGGCGGTGACCAGGGAACGGATCACCCCGCGCGGTCCGCCGCACGGATCTGTCCCTGCTCCTGGCGGATCTCCCGGCCGAGGAAGTAGTTCAACGCGGTTCGGATCGTGGCGATGGCGGCCAGTTGACCGATCTGGGTGAAGGTCGGCGAGACCGCCGTCCGCAGGATGTCCGCGGCGAGCTGGAACTCCAGGCCGAGGGTGAGGAACCGCCCCAGGGAGAGCCGGATCGGGGTGAACACCGCGGCGCTGCGGTGCCGCAGCCCCTCGACCACGAACCGCAGCGCCGCCCAGGCCGCCCCGACGAAGATGACCACCGCGCCGGCCACCTCCACGGCCATGACCAGGGCCTGGTAGCCCTCGCGCAGGATCTCCTCGACGCTCACCGGGAGGCGTTACCCGGCCGGCGGGCCGGTAGTCGACGCTCAGCTGAGCTCTGTGACGGCCTCCAGGATCAACCAGAGCCCGCAGACGGCGAAGAGCACCGCGGCGCCGTACCTGATGGCCTTCTCCGGCAACCTCCGGCCGAGCATCCGGCCGACCAGGATGGCCAGCGCGTCGGCCGCCACCATGCCGAGGGTCGAACCGAGCCAGGTGCCGAACCAGCCGTACTGGGTGGCCAGGGTGATGGTGGCCAGCATCGTCTTGTCGCCCAGCTCGGCGAGGAAGAACGCGACCGACACCGCCACGATGGCGGACTTGCTGGTCTTCTCCGCCTTGCGCCGCTCCGCCTCGGTGAGGGTGTCCCCGCGCAGGGTCCAGGCCCCGAAGCCGAGAAACGCCAGACCCGCGACGAGGGAGATCCACTCCGTCGGCAACGCGGCGCCGAGGCCGTATCCGATCGCCACCGAGGCCAGGTGCACCACGGCGGTGGCGACGGTGATCCCGATCAGCACCGGTACGGGCTTGAAGCGGGTGGCGAAGGTCAGCGCCATCAACTGGGACTTGTCCCCCAGCTCGGCGACGAAGATGACGCCGAAGCTGACCACCAGCGCGACGAGGAAACCCTCCATGACATCCTTCCGGATCACGCCGGGAGGAGGTACGGGGCGCCCTCGACCCGGCTGCGACAGCCTGGGTCGAAGGTCTCGCCCGCCTCGGAAGCCGAGGCCGCGTGGCCGGGTGCGGAACGCACCAGTATGTCGACCACGACATTGGGGGCTACTCCCCTTCGCGCCGACCAGCCTAGCCGACCGTCAGCGGGCCCGCCGCCGCGGGTGAAGCTGCTCACCCGCGCTCCGGCGCCGGTTCACTCCGCCCTGGCGAGGGTGACGCCGAACAGGGCGTCCGGGTCGGTCCAGAAGTGGTGGGCGGCGAAGCCGGCGGCCGCCAGTTCCCCGGCGATCCCCTCGCGACGGAACTTCGCGGAGACCTCGGTACGCAGCTCCTCCCCCTCGGCGAAGGTGACCGTCAGGTCCAGCGCGCCCACCCGCACCCGCATCGGCCGCTGCGCGCGCAGCCGCATCTCGACCCACTCCCGCTCGGCGTCCCAGCGGGCGACGTGGGTGAACGCCGCCGGGTCGAAGTCGGCGTCCAGCTCCCGGTTGATCACCCGCAGCACGTTGCGGTTGAACTCGGCGGTCACCCCGGCCGCGTCGTCGTACGCCGGCACGACCACCGCCGGGTCCTTGACCAGGTCGGTGCCGATCAGCAGCCAGTCCCCCGCCTCCAGCGCGTCGCGCATCGCGGCGAGGAACGCCGACCGCTCGGCGGGCAGCAGGTTGCCGATGGTGCCGCCGAGGAAGACCACCAGCCGCCGCCCGCCGGTGGGCAGCCGGTCGAGCTGGTGGGTGAAGTCCCCCACGATGCCGCGCACCCGCAGCCCCGGGTAGTCGGCGGCGATCTCGGCGGTGGACTGCCGCAGCGCGCTCACCGACACGTCCAATGGCACGAACGTGCCCAGGCCGCCCCGGCGGGTGAAGGCGTCCAGCAGCAGCCGGGTCTTCTCCGAGGAGCCCGAACCGAGCTCGATCAGCGTCTTCGCCCCGGTCAGCTCGGCGATCGTGCCCGCCCGCTCGGCCAGCACGGCGCGTTCGGCGCGGGTCGGGTAGTACTCGGCCAGCCGGGTGATCTCCTCGAACAGCTCGCTGCCGCGGGCGTCGTAGAACCACTTGGGGGGCAGCCACTTCGCATCGGCGGTGAGGCCGGTGCGGACGTCGTCCCGCAGGCTGCGGCCGAGGTCCTGCTCCTCGAGGTGGATCTCCAGCGGCTCCGCGCTCATGTCTTCCCCTTCCGTCGGTGGAACGTCCCTGTCGGCCGGCGGTCACACCTCCGCGAGGGCGCGGACCCGCACCCCGGTCGCGGTGGCCTCCACCAGCTGCCCCTCCGGCACCGCCTGCCAGCCGGGGTCGTCGTCGTGCGGCTCGGACGCCAGCAGCACCGAGGCGGGCGTCGTGCGGATCGACAGCGCGTGCCCGGCCACGCTCGCCACCACGGTGCGCCCGTCGGTGAGCAGCAGGTTGAGCCGGGAACTGGGGGCGGCCGCGGCCACCG
>NZ_JAMOKF010000479.1 GCF_023656545.1 Micromonospora phytophila | reverse complement strand
GCAGTACAGCAGCGAAGTACAGCAACCGTGCCAGCCGAACCGGACCGAGACGAGCCTCAGCAGGCCACTTGACCTCGAACGACACCCGGCCCGACCGGCTCGCCGAGAGTTCACACCGAAGAGGTCATGTGATGAAGGTCGTCCGGGCTCATGACTTCGTCTCTCAGAAGCGGTACCAACGCTGACGAGCCGACGCCATCGTCTACGGTGACTGACATGCGGACCCGGCCGTCGCCGTCGTCAATGGCGTAGCTGACAACGGGTGCCGTCCTCGCCCACGATCAGGTGCATGTCCTTGTCGTCGAGCATTGCGCGCCACTCGTCATAGCTGTTGCGTCGCCATTCCGCCAGGCGTGCCTCGGCGAGCTGCGCTGCGGTCCCCTTGTTCAGCCCCACGCGTTCACCCTCCCACCCGGGTGGCTGGGGAGTGTCCGATTTTCGGCTCTGGCACAGAAACGTTGGTGACTTGAGTCCAGTGTGGTCAGTGCCGTGGGGCATCCTGATCCCGGTGCGATGTGATCAAGACGGTCTTCCCTCAGTTGTCGGGGCTTGTTATCGACCGGGTGATCGATCAAGGGGCGGTGGTGCGGGTCGTCGCCCGCACGCCGGTGGCCCCGGTGCCGTGCTCGGGATGTGGGCAGCTCAGCGACCGGGTGCATGCGTATGGTCGCCGACGACCAGCAGCACCGAAGAAACAGCAGGACAGCGACCACGTAAGGGCGGCTGACCTGGTGAGCGACGGACGAGCCGACCTGGCGTGCGATCAGCGGCGGGATGGATGGTTTGGTCAGTTACGACCATCGACCGGGAGGACCTACTGGTTCCACCGCACACCCCAGTACGCGGTGACCTTACGCAGGTCACCGCCGTAGCGGATCGCGCCATCGCGGTGCCAGGCACAGTTGCTCAGCCGAATCACCGCCGACCGCTGGCCGGGGTAGCCGAAGACGAAAGCGTGCTCCGTCGGCTGGCCAAGCAGACAGACCGTGTCCTCTGGTGGCGTGCTCGGCAACCCATTGAGATAGGCCGTCAACTCGTCGACCTTGCTGGTGATACGTCGGCTGACGTCGAGATTCAGGGGTGAGGACGCGTCATGTCGGTAGCTGCACAGCAGGGCCTCCGTCGCCCCGGTGGGGACCAGAACGGCCTTCCCAGGCTGCGGCGTGGGTTCGTCGTTCCACGAGTTGGGACAGCGGGCCGGACCTGCGTCGGTGTTCGCGGTTGACGCGGCCTGCGCCGGTGCCGTCTCCCTGCCGGCAATTACTGGCCCGACGGTCAGCACGAGGCCGACGACCGCCGAAGCGGCCAGCAGAAGACCAATGAGCCGACGGGGCGGAGGGGCAGGCGTAGGGCGGTCCGTTTGCTGGCTTGTCATCCACACTCCTTCTGCTGGCGTAGCGACATGATAGGTCCCTTCAGACCCACGGCCTGCCGATCCTCTGGGCGGTGAGCGGCGCGAGTCGGGCGCCGCCCACCGCCGTGCTCCGCTATGAGGTCGACGAATTCGTGTTCGGGTAGGCGCCGTAGACCCGGATCACATCCGCCCAGTCCTGGAAGTACATGGTGGTACCGCCGCCGCCGACAAGGATGCCCTTGGCGCGAACGCCGGTACCATCAAGGGTGAACACGGGGCCACCACTGTCGCCAGCTCGGGCGGCCGTGGATCCGTCGACCTGCGTGGTCTTGATGACCCCTTCGATGACGTAGCCACAGTCCCCATCGGAGTCAGGGGTCGTACAGCTCACTTCAATGCCCTGCGACTGAACCTGCTTGAGGCCGCAAACCGTCCCACTCGACCGGCCGGACTGGCAGACGAGTTGGCCTGCCGCCCAGTATCCCCAGCTCCGCACCCCCTTCGTGTTCGAGGTGGTCGTGGTGCCGTCGAAGATGAGATACCAGCCAGGGGCATTGATCATCAGAAGGTCCGAACGCCAGTCGTCGTCGTAGATCGGGCCCATCTCGTCGAACGCTGAGCTCCCGTATGTGCCCTGGTAGGCCATGTCGGGCGGGCTCGCGCAGTGCCCGGCGCTCAAGACGTAGCTCCGACCGTTGGCGTGAACCCCAAACCCGGTCGTGCAAGTGCTTCGTTTGTCCACGCCCCGCCACGACTCCCATCGCCCGCCACCGTTCCAGGGGGGAGAGTCGTCGAGACGGCTGGCTAGCAGGTCGAGCGGCTCCGCGGCGTCGACTACAGTCACCGGTACCGTCACCGCCGCCTCGTGGAGGATCTGGGCAACCGGGGCTTTTACCCGCCCTACGGACCGGCTATCCATCGCCGATCTCGGATCCACGACTTCAGGGCCACGGGTCACTTCCAGCCCACTGCCATCCGGCTTATAACCGATCGACTGAACCTCACTTCCTCGATGCCGCCTGATGGTTTTGTGGATCTTCTCTCCGGCAGCGTGCAGTTCGGCCTCGGAGTATGCCGCCGGCTTTACGGTGACGGCTCCCCAGTTTCGAGCGCGAGTGAGGGCTGCGCGCATGCCTGGCGTCAGGTCGCCCTTCCAGTAGACCGACAAGCCTTCGCCCTCGTAGGCAACGCCGGCGAAACCGGACTGTGGCGTCTTCAGCTGCTCGTCCCAGATGACGTGGAGAGCGGGCTCTAGATCGTTCTGCCGACGCATCTCCCTCAGCAGGGCAGGATCGAGGTTGTCGGTGGACTGGGGATCGGAACTGACCACCTCGGGGCCGGAAGGCGCCGCCGCCGCGGTCAGGGACGACGTGGCGAGAGTTGGCACGACGAGGAGGAAGGTCAGCGCCGCGGCGAGAGAGATTCGACGGGCGGGATGGGTACGGGGCGAGCGGACAAGCACGATGATGCTCCTTGAATAGGTCCTGGATGGACCTGTGCGCGTCACGCTAGCGTTGTGGATCTTCTTGCGGCGCCCCGCTCCTCATTTTCCTCGATGGCAGACATGACTCCCAATGCCGATACAAAACGGACGTTCTTCGCCGTTTCCTCCCGCTCGTACGCCGGCTGGGCCATAGCCGGAGGCATGCATCACCAGCAGGAGGTGCGCGGTCTCACCGGAGGAGTCCAGCTCCCTAAGAGCCTGGTAAATAAGGGGTTCGGGGTGTCGGCGGATCGCGCAAGAGATTGATGATCGCGCTCGTTGCCGGCGTGGCGGCGTGACATGGTGAAGGGCCTTCGGTACGAGCAAAGGCGACTAAA
>NZ_JAMOKF010000478.1 GCF_023656545.1 Micromonospora phytophila | reverse complement strand
GCCCGGCCCACCGAGATCGTCGTGGTGGAGATCGAGCCGGCTCTCGTGGACTGGCATCGGACGCATCTGGCGGCATTCAGCGAGGGCGCCCTCGACGATCCCCGGGTGCGGGTCGTCACCGGCGACCTGCTGACCTGGCTGCGCTCGACCGACGAGGTGTTCGACGCGATCTGCCTCGACACGGACAACGGACCGGACTGGACCGTCTTCCCGCCCAACGACGCCCTCTACGACGACGACGGGGTGGCCCTGCTCCGCTCCCGGCTGGCCGTCGGCGGCGTGCTGGCGGTCTGGTCCGCCGCGGCCTCCCCCGCGTACGCCGCGCGCCTGGCCTCGGTGATCGGTCCGGTGACGACCCGCCGGGTCGAGGTTCCCCGCGGCGAGCCGGACATCGTCTACCTGGCTCGGCGCGCCTGACCACCGCTCCCGACCCCCCGCCGGCGGGCCCGCTTCCGGTCCGCCCGCCGAACGGGTGTCCCGGCCGTGGGATCATGCGTCCCATGTGCGCAGCGAGCCGACGGGAGACCTGGTCGGGCTGCCCCGGTCACCGCCGGGACGGTACCGACGGGCGGGCCGGTGCGTCGTGCCCCTGCTGATCCGCCAGCCGGTGTGGCGGCGGCGCACCGACCGGTACCGGCATCCCGCGCAGGTGATCACGATCGGCTTCGCGGTGGCCGTGGCCTTCGGCACCGCCCTGCTGTCACTGCCGCTGGCGTCCCGGTCGGGGCACCGCACCGAGCTGATGGACGCCCTGTTCACCGCGACGTCGGCGGTCTGCGTGACCGGCCTCGTGACGGTGGACACCGGCAGCTACTGGTCGGGCTTCGGGCAGGCGGTGATTCTCCTGCTCATCCAGGCCGGCGGGTTGGGGATCATGACCCTGGCGACGCTGTTCACCGTGCTGCTCTCCCGCCGGCTCGGGCTGCGAGCCCGGTTCCTCGCCCAAGCGGAGACGAAGAGTCTGGACCTGACCGACGTCCGCGGGGTGGTCCGCCGGATCGTGCTGTTCAGCCTCGTCAGCGAGGCCGTCGTCGCGGTGGTCCTGACCGTCCGCTTCGCCACTGCCTACGACGAGCCGTTCACGACCGCCCTCTACGACGGCGTCTTCCACGCGATCTCGGCCTTTAACAACGCCGGCTTCTCCACCCGCGCCGACAGCATGATCGGCTACGTCACCGACCCGTGGATCAACCTCACGGTCGCCGCCGCCGTGATCCTCGGCGGCCTGGGCTTCCCGGTCGTGTTCGAGCTGGCCCGCACCTGGCGGCGGCCCGCGCTCTGGTCGGTCATGACCCGCATCACCGTCGCCCTGACCGTCGCGCTGCTGGCTCTCGGCACGATCGTGTTCACGCTGGCCGAGTTCTCCAACCCGAGGACGCTCGGGCCGCTCGACGGGCCGGGGAAGCTGCTCGCCGGTTTCTTCGCCGCCACGATGACCCGTACCGCCGGCTTCAACAGCGTCGACGTCGGCGCGATGCGCCCGGAGAGCCTGCTCGCCAGCGACGTGCTGATGTTCATCGGCGGCGGCAGCGCCGGCACCGCCGGCGGCATCAAGGTCACCACGTTCGGGCTGCTCGCGTTCGTGCTCTGGTCGGAGATGCGCGGCGAGACCCACGTCAACGTCGGCCGCCGCCGCGTGCCGGCGAGCAACCAACGGCAGGCCCTCGCGATCGTGCTGCTCAGCGTCGGCGCGGTGGTCGCCGCCGCGTTCCTGCTGCTGGCCATCACGCCGTACCGGCTGGACGTGGTGCTGTTCGAGGCGGTGTCCGCGTTCGCCACCGTTGGCCTGTCCACCGGGATTACCGGTAGTTTGCCACCGGAGGCGGACCTCCTGCTGGTGGCGTTGATGTTCACCGGCCGGATCGGTCCGCTCACTCTCGCGTCGGCGTTGGCACTACGGGATCGCAACCGCCGCTTCGAACTGCCCGAGGAGAGGACGATCGTTGGCTGAGGTACGCACGGAGCCAGTGGTGGTGATCGGGTTGGGCCGGTTCGGCAGCGCGCTCGCGCGCGAACTGGCCAGGCGGGGCACCGAGGTCCTCGGCATCGACAACCGACCCAAGGTCGTCCAGTCGTTGGTCGGACAACTGCCCCATGTGATCACCGCGGACTCGACCGACATCGAAGCGCTGCGGCAACTCGGCGTCGCCGAGTTCCACCGCGCCGTCGTGGCGATCGGCACCGACATCCAGGCCAGCATCCTCACCACCAGCCTGCTGGTCGAACTCGGCATCCCGGACATCTGGGCCAAGGCCATCAGCAGCCAGCACGGCAACATCCTCGGCCGCGTCGGCGCCCATCACGTCGTGGCGCCCGAGCACGACATGGGTGAACGCGTCGCGCACCTGCTCTCCGGCCGGATCCTCGACTACGTGGAGGTGGACGCCGACTTCGCCGTCATCAAGACCAAGCCTCCCCGCGACGTGGTCGGGATGCCGCTGCGCGAGTCTCGGTTGCGCAGCAGGTGGGGCGTGACGGTCGTCGCGGTCAAACCCGAGACCACGGTGGGCGGACGCCGTCCGACGTTCACCTATGCCACCCCCGACACGGTGCTGAGCTACGGCGACCTGATCCTGGTCGTCGGGGCCGTCGACAACGTCGAACGCTTCGCCGCCACCGAGTAGCGCCACGCCGGCCGTGACGTGACCCGCGGCCGCCGTCCTCACGCTCCGCCCTGGTGGGCGGCGGTCGCTCCGGTGCGGCCCAGCGCGGCGGCGAGGTCGTCGAGGTACCGGGCCACGGGGCCGAAGGTGAGCAGGCCGCTGCCGGCCCCGGCCAGCTCGCCGGCGGCCGGCAGCAGGCGGGCGTACGTCTGCTGTGTCGCGGCGCGGTCGCCGAGGGCGAGAGCCGCCCGGGCGGTCAGGCAGAGACGCGCCTCGTACAGCAGGTCGCGCGGCGACTCCGGTTGGGTCCGCAGCGCGGCGGCGGCGTCGTCGCGGCGACCCGCGGCGAGCAGCACCAACGGGCGAACCCAGGGCTCGTACGGGCCGAAGTCCCAGCTCGGCCAGTCGGCCGGTTCGCCACGCCCTTCCCCCGGAGCCGACCCGGGCTGCGGGGCGGCGGTGCCCTGGAAGCGGAGGGACAGCAGGGCGAGGGGAAGCAGACCGTCGGCCAGGCCGGGCATTCCGCTGCCGCCGAGGCGGGCCGCCTCGGCCCGGTACGCGGCTTCCGCTTCGGCCC
>NZ_JAMOKF010000477.1 GCF_023656545.1 Micromonospora phytophila | reverse complement strand
CTGACCCGGCCCGGGTCGGCCGCAGCGGGGCCGCACGGCAGCGGCGGCGGACCCGCTCCCCGGGTACGCCGCCGCCCTGCCGAACTCTCCCGCGATCAGCGGCTGTCCGAGCCGTCCGTCAGCACGGCCGCGCGGCCGGCCTCCAGCCGGGCGACCGGCACCCGGAAGGGCGAGCAGGAGACGTAGTCCAGGCCCACCTCGTGGAAGAAGTGCACCGAGTCGGGGTCGCCGCCGTGCTCGCCGCAGACGCCGAGCTTCAGCTCCGGCCGGGCCGCCCGGCCCTCCTCCGCGGCGATCCGGACCAGCCGGCCCACCCCATCCCGGTCGATGGACTCGAACGGCGAGATGCCGAAGATGCCCAACTCCAGGTAGCGCCAGAAGAACGCGCCCTCGACGTCGTCGCGGGAGAAGCCCCAGGCCATCTGGGTCAGGTCGTTGGTGCCGAAGGAGAAGAACTGCGCCGCCTCGGCGATCTGCCCGGCGGTCAGCGCCGCCCGGGGCACCTCGATCATGGTGCCGATCAGCACCTCGACGCCGCTGTCCCCGACCACCTCGGCGATGATCTTCTCGGCCTCGGCCCGTACCGTCTCCAACTCCTGCACCGCGCCGACCAGCGGCACCATGATCTCCGGCTTGGCCACCGTGCCGCCGCGGGCGCACTCGACCGCAGCCTCGGTGATCGCCCGGACTTGCATGGCGAAGAGGCCGGGGATCACCAGGCCGAGCCGGACGCCGCGCAGGCCGAGCATCGGATTCTCCTCGTGCATCCGCCGGACGGCGGCGAGCAGCGCCTCCTCCTTCGCCACGTCCTCGCCGCGTTCCTGCGCGACGGCGACGTTGACGGCGAGCTGCTCCAGCGGGGGGAGGAACTCGTGCAGCGGCGGGTCGATCAGCCGGACGGTGACCGGCAGGCCGTCCATCTCCCGGAAGATCTCCTCGAAGTCGGCCCGCTGCAACGGCAGCAGCGCGGCCAGCGCCGACTCCCGCTCGTCGTCGCTGCGGGCCAGGATCAGCCGCTCCACCAGCTCGCGGCGGTCGCCGAGGAACATGTGCTCGGTGCGGCAGAGCCCGATGCCCTCGGCGCCGAAGCGGCGAGCCCGGGCGGCGTCCGCGCCGGTGTCGGCGTTCGTCCGGACCGCCAGCCGCCGCGTGCCGTCGGCGTGCGTCATGATCCGGTGTACGGCCCGGACCAGCGCGTTGTCGACGTGCTCGGGGGCGAGGCTGCCCTCGAAGTACTGGACCACCTCCGAGGGCATGACCGGCACCTCGCCGAGGTACACCTTGCCGGTGGTGCCGTCGATGGAGACGACGTCGCCCTCGTTGACGGTGTGCTCGCCGACGGTGAACTTCCGCTGCGGGATGTTGACCTCCAGCGCGTCGGCGCCGGAGACGCAGGTCTTGCCCATGCCCCGGGCCACCACGGCGGCGTGGCTGGTCTTGCCGCCGCGCGAGGTCAGGATGCCCTGGGCGGCGATCATGCCGTTGAGGTCGTCGGGGTTGGTTTCCCGGCGGACCAGGATCACCGCCTCGCCCTCGGCGGCCAGCTCGACCGCGCGGGCGGAGGTGAAGACCACCTTGCCCGACGCGGCGCCGGGCGAGGCGCCGATGCCCTTGGCGACCGGCTGGAACTCGTGGTCGAGCCGGAACCGGGGGAACATCAGCTGCGCCAGCTGCGCGCCGTTGACCCGGTGCAGCGCCTCGTCCAGGTCGATCAGGCCCTCGTCGACGAGCTGCCCGGCGATGACGAACGCGGCGGCGGCGGTGCGCTTGCCGACCCGGGTCTGGAGCATCCAGAGCTTGCCGCGCTCGATGGTGAACTCGATGTCGCAGAGGTCCTTGTAGTGCCCCTCCAGCCGGGCCATGAACGCGAGCAGCTCGTCGTAGGACTTCTTGTCGAGCTGCTCCAGCTCCTGCAGCGGCACGGTGTTGCGGATGCCGGCGACGACGTCCTCACCCTGGGCGTTGGCCAGGTAGTCGCCGTAGATGCCCTGGGCACCGCTGCCCGGGTCGCGGGTGAAGGCGACGCCGGTGCCGGAGTCCGGGCCGAGGTTGCCGAAGACCATCGCCACCACGTTGACCGCGGTGCCCAGATCGGCGGGGATGCGCTCCTGCCGGCGGTAGAGCACCGCCCGGTCGGCGTTCCACGACTCGAAGACCGCGCGGATGGCGAGGTCCAACTGCTCGCGCGGCTCCTGCGGGAACTCCCGCCCGGTGTGCTTGCTGAAGATCTTCTTGTACGCGTCGACCAGCCCGCGCAGGTCGTCCGCGTCGAGGTCGAGGTCGTTCTGCGTACCCTTGGCGCGCTTGACGTCGTCGAGGGCGTGCTCGAACTCCTCGCCCGGCACCTCGCAGACGGTCTTGCCGAACATCTGGATCAGTCGGCGGTAGGAGTCCCAGGCGAACCGGTCCGCGCCGCCGGAGCCGGCCTGGTCGGCCGAGCCGCTGGCCTGTCGGGCGAGACCCTGCACGCTGCGGTCGTTGAGGCCGACGTTGAGGACGGTCTCCATCATGCCGGGCATGGAGAACTTCGCGCCGGAGCGGACGGAGACCAGCAGCGGGTCCTCGGGGTCGCCGAGGCGCTTGCCCATCGCGTTCTCCAGCGCCGACAGGTGGGCGGCGATCTGGTCGCCGAGCCCGGCGGGCTCCTCGCCGGTGGCGAGGTACGCCTTGCAGGCCTGGGTGGTGATGATGAAGCCGGGCGGGACGGGCAGGCCGAGGTTGGTCATCTCGGCCAGGTTCGCGCCCTTACCCCCGAGCAGGTCCTTCTGGTCCTTGTTGCCCTCGGCGAAGGCGTAGACGTACTTGTGATCCACCGTCTCTTGCGCTGCCACCAGAGCCTCCCACGCGCGCCGGAATTGACACTTAACGAAGGTTCAGTTGCCTCATACCCCGGAGCGGACCCCCGGTAATCCGAGGTCCATGCCGATCGGTGGGCGAAGGTTAAGCGAACATCGTGGGGACTGGGACCGTTCGGTGACAATCGGCACAGCCATCACGACTATCCGCGTTCGTACGGGTTTTTGGGAACGCTTCCACGCGCAGGATCACGCAATCACCGGCCCCCTCGTACTCTTGACGGCACGCGTTTCGGTGAACCTCACCTTTGCCATAACCGCCGCAAATACACCCCCTCGGAGTTGTCCCAGTGCCTGCCGTCCCCCTCGCCGCACCGGAGCCGCTCGACCCGTCCCCCACCGTGCCGGCCGGCGGCACCATCGCGCCGGTCCCGCTGCCGACCCGCCAG
>NZ_JAMOKF010000476.1 GCF_023656545.1 Micromonospora phytophila | reverse complement strand
CTCCGGCAGTGACCTGACGGGGAAGGTCTCCGGGATGGTCGATCCGGCCGCCGGCGGGATGGAGCTGACCGTCGCCGAGAAGGTCGCCGAGCTGAAGTCGACCATGAGCCTGTCGTTCCGGGTGATCCGGACGCGACAGTCGTGACGGAGAGCTACGACTGCCGCGACCGCCGAGGCGCTGATGCGCTCCCGGTTCAGCGCGTTCGCCCTCGGCGACGCCGACTACCTGCTGCACAGCTGGCACTCCTCGACCCGGCCGCCCCGGCTGGCCCTCGACCCGGCGCAGCGGTGGATCCGGCTCGAGGTGGTCGGCACCGACCGGGGCGGGCTCTTCGACACGGCCGGGACCGTCGAGTTCCGCGCCCACTACCGGCACGAGGGACGGCCGGGGACGCTGACCGAGCGCAGCCGCTTCGTCCGCGAGGACGGTCGCTGGGTCTACCTCGAGGCGCTGCCCGGCTGACGCCCGCCGCTCAGTGTGCCACCCTGGGCAGGCCGAGCTTCCAGACCGCCGCGTCGACCAGTTCGTCCGGCGTCAGCGACACGTCAAGCACCAGCACCGACTCGTCCGGGTCGGGCTGCTCCAGGGTGGCCAGTTGCGACTCCAGCAGGCTCGCCGGCATGTAGTGCCCGGCCCGTAGGGCCATCCGGTCGCGGATCACCTCGGCCGACCCGTCCAGGTGGACGAACTCCACGCCCGGCGCTCCCTGACGGAGCAGGTCGCGGTAGGACCGCCTGAGCGCCGAGCAGGCCAGCACCGTGGACACGCCCTCGGCGGCGCGGGCCGCCATCCACCCGGCCAGGTCACGCAACCAGGGCATACGCGCGGCGTCGTCCAACGGCTCGCCGGCCCGCATCCGGGCCACGTTGGCCGGCGAGTGGAACTCGTCCGCCTCGGCGAAGGTCAGTCCGGTACCGGCGCTGATGCCGCGGGCCACGGTGGTCTTGCCGGCCCCGGACACCCCCATCACCACCACGTGCCGCGTCGGGGCCGGCGGCTGCTCACCAGTCATGGACCGTGCCGTCCTGGAGGCGGTTGAACGGCAGGTAGGCCGGCACGTACGCGAACTTCGCGGCAGCCGCCTCGTCGAGTTCCACGCCGAGCCCCGGCTGCTCGCCCGGGTGCAGGTAACCGTCGGCGAACGTGAACGACTGCCGGAAGACCTCGTTGGTGAGGGACCCGTGCCGCATGTACTCCTGGATGCCGAAGTTGTGGATGGCCAGATCCAGGTGCAGCGCGGCGGCCATGCCGACCGGCGAGATGTCGGTAGGCCCGTGGATGCCGGACTTGATCTGGTACTGCGCGGCGAAGTCGAGCAGCTTGCGCATGGCGGTGATACCGCCGGTGTGGGTGACCGCCGACCGGACGTAGTCGATGAGCTGCTCGCGGATCAGGGTCTGGTAGTCCCACACCGTGTTGAAGACCTCGCCGATGGCCAGCGGGGTGGTGGTGTGCTGACGGACCAGCCGCAGCGCCTCCTGGTTCTCCGCCGGGGTGCAGTCCTCCAGCCAGAACAGGTCGTACGGCTCCAGCGCCTTGCCCAGCTTGGCGGCCTGGATCGGGGTCATCCGGTGGTGGCCGTCGTGCAGCAGCGGCAGCTCGGGGCCGAACTCGTTGCGGACCGCCTCGAAGACGCCGGGCAGGTGGCGCAGGTAGGCCCGGGTGTCCCAGTCCTCCTCGGCCGGCAGCGGGATGCGCTGCGCCGGCTCGTAGTCGTAGCGCTTGCCGTCGGCGCTGGGCTGGGCGGCGACGCCGTAGACGGCGTTGATGCCCGGCACGGAGGTCTGCACCCGGATCGACCGGTAGCCCTCGGCCAGGTGCCGGCGGATCGAGTCGAACAGCTCCGGCAGGTCTCGGCCGGACGCGTGGCCGTACGCCATGATGCCGGTGCGCGACGCGCCGCCCAGCAGTTGGTAGAGCGGCATGCCGGCGGCCTTGGCCTTGATGTCCCACAGGGCCACGTCCACCGCGGCGATGGCCGCCATGGTGACCGGCCCACGCCGCCAGTACGCCGAGCGGTACAGGAACTGCCAGGTGTCCTCGATGCGGTGCGGGTCGCGCCCGATCAGCAGCGCGGCGACGTGGTCGCGCAGGTACGAGGCGACGGCCAGCTCACGTCCGTTGAGCGTGCCGTCGCCCAGGCCGGTGATGCCCTCGTCGGTGGTGATCTTCAGGGTGACGAAGTTGCGGTCCGGGCTGGACACGATGACGTCCGCTGCGACGATCTTCACGGGGTGCCTTTCTGGATCAGGTACGCGGTGCGGCTAACGGATGACGCTTCCCGTCTCGTGGCCGTCGAGAAGGGAGAGTTCGGCGCGGCGCGGCAGTCCTTCACAGTCGCCCCGACTGGAGACCGCGAACGCGCCGAGGGTGGCCGCGCGGTGCAGCCGACCGGCCAGGTCGAGCCCGTCGAACCAGCCCGACAGGTAGCCGGCGGTGAACGCGTCCCCGGCGCCGACGGTGTCGACGGCGGTCACGGTCAGCGTCCCGGCGTGCTCGACCCCGTCCGGGGTGTGCGCCCGGGCGCCGTCGGCGCCCAGCTTCACCAGCACGGTGTGCACGCCCCGCCGGAACAGCTCCGCCACCACGGTGGACTCGTCGGCCCCCGGGTCGCCGACCAGTTCCAGCTCGTCGGCGGAGGCGATGACGATCGAGGCGTACCCGGCCAGCGGGGTGAGCACCTCCCGGGCGCTCTCCCGGGACCAGAGGCGGGCGCGGTAGTTGACGTCGAGGCAGACCGGGACGCCGGCCGCGGCGGCGGCCTCGGCCGCCCACCGGGTGGCCGCGCGGGCCGCGTCGGACAACGCCGGGGTGATCCCGGTCAGGTGCAGCATCCGCGCGCCGGCGGCCAGCGGCGCCCGCAGGTCGTCGACGCGCAGCGCGGACCCCGCCGACCCGGCGCGGTGGTACTGCACCCGGGTCAGGTCGGCGGTGCGCTGCTCCAGGAACATCAGGCCGGTCGGCCGGTCGGCGTCCCGGGTCACGCCGTCGACACCGACGCCCTCGGCGCGCAGCTGCCGCAGTGTGTACTCGCCGGGCTCGTCGGTGCTCACTCGGCCGGCCCAGGCGGCCCGGTGGCCCAGCCGGGCCACCCCCACCGCCACGTTGGACTCGGCGCCGGCCAGGTGCATGGTCAGCGGTCCGCCGGCGGCGAGCGGGCCGGCGGAGCGCAGCGACACCATGGCCTCGCCGAAGGTGAGCAGGTCCGGTGCGGTCATGCGACCGCCGGCCCCGACACGGCGGCGAGGTACGTGCGC
>NZ_JAMOKF010000475.1 GCF_023656545.1 Micromonospora phytophila | reverse complement strand
CGACCGGGACCGCGACGGCGTCGGCGACCACGCGCCGGAGCGGCCGGTGGTCGCCGGTCCGAAGCCCCGGGCCAGCCTGCTCGCCACCCTCGGCCTCGTGGTCGCCGTCGCGGCCGCGCTCTTCGTGCTCACCGGCACGCTCGCCGGGTACGGCATCGCGCTGGGCGCGGTCGGCGCGGTGCTCGCCGTGCTCGGTCTGATGGCCACCCGGCGGCGACACATCGCCGGCAAGACCGACGCGCTGCTGGGCATCGCGATCGGTCTGGGCGCCGTGGTCCTCGGCGTGCTGGCGATGACCGGACAGTTCGACTGGCCGACCACCGACGGCGACTGGGTGACCCGCTTCCGCGAGTGGCTCGACTCACAGTTTGCGGACCGCTTCTAGCGGGCACTGTACGGCCCGCCGGCGGTGCGCCGGCACCGCCGGTGGTTCACCGGCGACGCCCGAGAGGTCTGGTGGTTCACCAGCCGGGCACACCCTTTTTCGGGGGCGGCGGTTCGCCGCCCCCGAAGTGTTTTCCGGGCCGCTCCCCCGCCCGCCGGACGACCGCGCGGGGCTCCGCAGCACCTCACGCAACGAAACGTCGCCCACCCTGCTCCAGACGCAACGATCAGTCGGCCTGCGCAACTCTCAGCGGTGGATGCCACCGCTTAGGCCGCATAACGTTGAGCAACGGCGCCAGCCCGCGGGCCGAAGGTGGCCGGGCGCGCCCGACCCCTGGGAGCAGGACATGACGATGGACGCCACCAGCCAGCGCTATCTGATGTGCCGGCCGACGTACTTCGCCGTCGACTACGCGATCAACCCGTGGATGGACCCGACCGCGCCGGTCGACGCCGACCTGGCGATCCGGCAGTGGGAGCAGTTGCGCCAGACCTACCGGGACCTGGGCCACACCGTCGAGGAGATCACTCCGGTGCCGGGCCTGCCCGACATGGTCTTCGCCGCCAACGGTGGCACGGTCATCGACGGCAAGGCGATGGCCGTGCAGTTCCGCGACCCGCAGCGCGCCGACGAGGCCCCCGCCTACCGGGCGTGGTTCGAGGCCGCCGGCTTTGAGATGTACGACCCGAAGCACGTCAACGAGGGCGAGGGCGACGTCCTGCTGGCCGGCGACCACCTGCTCGCCGGCACCGGCTTCCGCACCGCGCACGCCTCGCACGCGCAGTTGCAGGAGGTCTTCGGCTACCCGGTGATCACCATGCAGCTGGTCGACCCGCGCTTCTACCACCTGGACACCGCGCTCACGGTGCTCGACGAGCGCACCGTGGCGTACCTGCCGGAGGCGTTCTCGCCCGGCAGCCAGGCCGTGCTGCGTCGGCTCTTCCCCGACGCGGTGCACGCCACCGTGGCCGACGCCGAGGTGCTGGGGCTCAACGCGGTCAGCGACGGCCGGCACGTGGTGCTGCCCGCGCAGGCCACCGGGCTGGCCGCGCAGCTGCGCGACCGGGGCTACGAGACCATCGGTGTCGACCTGTCCGAGCTGCGCAAGGCCGGCGGCGGACCGAAGTGCTGCACGTTGCGACTCCGTCAGGGAAAGGCGAGCAAGTGATCGAGGACATGCTGCGGACACCGGGTGCCGTGCGGGACGCGGAGCGCTGGACCGCGCACAACTACCACCCCCTGCCGGTGGTGATCTCCTCCGCCGAGGGCGCCTGGCTGACCGACGTGGACGGCCGTCGCTACCTCGACTGCCTGGCCGGCTACTCGGCGCTCAACTTCGGCCACCGGCACCCCCAGCTGATCGCCGCCGCGCACGCGCAGCTCGATCGGCTGACCCTGACCAGCCGCGCGTTCATCCACGACCAGTTCGCCGACTTCTGCCGCGAGCTGGCCGCGCTCTGCGGCAAGGACCTGGTGCTGCCGATGAACACCGGCGCCGAGGCGGTGGAGACCGGGATCAAGGTGGCCCGCAAGTGGGGCTACCAGGTCAAGGGCGTCACCCCCGGTCAGGCGAACATCGTGGTGGCGGAGGGGAACTTCCACGGCCGGACGACCACCATCGTCAGCTTCTCCACCGACGAGGACGCCCGCGCCGACTTCGGCCCGTACACCCCGGGCTTCACGGTGGTCCCCTACGGCGACCTGGCCGCGCTGACCGCCGCGATCGACGAGAACACCGTCGCGGTGCTGCTGGAGCCCATCCAGGGCGAGCAGGGCGTCGTCGTGCCGCCGGAGGGCTACCTGCCGGGGGTGCGCCAGGTCTGCACCGAGCGCAACGTGCTCTTCATCGCCGACGAGATCCAGTCCGGCCTGGGCCGCACCGGTGAGACCTTCGCCTGCGACCACGAGGGCGTCGTGCCGGACATGTACCTGCTCGGCAAGGCCCTCGGCGGCGGCATCGTGCCCGTGTCGGCGGTCGCCGCGAACGCGGACGTGCTCGGCGTGCTCAAGCCGGGCCAGCACGGCTCCACCTTCGGTGGCAACCCGCTGGCCTGCGCGGTGGCGACCGAGGTGGTCCGGCTGCTGGCCACCGGCGAGTTCCAGCGCCGCTCGGCCGAGCTGGGCGCCCGGCTGCGGGCGGGCCTGGAGGGGCTGCTCGGCAAGGGTCTGGTCGCCGTCCGGGTCCGGGGTCTCTGGGCCGGGCTCGACATCGACCCGACGCTGATGAGCGGCCGGGAGGCGTGCGAGCGGCTCGCCGAGCGGGGCGTGCTCGCCAAGGACACCCACGGCGCCACGATCCGGCTCGCTCCCCCGCTGGTGATCACCGCCGAGGAGATCGACCACGCGGTCGCCCAGCTCGCCGCCGTCCTGGCCGGCTGAGCCCCGTACGACAGCGGCGGGCGTCGGGACCACGGTCCCGGCGCCCGCCGTCGTTCGTCTCCCGGTCGCGACCGGCGCGCTCAGCGGGGCAGTCGCATCGCCATGGTGGGGGCCTCGGCCATGACCGACGCGGGGGTGTAGGGGGCGCCGGCCGGCAGCTCGCCGGGACGGCCGATCTGCACCCCGGGGTAGAGCTCCACCATGTCGCCCCCGGCCAGCACCCGGGACTGCTGCGGCGCCAGCGGGACGCGGTCGGACTCGGTCATCGAGCCGCCCGGGCGGATGCCGGAGCCGTTGGTGCTGACGTCGGTGACGATCACCTCGCCGACCCGCAGCTCGAAGCGGACGTGGCCGCGGCTGATCCAGCGGCGGGCCTCGTCGTTGAGCCACTGGCCGAGCATGATTCCGCCGCTCTGCTCGGGTGCCCGCCCGACCACCACCGGCTGGTCCTCGGTGAGCACGAACCGGCGCCGGATCAACCCGCCGACGCGGACCGCGAG
>NZ_JAMOKF010000050.1 GCF_023656545.1 Micromonospora phytophila | reverse complement strand
CGTCGCGGATCAGCGCCGCCGCGCCGGCGCCGTCGTCCCCCGCCCGGGTCGCGCCGAGGTAGCCGCGCACCACCGCCACCGGCACCTGGTCGCACTTGCCCTTGATCAGCTCGCCCGCGCCGGCCAGCTCGTCCACCACGGCCATCTGGGTGAGCTGGAGCTCGTTGCCGTACGGGTCGATCTCGCCCCGGTGGTCGCGGATGGCCGGCATGCCGGCGACGCCGAGCGCCACGTCGGTGAGCCCGTTGCGCCAGGGCCGCCCCATCGTGTCGCTGATGATCACCGCGACATCCACGTCGTAGCGCTCGCGCAGGGCGGCGCGCAGCGCCCGCGCGGAGGCGTCCGGATCCTCGGGGAGCAGCACCAGCCGGGTCTTGTCCACGTTGGAGGCGTCGATCCCGGCCGAGGCCATCACGAAGCCGTGGTGGGTCTGCACGATCCGGGTCGCGCCCCGGGCGGCGACCACCCGCGCGGTCTCCGCGGCCAGCACCTCGTCGCGCGCGGCGAGCCGCTCCGGCCCGTCGGCCGGGACGTCCACCAGCCGTCCCTCCGCCTTGGAGACGATCTTGCTGGTCACCACCAGCACGTCGCCGTCGCGCAGCCACGGCGCGGCGGTGGCGATCAGCGTCGCCAGGTCGTCGCCCTCGGACACGTGGCCGATGCCCGGCACCGGCAGGATCTCCAGCCTCATGTCAACTCCAGCGCGGCGCGGACCATGGCCACCGTCGCCGCCTCGTCGGTCATCCGCAGCGGCGCGGCGCGGACCGTCACCTCCGGCACCACGGTGCCCGCGTCCTCCTCGGCGACCAGCCAGCCGTCGAGCAGCCCGCCCGCCGGCCGGCCACCGTAGAGCCGGCCCACGCCGGCCGCGCTGCACTCGACGCCGAGCACCTCCAGGCACCGGTCGGCCATGCCGCGCACCGGCGCGCCCCCGATGATCGGAGACACGCCGACCACCGGGGCGGGGCCGTCGGCGACCGCCGCGCGCAGCCCCGGCACGGCCAGGATCGGGGCGATGCTCACCACCGGGTTGCTCGGCGCGATCAAAACCACGTCGGCCCCGGCGATCGCCTCCGCCACGCCGGGCGCCGGCTTCGCGGTCTCCGCGCCGACGAAGACGAACCGGTGGGTGGGGACCGCCGCGCGGTGGCGCACCCACCACTCCTGGAAGTGGATCGCCCGCTGGCCGCCGTCCAGGTCCACCACCGCGTGGGTCTCCAGGCGGTCGTCGGTCGCCGGCAGCAGGCGCACGCCGGGCTGCCAGCGGGTCGCCAGCGCCTCGGTCACCGCGTGCAGCGGATAGCCGGCGTTGAGCATCGTCGTGCGGACCAGGTGGGTGGCGATGTCCTTGTCGCCGAGGCCGAACCAGCTCGGCTCGGCCCCGTACGCGGCCAGCTCCTGCTTGACCGTCCAGCTCTCCCCGACGCGTCCCCAGCCCCGCTCGGGGTCGGCCCCGCCACCCAGGGTGTACATGACGCTGTCCAGGTCGGGGCAGACCTTGAGCCCGTGCAGGAGCAGGTCGTCGCCGACGTTGACCACGGCGGTCACCTCGGCGCCGACCTCGCGGGCGTACGCCCGGACGCCGAGCAGGAACCGGGCGCCCCCGATGCCGCCCGTCAGAACCACGATGCGCATGCCGACCATCCTCGCGCACGGGCCGCCTCCGGTCCGCCGGTGGCCCGGGAGACTAGGCTCACGTCGCCAACTGTCCGCTTTTGCCGTCCAGGGGGATTTCGTGACCAGCCCCGCCGAGCCCGCGTCGCCCGACGCGACGCAGGCCACCCAGCTGACCAGACCACTGCGGGAACCCGCCGCGCTGGTGTTCCTCGCCGCGAACGCCGTGTTCCTCTTCGTGGGCCTGATCCGGCTGCTGACACCCACGCAGTACGGCAGCTTCACCGGCCGCGCCGGCAGCGCCTTCTTCATCTTCCTCGGGTGGGAGGCGGTGGTGCTGCCGGTGCTCGCAGTGCTCCTCGCCACGCACGTGCGACCGGTGGTGCCGAAGGCGAAACTGATCACCCAGGTGGCGCTTGGCGAGTACGCGGCCAGCGCCGTGCTCGGCGGGCTGACCTTCCTGATCTGGACGGTCGGCCGGTTGGCCGAGGGTGAGGTCCTCGACGCCTTCCTGGGCCTGCTCACCCGGGTCGCCTGGCTGGCGGTCTTCGCGGTCGCCGCGTTCGTGGTTTACCGCATCTGGCGCACGCTCTACCACGTGCCCCGGCCGAAGCGTCAGCCCGGCGTGTACGGCCAGCCGCAGCCCGGCTGGCCGCACCAGCAGGGCGGCCATCCGGCCCCGGGCCAGCCGGGCGGGCCTCCGGTCCCCGGCCAGCCGGGCAGGCCCTCGTTCCCCGGCCAGCCGGGCGGCTGGCCGGCGCCCGGCCCGTACGGCAACCCGTACGGCCAGCCGGCCTCGCCGTTCCACCCGGCCCCGCCGGTCAACCCGGCGCCGCAGTCCGCGTCCCCGTTCGGGCCGCCGCAGGGCGCCCCGCCGTTCGGGCAGCCGCCCTCGGCCGACCCCACCCAGGCGATCCCGCGCCAGTCCGCGGAGCCCACCCAGGCCATCCCGCGTGACACCGACGGCGAGCCCGACCGCACCCAGCGGATCAACCCCGGCGACAACCCCGACACTCCCCGCTGACGCGGGCGGCACCGTCCCTCCTGAGCGCCCCGACGCGTCACCGCGCGGGGCGCTCACCCTTTCCAGCCCCACCGCCCCCTGCGCCCGCCCTTTCAACCCAGCCCTCCGCCCCCGGGCGCGGCCCCGGCCCGGCCCGTCCTCGCCCGTGCCCGTCCTCCCTCGCCCGCGTTGATCAAGAGGTTTGCGTCCTCCGGGAGCGCTTCCCAGGGCCAAAATCTCTTGATCATCGGGGCCTGGCCGGGGCCGGGACGCGGCGGGGCGGGGCGGGACGCGGCGGGGCCGGGCAGGGCGGGAGGGGAAGGGTGGGGTGGGGATTCCCATCGGGCGGGCCGGGGTGGGCGGGGCGGGGTGGGTGAGCGCTTAGGCTGGGCGGATGGTTGATCGCAGCGAGCCGGGGCCGAGTGACGCCAGCGTGAAGCGGGCACTGGGCCGGGCGGCGTCCGGGCGGGCGCTGGACGTCGACGAGGCCACCGCCCTGCTGGCCGCGCGGGGCGCCGCGCTGGACGAGCTGCTGCACGTCGCCGGCGCGGTCCGCGACGCCGGGTTGCGTGACGCCGGGCGGCCCGGCGTGGTCACGTACTCCAAGAAGGTCTTCATCCCGCTGACCCGGCTCTGCCGGGACCGGTGCCACTACTGCACCTTCGCCACCGTGCCGCACCGGCTGCCGGCGGCGTTCCTGGACCGGGACGAGGTGCTGGCGATCGCCCGGGCCGGCGCGGCGCAGGGTTGCAAGGAGGCCCTGTTCACCCTCGGCGACCGGCCCGAGGAGCGCTGGCCGGCGGCCCGGCGGTGGCTGGACGAGCGCGGCTACGACTCCACGCTGGACTACCTGCGGGCCTGCGCGGTGGCGGTGCTGGAGGAGACCGGGCTGCTGCCGCACCTCAACCCGGGGGTGCTCTCCTGGTCGGAGCTGCAACGGCTCAAGCCGGTCGCCCCGAGCATGGGGATGATGCTGGAGACCACGGCGACCCGGCTCTGGTCGGAGCCGGGCGGCCCGCACTTCGGCTCGCCGGACAAGGAGCCGGCGGTCCGGCTGCGGGTGCTCGACGACGCGGGCCGGGTGGGGGTGCCGTTCACCACCGGCATCCTGATCGGCATCGGGGAGACCCCCGCCGAGCGGGTGGACGCGATCTTCGCGATCCGCCGGGCCCAGCGGGAGTACGGCCACCTCCAGGAGGTGATCGTGCAGAACTTCCGCGCCAAGCCGGACACCGCGATGCGGGGCATGCCCGACGCCGAGCTGCACGACCTGGCCGCCACGGTGGCCGTCGCCCGGGTGCTGCTCGGCCCGAAGGCCCGCATCCAGGCCCCGCCCAACCTCATCGAGGGCGAGTACGACCTGCTGCTGCGCGCCGGCATCGACGACTGGGGCGGGGTGTCCCCGCTGACCCCCGACCACGTGAACCCGGAGCGGCCCTGGCCGCAGCTCGACGAGTTGGCCCGGCACACCGCCGCGGCCGGGTTCACCCTGCGCGAGCGGCTCACCGTCTATCCCGAGTACGTCCGGGCCGGCGACCCGTGGCTCGACCCGCGGCTGCTGCCGCACGTGACCGCCCTCGCCGACGCGGAGACCGGCCTCGCCGTCCAGGACGCCCGGCCGGTCGGCCGCCCGTGGCAGGAGCCCGACGAGGCGTACGTGCCGGGCGGGCGGACCGACCTGCACGCCACCATCGACACCGCCGGCCGGACCGGCGACCGGCGCGGCGACTTCGACCACGTCTACGGCGACTGGTCCGAGGTGGCCGGCAGGGTCAGCGCCGAGGCGTCCGAGCGGGCGGCCGGCGTACCGGAGAGGGCCGGCGCGGCCGGGCCGACCGATCCCCACCTGCGGGCCGGGCTGCGGCTAGCGGCCGCCGACCCGGCGGCGCTGCTGGAGCCCCGGCACACCGACGCGGCGCTGGCGCTCTTCGCCGCGGACGGGCCCGCGCTGGAGGAGCTGTGCCGGCTGGCCGACGACGTGCGCCGGACGGCGGTCGGCGACGACGTCACCTACGTGGTCAACCGCAACATCAACTTCAGCAACGTCTGCTACGTCGGCTGCCGGTTCTGCGCCTTCGCCCAGCGGGAGCGGGACGCCGACGCCTACCGGCTCTCGGTGGACCAGGTCGCCGACCGGGCCGAGGAGGCGTGGACGGCCGGCGCCACCGAGGTCTGCCTCCAGGGCGGCATCGACCCGAAGCTGCCGGTGACCGTCTACGCCGACCTGGTCCGGGCGATCAAGGCCCGGGTGCCGGGGATGCACGTGCACGCGTTCTCGCCGATGGAGATCGTCACCGCCGCCGCCAAGGCCGGCGTGCCGGTGCGGGAGTGGCTGACCCTGCTGCGCGACGCCGGCCTGGACACCATCCCGGGCACCGCCGCGGAGATCCTCGACGACGACGTGCGCTGGGTGCTCACCAAGGGCAAACTGCCGGCCGCCGCCTGGGTCGAGGTGGTCGGCACGGCCCACGAGCTGGGCATCCGCTCCAGCTCCACGATGATGTACGGCCACGTCGACCACCCCGCGCAGTGGCTGGCGCACTTCCGGGTGCTGGCCGGGGTGCAGGACCGCACCGGCGGCTTCACCGAGTTCGTGGCGCTGCCGTTCGTGCACACCAACGCCCCGATCTACCTGGCCGGCATCGCCCGCCCCGGGCCGACGTGGCGGGAGAACCGGGTGGTGCACGCGATGGCCCGGCTGCTGCTGCACGGGCGGATCGACAACATCCAGTGCTCCTGGGTGAAGCTCGGCGACTCCGGCACCGTGGAGATGCTGCGCGGCGGCTGCAACGACCTCGGCGGCACGCTCATGGAGGAGACCATCTCCCGGATGGCCGGCTCCGGCAACGGGTCCGCGCGTACCGAGGAGCAGTTGGTCGCCATCGCCACGGCCGCCGGACGGCCGGCGCGCAAGCGGACGACCGCGTACGGTCACGCGCGCCCGTAGCGTCGAACCTTTCCCCGCCGCCGGCCGTACCACCGGGTGCCGGCGGCGGTTGCGGCGAGGATCGCCGCCGGCACCCCCTCGCCCGGGGGCCGGTGGCGCGTCACGCGCGGCGCCGGGTCTCCGGTCCGTCATCGCGGGCGCGCTCGCGCCGCCGCCGGAAAGGTTGCCCATGACCAGTGATCAGCGGAAGCGGCCCTGGCCGCGACTGACCCGCCGGCAGACGTTGACCGCGGCGGCGAGCGCCACGCTCGGCGCGGCCGCCCTCACCGTGCCGGGCCTGTCGGCCGCGCAGAACGCCCCGAGCGCGGCCGGCCGGGCCGACGACCCGATCGTCGTGCACCTGCGGGACGCGGAGTCCGGGACCATGGACGTCTTCGTCGGCACGTCCCGGATCGAGGTACGCGACCGCGGCCTGGCGGACCGGCTGCGGCGCGCCGCCCGGCGCTGACCCGCCCTGCTCCGCCGTCACTTCACCGGCCCGGCGTGGACTATCGGCGCCCGGTCGGCTCTCGATCCTCTTTCCCGCACAGTGAGGTTGGTCCGCCATGTCTTCGCACCGTGAGGCGCCGGAAATAGCCAAGGACCCGGTCGCCGACTCCTCCGACCTGTACGCCTTCGTCAGCCCCGACCGTCCCGACTCGGTGACGTTGATCGCCAACTACGTGCCGTTGCAACTCCCCTCGGGCGGGCCGAACTTCTTCGAGTTCGGCGACGACGTGCGGTACGAGATCCATGTCGACAACGACGGCGACGGCCGGGCCGACGTCACCTACCGGTTCGAATTCACCACCGAGATCACGAATCCGAACAGCTTTCTCTACAACACCGGACCGATCGACTCGCTGGACAGCAAGAACTGGAACCGGCGGCAGTTCTACAGCCTGACCCGGATCGCCGACGGCCGGGAACACCGGCTCGCGCACAAGCTGCCCTGCCCGCCCTGCAACGTCGGGCCGCTCTCCACCCCGAAGTACGTCGATCTGGTGCGTCAGGCCACGTACACGCTCTCCACTGGCGAGCGGGTCTTCGCCGGGCAGCGGGCGGACGGTTTCTTCGTCGACCTCGGCGCCATCTTCGACCTGGGCACGCTGCGGCCGTTCCAGCAGCTGCACGTGGCCGGCAAGAAGATCTTCAAGGCCGAGGGGGAGCCGGTCAACGCCACCGACCGGATGAACGTGCACAGCCTCGCCGTGCAGGTGCCGCTGAACAGGGTGCGCCGCAAGGCCAACCGGTACGGCGTGGGCGACCGGGCCTCGGTAATCGGCGTCTGGACGTCGGCCTCCCGGCGGCAGGTGCGGGTGCTCGGCGACCGGGGGGCGGCGGACGCCGCCGCCGGGCCGTTCACGCAGGTCTCCCGGCTGGGCAACCCGCTGTTCAACGAGGTCGTCGTGCCGATGTCCAAGAAGGACCTGTGGAACTCGCTGCCGCCCTCGGAGGACAAGCTGTTCGCGAAGTTCGTCGAGCAGCCCGAGCTGGCCGCGCTGCTGCCGGCGCTCTACCCGGACGTCTTCCCCAACCTCGACGAGCTGAACAAGTCGAAGAAGGCCCGGGCCGACCTGGTGGCGATCCTGCTCACCGGCATCCCGGACGGGCTGATCGACGGCTTCACCAACGCCACCGGCGACATCCAGGCCGACATGCTGCGGCTGAACACCGCGATCAAGCCGAGCCGTGAGCCGGACCGGTTCGGTGTGCTCGGCGGGGACCTGGCCGGTTTCCCCAACGGGCGCCGGGTCACCGACGACGTGGTGAGCATCTCGCTGCGGGCGATCGCCGGGCTGACCGTGCCGCTGGTGGACCGGGCGTTCCGGCCGGACGCGGCCGCCGCCGCGGTCACCCCGGGGCTGAGCGCCGCCGACGTGACGGCCCCGTTCCTCGGCAACTTCCCCTACCTGGGCACGCCGTACGACGGGTTCAACAATCCGCCGGCGTCGTCCTGATCCGTCCCGAACCGGAAGGAGGGGCATGACCGAGCAAACGCATGCGTACGGGCCGACGGAGACCGGCGCCGTCGTCCTCGATCTCGGCGGTGACACCGGTGCCTTGATCGTCTACACCGGCCGGGATCTGCACGGCCGCGAAATCGAGATCAGCCGGGAGGGCGCGCCGCGTACGCACTCGGCGGTGCGGGAGCGCAGGGTGCAGGACGGGACGTTCCACAGTGCCGTCTACCCGGATCTGCCGGCCGGTCTCTATACCGTCTGGTGGGACGACCGCACGCCTGCCGGTGCGATCTCCGTGACGGGTGGGGAGATCGCCGAATTCGCCTGGCCGAGCAGCACTCCACCGGGTGCCGGCTGAGCCTCCGGCACCTTCCGGCCGTTGCGCCCCGTCCACATTGTGGACGGGGCGCTGTCGACGTTTACGCCTCGACGGGCGGTCGGCGGCGAGTCGGGTTAACCTGTGGCCCATCAAGATCAACCGATTGTGGTGGGTGGTCCTCTGGGGTCTGCAACGGCGCGCCCGGTCGGGGCAGGGGAGGTGCGCCACGGGAGAAAAGTCGGGCAACTCGCCGGAGAGGGCGTTACTCGGCCGGGGTCTGAATCGATAGGGCAGGTTGCGAGGCTGGGCGGCCGGGTGGCCGTCCGGAGTGTTGTCGGGAGGGCGACTCCATTATCAAGTTCGGCTTGACGGCGCACGCATTACACGCGTGTAATTTGAATGGGGTTGTTCGCGCGGAACGCAACAAATCGGGACCGTACGGACAAGCACGCCTTTCGCGTGGGGGGTTGCAGCGGCGATGACGCCGGTGCGCGACAAGGAGGCAATTGATGGACGGCCAGCTTGAGGTGGCCGACCTGCTCGGAAACGCGCCGGAGTGGCAGGAGCGGGCGCTGTGCTCGCAGACCGACCCGGAGGCGTTCTTTCCTGAGAAGGGCGGCTCGACCCGTGAGGCGAAGCGCATCTGCTCGCGTTGCGAGGTCAAGACCGAATGCCTCGAATACGCTCTCGGCCACGACGAGCGGTTCGGGATCTGGGGTGGGCTCTCCGAGCGGGAGCGGCGCAAGCTCAAGCGGCGGGTCGCCTGAGCGTTGCCGGGCCGGGGCGGTGGGGGCCGCCCGGCTCAGGCGCAGCGGGACCGGTCACCCGGGCGGCGGCTCAGGCCAGCTCGTCGGGGTCGACCCCGAGCAGGTTCGCCACCTGCTCGATGATCACGTCGTGCACGAGATCCGCGAGGTCCTCGCGGTCCATCGCGCGGAACTCCAACGGCCGGCGGTAGAGCACGATCCGCGGGGGCACCTCCTGCCGGCCCGGACGGCCCGGCAGCAGCCGGGCGAGCGGCACCTCGCCGTCCTCCAGCACGTCCGAGTCGTAGACGTTGAGATCCGGCGGGACGTCCTCCACCGCGAACTCGACCCCGGCCAGTTCCTTGGCGAACCGCCGCTCCAACGTCTCGACGGTGTCCAGCACCAGGTCGTCGAAGATCTCGGCCTTGGTGCGGGCCAGCGGCACCGTCGCCGGCACGAGCCGCCCGCGCAGCCCGCGCCCGTGCCGGTCACGGTGGGCGCGCCGGCCGGGGCCGGGGCGGCGGTGTTCCGGGCTCGTCATGAGGAAAGGTTAGCCCCCGCGCCGACCTGGCCTGCGGCAGCGCCGCTGGCGCGGCGCGGCGCGGCCACGCCGGAGGAATTGTGATCACCGTGACGGGCGTGTCGCAACGCGAAGCGGTGCGCCGGACCCGGTAATGGGGATACCCTGCCGCCGTGAGGTCACCACGGCGCTGCTCCCGTAACGGCTGCCCCCGGCAAGCGGTCGCCACATTGACCTATGTCTACAACGAGTCGACAGCCGTGGTGGGGCCGCTGGCGGCCTTCGCCGAGCCGCACACGTACGACCTCTGCGAGCCGCACGCCCGCAGCCTCACCGCACCGCGCGGCTGGGACGTGGTCCGGCACGAGGGTGAGTTCGAGCCCCCGCCGCCCACCACCGACGACCTGGTCGCCCTCGCCGAGGCCGTCCGCGAGGCCGCCCGCCCGGTGGCGCCCCGCCCCCCGCAGGACGACCAGGACCTCCACCAGTCCCCCCAGACCGGCCGCCGCGGCCACCTCCGCGTAATCCCCCCCAACCACTAACCCCCGCGTCCTCTGGACTCCGGCGTTGACCATGAGGTTAGCGGCGTTTTTGATCTTCGAAGCCGCCGCTAACCTCATGATCAACGCGTGGGGTGGGGGCGGGTGGGGTGGGGTTAGTGGCCTAGGAGGCGGGTGAAGAGGGTGGCTCGGCGGGAGGGGCGGGCGGAGCGGAGTTCGGCGGCGTCGGCCGAGAACATCAGCTTCAGGCCGGCGTTGACGGCCAGCCAGCGCAGCGGTTCGGGTTCCCACCTGGGGGAGCGGTGGTTGACCCAGGGCAGGGCGGTCAGGTCGGTGCGTTCGCCGCGGATCAGGTCGGCCAGCGTGCGCCCGGCGAGATTGCTGGCGCCCACGCCGTCACCGACGTAGCCGCCGGCCCAGGCCAGCCCGGCGACCCGGTCGAAGCCGACCGAGGCCGCCCAGTCCCGGGCGACCCCGAGCGGGCCACCCCAGCAATGGGTCACCGGCACGTCCGGGCCGAGCACCGGGAACAGTTCGCCGAGGGTACGCCGCAGCGCCGCGAAGACCTCCGGCTCCCGGTCGTAGCCGGGGGAGACCCGGGACCCGAAGTGGTACGGCGCGCCCCGGCCGCCGAAGGCGAGCCGCCCGTCGGCGGTGCGCTGGCCGTAGATGATGACGTGCCGATGGTCGGAGAACGTCTCCCGCTCGGCGAGCCCGATCCGCTCCCAGGTGTCGGCGGGCAGCGGGGGCGTGGCGACCATCAGCGAGTAGACCGGCGCGACGGTGCGGCGTTGCCCCGGCAGCCGCGGCGTGTAGCCCTCGGTCGCCCGGATGACCACCGGCGCCCGGACCGTCCCGGCCGGCGTCACCGCCGCGCCGGCCCGGATCCGCGTCACCGGGGTGCGTTCGTGGATGGTGACCCCACGGCGTTCCACCGCCCGGGCCAGCCCGCGGACCAGCCGGGCCGGGTGCACCGCGGCGCAGTGCGGGGTGTACGTCCCACCGCGTACCCCCTCCGCGGCGCAGCGGGCGGACGCCTCGCCGGCGTCGAGCAGCGCCAGGTCCTCCGGGCCGAACCCGTACTCCCGCGCCTGGTCCACCGCCGCCCGGGCCCGGCCCCACTGCGGACCGGTGCGGGCGAGCACCACCGTCCCCCCGTACGCCCAGTCGCAGTCGATGCCCTCGGCCGCGACGACCCGGCCGACCTCGGCCACGGTGGCGTGCATGGCGGCCTGCATGGCGATCGCGGCGTCCCGGCCGTGCCGGCGGGCCAGCGCGGGCAGCGAGGTGGGCAGGAGCGCGGAGCACCAGCCGCCGTTGCGGCCGGACGCCCCGTAGCCGGCGATCTCCGCCTCCAGCACGATGATCCGCAGGCTCGGATCCGCCCCGGCCAGGTAGTACGCCGTCCACAGCCCCGTGTAGCCGGCCCCGACGATCACCACGTCGGCGTCGGCGTCCCCGGGCAGCGGCGCGCGCGGGGTCAGCGGCTCGTCCACCGAGGAGAGCCAGTACGACAGGTCCTGGTAGCGCATCACCACTCCGGGGGCGGCAGGTCGAAGCGAAGCGCCGGGTCGGGCTCCGGGGTCCCCATCGACTCGACCACCGGCACGACCCCCGCCCACACCTCGCGGTCCAGGTCGTCGGGCGGATCGTCCGGCGGGCCGGCGCTGACCTTGACGGAGCACTCGGTGAGCGGCAGCGCCAGCACCAGCGTCGCGGCCAGTTCCTTCGCCGACGGTGGCCGGATCGCCGCCCAGCGGCCGGGCAGCAGGTGCTCGGAGATCCGTTCCAGCGCGGTGAGCTTCTCGCCACCGTCGAGGGCGGTCAGCTCGCCCAGCACCATCGCGCAGCGGTAGTTCATCGAGGACGCGAAGGCGCTGCGGGCCAGCACCAGGCCGTCCAGCAGGGTGACGGTCAGGCAGGCCGGCGCGCCGGCGGCGAGGTGCCGGAAGAGCCGGCTGCCGGTCGAGCCGTGCAGCAGCACCCGGTCGCCGTCGCGGGCGTAGGCGACGGGAAGGGCGTACGGCTGGACGCCGTCGGCGATCGCCAGGTGGCCGATCCGCCCGGCGTCGAGGACGGCGTGCAGCGCCGCCCGGTCGTGCACCGCGAGTTCGGGTAACCGGCGTACCCGGGTGCGGGGCGTGCCACCCACCCCCGGGTCGACGCGGGACCGGTCCCCGGTGTGTCCGGAGCCGGCCCCGTCGTCGGCACTCAGAGCCGCGCCCATGCCTCGGTGAGCACGTTGCGCAGGATCTGCTCGATCTCGTCGAACTGCTGCTGCTCGGCGATCAGCGGCGGGGCCAGCTGGATCACCGGGTCGCCCCGGTCGTCGGCCCGGCAGTAGAGCCCGGCCTGGAACAGCGCGGTGGAGAGGAAACCGCGCAGCAACCGCTCGGACTCGGCCTCGTCGAAGGTCTCCCGGGTGACCTTGTCCTTGACCAGTTCGATGCCGTAGAAGTAGCCGTCGCCGCGCACGTCGCCGACGATCGGCAGGTCGTGCAGCTTCTCCAGGGTGGACCGGAAGGCGTCCTCGTTGGCGCGGACGTGACCGACCAGGTCCTCGCGGGCGAAGACCTCCAGGTTGGCCAGGGCAACCGCGCAGGAGACCGGGTGGCCGCCGAAGGTCACCCCGTGGGCGAACATGCCGGTCTCGGTGAGGAACGGCTCCATCAGCCGCTCGCTGGCGATCATCGCGCCGAGCGGGGCGTAGCCGGAGGTGATGCCCTTGGCGGTGGTGATGATGTCGGGCTGGTAGCCGTAGCGGACGGCGCCGAAGTACTCACCCAGCCGGCCCCAGGAGCAGATCACCTCGTCGGAGACGAGCAGCACGTCGTACGCGTCGCAGATCTCGCGGACCCGCTCGAAGTAGCCGGGCGGCGGCGGGAAGCAGCCGCCGGAGTTCTGCACCGGCTCCAGGAAGACCGCGGCGACGGTGTCCGGCCCCTCCCGCTCGATGGCCCGGCCGATCTCCTCGGCGGCCCAGCGGCCGAACGCCTCGGCGGAGTCACCGTGCTCCGGGGCGCGGTAGAAGTTGGTGTTCGGCACCTTGATGCCGCCGGGCACCAGCGGCTCGAAGTCGCTCTTGATGCCGGGCAGGCCGGTGATCGACAGCGCGCCCATCGACGTGCCGTGGTACGCGATGTAGCGGCTGACGACCTTGTGCTTGTTCGGCTGGCCGGTGCGCTTGAAGTAGGCCCGGGCCAGCTTCCACGCCGCCTCGACCGCCTCGGAACCGCCGGTGGTGAAGAAGACCCGGTTCAGGTCGCCGGGGGTCAGCGAGGCGATCTTCTCGGCCAGCTCGATGGCCTTCGGGTGGGCGTACGACCAGAGCGGGAAGTAGGCCAGCTCGCCTGCCTGCTTGGCCGCGGCCTCAGCCAGCTCGGTCCGGCCGTGGCCGGCGTTGACGACGAAGAGCCCGGCGAGCCCGTCTAGGTAGCGGCGGCCCTGGGAGTCCCAGATGTACGCGCCCTCGCCGCGCACGATGGTCGGCACCTCGCCGGCGGAGTAGCTGGCCATCCGGGTGAAGTGCATCCAGAGGTGGTCGGTGGCGTTGGCCATGTCAGCCCCATCGGGTCTCGGGCCGGTCAGGGGGACACCGGCCGCTCTGCCCACGGTTATCCCACAGTCCGACTCCGGAAAGCAAGTGAGATCGGTGGTTCACGAGGCTTTCGACAACGGATTCAGCGAACGGCCACCGCCTGAGCAACGGAATCCGCATCACCGTTTCCTACCGATCAAGCCTGGTGGCGCTGTGTTCCGACAGCGACCCGCGCTGTCTCCCGACGGTGACGGGCGCTGTCTCCCGACGGTGACCCACGCTGCGTTCCGACAGTGACCCACGCTGCGTTCCGACAGTGACGCGCGGGCTGCGGGCGGTGGCGGGCGCTGCTGGGTGCAAGCCGTCGGGGCCCTTTGTTCTGTTGCCTCCCATGCGACGGTCTGGGGTCCGGTAAGCGGACCCCGGGTGGTGCGTCCATGGCAGCAGAGCAAAGGCGCCATGTCGCACCTGGCCGGTGGCCAACCATCCGGCTGGCCCGGCATCCCGGCCGGTGGCCCGGCGTCCCGGTGGGTGGCCCGGCGTCCCGGCCGTGATTGACGAGGTGGTGCTGCGCCGGCCGGTCGGCGACCCCGCGGTGGTGGCCGGACCAGATGGCCCATCTGGTGGCGGTCGCGCGGCAGGAACACGTGCAGGTCCGGGTGATCCCCGCCGAGAACCCGTGGCACACCGGACTGGCGGGGCCGTTCGTCCTGGCCCGCATGCCGGACGGAGCGGAGGTCCCCAGACATGGACATGACCGACGCCCGTTGGCGCACCGCCACCCGCAGCAGCAACAACGGCGGCAACTGCGTCGAGGCGGCCGACAACCTGCCCGGCCGGGTGCTGATGCGGGACAGCAAGGACCGCGACGGCGGCACCCTCACCTTCACACCCGCCGCCTGGACGTCCTTCGTCGGCCACCTGCGACAGCCGTGATCCACTCCGGATCATGGAAGTCGGGGTGTCGGGGCGGCGCGGACACCCCGACTTTCTTGAAGTCGAGTGGATCAACCCCGCAGGTCGAGTGGATCACCGGCTGAGCGTCAGGCCGTGCCCCAGGTGTAGGTCTGCTTGCGCAGCTTGAGGTAGACGAACGCCTCGGTCGACAGCACGCCCTCGACCGCGCGGAGCCGTTGCAGGATCTCCAGCAGGTGGTCGTCGTTGCGGCAGACCACCTCGGTGAGCAGGTCGAACGAGCCCGCCGTGATCACCACGTAGTCGACCTCGTCCAGCTCGGCGAGGCGGTCGGCGACCGCCTCCAGGTCGCCGTTGGTGCGCAGGCCGATCATGGCCTGGCGGGGGAATCCGAGCTGGAGCGGATCGGTCACCGCGACGATCTGCATCACCCCGGAGTCGAGCAGCCGCTGCACCCGTTGGCGTACCGCCGCCTCGGAGAGCCCGACCGCCTTGCCGATGGTCGCGTACGGTCGCCGGCCGTCCTCCTGGAGCTGCTCGATGATCTGCTTCGCCACGTCGTCGAGCAGAACGTGACTCGCCCCATCACGGACGGTGACCCGCCGTCCGCCGTTGCCGTTGTCGTGCTGCCGGTTCGTCATCGACCGCTCCCCATGTCGGTTCCCGGGCTGAGCCTAGTGCCACCGGGCAGTCTGGCGTATTTCGTCGTCCAGAGCTATTCCCGCAACGGAATCCCTTGTAAGGAAGGTCACCTCATGTCAGGATCAGTCGTCCACCGCACCCTGACCCTCCCCCGCCGGCGCGCCACCCCCGTCCCGCCGCCGACGATGACCCCCCATTAGGAGTCGTCACATGCGAACTCCCCTTCGGCCCTTCACCCGGCGTGGACTGCTCACCGGCACTCTCGGCTCGGCGGCGTTGCTCGCCGCGGGCGGCTCGCTGGCCGGCTGTGGCACCAAGGCCGCCACGCAGACCGAGACCGGTTGCGTCAGCGAAGACCTCTCCGGCACCGAGAAGAAGCTGGCCTTCTCCAACTGGCCGCAGTACATGGACGTCGACGAGAAGGACGAGTCCAAGCGGCCGACCCTGGACGAGTTCATCACCAAGAGCGGCATCCAGGTCACCTACACCGAGGACGTCAACGACAACAACGAGTTCTTCGGCAAGGTCCAGAACCAGCTCGGGGCCTGTCAGGGCACCGACCGGGACATCATCGTCCTCACCGACTGGATGGCCGCCCGGATGATCCGGCTCGGTTGGATCCAGAAGCTCGACAAGTCCAAGATGCCCAACGTCGAGGCCAACCTGCTGCCGTCGCTGCGCAACCGCTCCTTCGACACCGAGAGCCAGCTCGCCATCCCGTGGCAGTCGGGCCTCGCCGGCCTCGCCTACAACGGCAAGGTGGCAAAGGAGATCCGCACCGTTGACGAGCTGCTCACCCGCCCCGACCTCAAGGGCAAGGTGACCGCCCTGAGCGAGATGCGCGACACCATGGGCCTGCTGCTCCAGTCCAATGGCCACGACCCGGCCAACTTCACGGCGGCCCAGTTCGACGACGCGCTGAACAAGCTCAAGAAGGCCGTGGACTCGAAGCAGATCCGGAAGTTCACCGGCAACGACTACGCCCCCGACCTGGCCAAGGGCGACATCGCGGCGTGCATCGGCTGGTCCGGTGACGTCATCCAGCTCGGCTTCGAGGACGAGAAGGTCAAGTTCGTGGTGCCCGAGTCCGGCGTGATGCTCTGGTCGGACAACATGCTGGTGCCGAACAAGGCCACCCACAAGGCCAACGCCGAACAGCTGATGAACTACTACTACGACCCCGCGGTCGCCGCGAAGCTCGCCGCCTACGTCAACTACATCTGCCCGGTCAAGGGCGCCCAGGCGGAGATGGAGAAGATCGACCCGGAGCTGGCCGCCAACCCGCTGATCTTCCCCGACGAGGCGATGCTGTCGAAGTCCAAGGTGTTCATGGCCTTGGACGAGAAGCAGGAGAAGGAGTACGAGGCCAAGTTCCAGCAGGTAATCGGGGCGTGAGAACGATGGGACACGATGCACCGGCCGGCGACCTGCGGCTGGCCAACCTCACCAAGCGGTTCGGCGTCTTCACCGCGGTGGACGACCTCAGCCTGACCATCCCGCAGGGCTCGTTCTTCGCCCTGCTCGGCGCGTCCGGCTGCGGCAAGACCACCACCCTGCGGATGATCGCCGGGCTGGAGGAGCCGACCAGCGGGCAGGTGCTGCTCGGCGACCGGGACATCGCCCGGCTGAGGCCGTACAAGCGGCCGGTGAACACCGTGTTCCAGAGCTACGCGCTCTTCCCGCACCTGGACATCTTCGAGAACGTGGCGTTCGGCCTGCGCCGGCGGGGCATCCGCTCCGTCGGTGACCAGGTCGAGCGGATGCTGTCGCTGGTGCAGCTGGACGGGTACGGCCGGCGCCGTCCCGCCCAGCTCTCCGGCGGCCAGCAGCAGCGGGTCGCGCTGGCCCGCGCCCTGATCAACCACCCGAAGGTGCTGCTGCTCGACGAGCCGCTCGGCGCGCTCGACCTGAAGCTGCGCCGGCAGATGCAGATCGAGCTGAAGCGGATCCAGACCGAGGTCGGGATCACCTTCGTGCACGTCACCCACGACCAGGAGGAGGCCATGACCATGGCCGACACGGTCGCGGTGATGAACGCCGGAAGGATCGAGCAGCTCGGCGCGCCCGCCGACATGTACGAGTTCCCGGCCACCGCGTTCGTGGCGAACTTCCTCGGCCAGTCCAACCTGCTCGCCGCCGAGGCCGCCGGCGCCGGCGGGGGCGAGGTGGCGGTTTCGGCGCACGGCGGTCGCTTCTCGGTGCCCGCCGGCCGGGCCCGGGCCGACCGGGGTCCGGTCTACCTGGGCGTACGCCCGGAGAAGCTGCACCTGGTCGGCTCCGCCGACCAGGTGCCCGCGGGGCACCAGCACGTCACCGGCGTGGTCACCGACGCCTCCTACGTCGGGGTCAGCACCCAGTACCTGCTGCGCACCGGCTGGGGCAGCGAGCTGACCGTCTTCGTGGCCAACAGCGGCGCGTACGGGCGGCTGCCGGTGGGCACGCAGGCGGTGGCGCACTGGGACCCCCGCCACGCGTTCCTGCTGCACCGGGAGCCGGGCGAGCACGACCGGACCACCCCGGTGCTGGACGAACCGGTGGGCGCCAGCTCATGAGCGTCCTCGCCCACGTGCCCACCGGATCCGGGCAGTCGGCGCCGCTGCCGGCCGCCCGGTCCGGGCGGTACCGCCTGCTGCCGTACCTGCTGCTGCTGCCGGGTGCGGCCTGGCTCTTCCTCTTCTTCGCGGTGCCGCTGTTCCAGCTCGCCGCCGCCAGCCTCTACGACCCGAGCGGCTCGCTCTCCACCGGGTACGCGCTGACCTGGGCGTTTGGCAACTACCCGGAGGCGTTGCAGGCGTACTGGCCGCAGTTCACCCGGTCCTTCCTCTACGCCGGGATCGCGCTGGTGCTGGCGCTGCTGATGGGCTACCCCCTGGCGTACGCCATCGCACAGAAGGCCGGCCGGTGGAAGAACCTGCTGCTGGTCTGCGTGATCGCGCCGATGTTCACCAGCTTCCTGGTCCGCACGCTGGCCTGGAAGACCATCCTGTCGGACAACGGCGCGCTGGTCGGGCTGCTGCGCGACGTGCACCTGCTCGGCGCGGACGGCCGGCTGCTGGCGACCCCGGTCGCGGTGGTGCTCGGCCTGACGTACAACTTCCTGCCCTTCCTGGTGCTGCCGCTCTACGCGAGCCTGGAGCGGCTGGACCATCGGCTGCTGGAGGCGGCGAGCGACCTCTACGCCAGCCCGGTGCGGGCGTTCCGCAAGGTCACCCTGCCGCTGTCGATGCCCGGCCTGGTCGCCGGCACGCTGCTCTTCTTCATCCCGGCCAGCGGCGACTACATCAACGCCGAACTGCTCGGCACCCCCAACGAGTACATGATCGGCAACGTCATCGACTCGGCGTTCCTGGTCCGACTGGACTACCCCCAGGGCGCGGCGCTGTCGTTCCTGCTGATGGCGGCGATCCTCGCGGTGGTCTTCGTCTACCTGCGCCGGGCCGGCACGGACGAGGTGTTGTGATGAGCGCGAGGAGTGCAGCCGAGCGGAGCCCCGCAGTCGCGAACGAAGGACGGCTCTGATGACCCGGATCTCCCGCTGGCTGGCCGACCGCTGGGTCATGGGCGTGGCGCTGCTGGTGCTCGGCTACCTCTTCCTGCCGATCGCCGTCGTCGCCGGCCTGTCCTTCAACCGCCCGTCCAGCCGGCTGTCGTACGACTTCAACGAGTTCACCCTCGACAACTGGCGGCAGCCCTGCGCCACCAGCGACATGTGCGAGGCGGTGGTACGCAGCGTCCAGATCGGCTTCATCGCCACCGTGGCCGCCACCGTGCTCGGCACGCTGATGGCGTTCGCGCTGGTGCGGCACCGGTTCCGCGGTCGCTCCGGGGTCAACGTGCTGATCTTCCTGCCGATGGCCACACCGGAGCTGGTGATGGGCACGTCGCTGCTCGCCCTCTTCGTCTCCGGCGGGGTGCAGTTGGGCTTCTGGACCATCGTCATCGCGCACGTGATGTTCTGCGTGTCGTTCGTGGTGGTGACGGTGAAGGCCCGGCTGGCCGGGATGGACCGGCGGCTGGAGGAGGCCGCGATGGACCTCTACGCCAACGAGTGGCAGACGTTCCGCCGGATCACCCTGCCGCTGGTGCTGCCCGGCATCGTGGCCGCCGCGCTGCTCGCCTTCTCGCTGAGCTTCGACGACTTCATCATCACGAACTTCAACTCCGGCACCACCGTCACGTTTCCGATGTACGTCTGGGGCGCCGCCCAGCGGGGCATCCCGCCGCAGGTCAACGTCATCGGCACCGCCATGTTCGTGATCGCGCTGCTGCTGGTGCTGGCCAGCTCGCTGCCCGGACGGCGGGCGAAACGGCCGTCATGACCCTCCCGCATACCGGCCGGGCGCTCGCCGACGCGGCGCCCGTGCCCTACTGGCTCGACCGTCCGGAACGCCCCGACCCACTGCCGCCGCTGCACGGCTCGGCGGAGACCGACCTGCTCGTCATCGGTGGCGGCTACAGCGGCCTCTGGGCGGCGCTGCTCGCCAAGCGGGACGACCCGGGCCGCGACGTGCTGCTGGTCGAGGCCGGCACCTGCGGCTGGGCGGCGTCCGGGCGCAACGGCGGGTTCTGCGCCGCGTCGCTCACCCACGGGCTGGCCAACGGGCTCGCACGCTTTCCCGACGAGGTCGACGTGCTGGAATGGCTCGGCCGGCAGAACCTCGACGCGATCGCGGCGACCGTCGACGCGTACGGCATCGACTGCGACTTCGAGCGCACCGGCGAGCTGGCCGTCGCCGTCGAGCCGTACCAGCTCGACGGGCTGGCCGAGGACGCCGAGCTGGCCCGGCGCTACGGCCACGACGTGCGGCTGCTCGACCGCGACGCGGTGCGCGCGGAGGTGGACTCGCCGACGTACCTCGGCGGGCTCTGGGACCGCGACCGGGTGGCGATGCTGGATCCGGCCCGGCTGGCCTGGGGCCTGCGCCGGGCCTGCCGGGAACTCGGTGTCCGCATCCACGAGCACACCCGGGTCACCGGGCTGCGCCGCGACGGGGCCGCGCTGCGGGCCACCACGGCGGGCGGCGCGCAGGCCGCGCCGGGCAGCGTCCGCGCCGACCGGGTGGTGCTGGCGACCAACGCGTTTCCGCCGCTGCTGCGCCGGCTGCGGGCGTACCTGGTGCCGGTCTACGACTACGCGCTGATGACCGAGCCACTGACCGCGGAGCAGCGCAAGGCGGTCGGCTGGGCGAACCGGCAGGGACTCGCCGACACCGGCAACCAGTTCCACTACTACCGGATCACCGGCGACGGGCGGATCCTCTTCGGCGGCTACGACGCGATCTACCACTACGGCAACCGGATGGCCCCCGAGCTGGACCAACGACCGGCCACCTTCACCGCCCTCGCCGACCACTTCTTCACCACGTTCCCGCAGCTCGCCGACGTGCGCTTCAGCCACCGCTGGGGTGGCGTGATCGACACCTGCACGCGCTTCTGTCCGTTCTTCGGCACCGCCTACGACGGCCGCCTCGCGTACGCCGCCGGGTTCACCGGCCTCGGCGTCGGCGCGACCCGGTTCGGCGCCCGGGTGCTGCTCGACCTGCTCGACGGCGGGGACACCCCGCTGACCCGGCTCGACCTGGTGCGCAGCAAGCCGCTGCCGTTCCCGCCGGAACCCTTCCGGTCCACCGGCATCAATCTCACCCGCTGGTCCCTGGCCCGCGCCGACGCGCGCGAAGGCCGGCGCAACCGCTGGCTCCGTACGCTCGATCGTTTTGGTTTGGGGTTCGATTCCTGATGCGCATCCTGCTCGTCGGCGCCGGTGGCGTCGGCTCCGCCGCTGTCGCCATCGCCGCCCGCCGTTCCTTCTTCGAGACCGTGGTCGTCGCCGATTACGACCTCAGCCGCGCCGCCCGGGCCGTCGAGGGGCACGGTGAGCGTTTCGTCGCCGCGAAGGTCGACGCCTCCTCGGCGGACGCGGTCGCCGCGCTCTGCCGCGAGCACCGGATCACCCACGTGCTCAACGCGGTCGACCCGCGCTTCGTCATGCCGATCTTCGACGGGGCCTTCGCGGCCGGCGCGGACTACCTCGACATGGCCATGTCGCTGTCCCACCCGCACCCGTCGCGGCCGCATGCGGAGACCGGCGTCAAGCTCGGCGACGACCAGTTCGCGGTGGCCGACCAGTGGGAGGCGGCCGGTCGCCTCGCCCTCTGCGGCATTGGCGTCGAGCCGGGCCTCTCCGACGTCTTCGCCCGCTACGCCGCCGACGAGCTCTTCACCGAAATCGACGAGATCGGGGTGCGCGACGGCGCGAATCTCACCGTCGACGGCTACGACTTCGCGCCGTCGTTCTCGATCTGGACCACCATCGAGGAGTGCCTCAACCCGCCGGTGATCTGGGAGGCCGACCGGGGCTGGTTCACCACCGCGCCGTTCAGCGAGCCGGAGGTCTTCCACTTCCCGGCGGGCATCGGCCCGGTTGAGTGCGTCAACGTCGAACACGAGGAGGTGCTCCTCATCCCGCGCTGGGTCCCGGCGAAGCGGGTCACCTTCAAGTACGGCCTCGGCAAGGAGTCCATCGAGGTGCTCAAGACGCTGCACAAGCTCGGCCTGGACTCGGTCGCTCCGGTCCGCGTCGGCGACGTGTCGGTCTCGCCCCGCGACGTGGTCGCTGCCTGCCTGCCCGACCCGGCCACCCTCGGCGACCGGATGCGCGGCAAGACCTGCGCCGGGACGTGGGTGCGTGGGGTGGGTGTGGACGGGAAGCCGCGCGATGTCTACCTCTACCACGTGGTCGACAACGAGTGGTCGATGCGGGAGTACGGCCACCAGGCCGTCGTCTGGCAGACCGCGGTGAATCCCGTCGTCGCCCTGGAACTGCTCGCCGGCGGCGCCTGGTCCGGGGCGGGTGTGCTCGGGCCGGAGGCGCTGCCCCCGGTACCCTTCCTCGACCTGCTGACCAGCTACGGCTCGCCGTGGGGAATGGAGGAGCGGTGACGCGCTACGGCCCGATGTTCGGCCCCGACATCACCTTCCTCGGGGTCGACCGCTGCACGCTCGACGAGCCGTCGTCGTACGCCGATGCCGACATCGTCATCGTGGGAGCGCCGTTCGACGGGGGCACCTCGCACCGGCCCGGCACCCGGTTCGGCCCGTCCGCCATCCGTCAGGCCTGCTACCTGCCGCACGACGGCTCCCGCCCGTCACTGGCGATGCGGGTCGACGGGCTTCAGGACCTGCGCGTCTACGACGCCGGGGACGTGGAGATGTTCTCCGGCGACATCGAACGGTCGCTGTCCGCGCTGGAGGAGGCGGTGTACGCGGTCTCCTCGGCGGGCGCGATCCCGATCGTGCTCGGCGGCGACCACTCCATCGCGCTGCCCGACGCCACCGGCGTGGCCCGGCAGCACGGGCTCGGCCGGGTGTCGCTGGTGCACTTCGACGCCCACGCCGACACCGGCGACATCGAGTTCGGGTCGCTGCACGGGCACGGGCAGCCGATGCGCCGGCTCATCGAGTCCGGCGCGGTACGCGGCGACCGGTTCCTCCAGATCGGCCTGCGCGGCTACTGGCCCGGCCCCGAGACGCTGTCCTGGATGGCCGAGCAGCGGATGCGGTCGTACGAGATGACCGAGCTGGTCGCCCGGGGTCTGGACTCCTGCCTCACCGAGGCCTTCGGGATCGCGACCGACGAGTGCGAGGGGGTCTTCCTCTCCGTCGACGTGGACGTCGTCGACCCCGGGATGGCGCCCGGCACCGGCACCCCCGAACCGGGCGGGCTGACCTCGCGGCAACTGCTCGACGCGGTCCGCCGGGTCTGCTACGAGCTGCCCGTGGTCGGCGTCGACGTGGTCGAGGTCGCCCCGCCGTACGACCACGCCGACATCACCGCGTACCTGGGCAACCGCGTGGTCCTGGAGGCCCTGTCGGCCATTGCCCGCCGCCGCCGCGACGCCGCCGGCGGCCCCCCCTGGAACCCGAGCCAACCCCTCCTCGACGCCCGCTGACGCGCATCAGACCTTGCTCAGGTTTAGTCGATCGAGTCCGGCAACGACGTAGCCGGTGGGGTGCGTTCCGCAACGTCCCGCTCCGCTGGATGTTGACGAACCTCAGGTTGCCAGCTGGGAGCGGATGAGGAAGCGGACGCCCTCCGGGGCCTCCAGCGAGAAGCCGCTGCCCCTGCCCGGGACCACGTCGACGGTCAACGTGGTGTGCTTCCACAACGCCCACTGGGACACCGAGATCCAGAACTCGACCGGCTCGGGCACGCCGTCTAAGACGAGCGAGGCGAGCAGGACGTCGGACCCGCCGGTACGGAACTCGCCGGCCGGGTAGCACATCGGCGCGCTGCCGTCGCAGCACCCACCGGACTGGTGGAACATCAGCGGCCCGTGCTGCCCCCGCAGCGACCGGATCAGCTCGGCCGCCGCGGGAGTCAGGGTGACCGGGGGCGCCGCGGCGCCCGGCGAACCGGGCGCCGCGCCGGGACCGGCGGACATCAGAAGAAGCCGAGCTTCTTGGTGGAGTAGCTGACCAGCAGGTTCTTCGTCTGCTGGTAGTGCTCCAGCATCATCTTGTGGTTCTCCCGCCCGATGCCGGACTGCTTGTATCCGCCGAACGCCGCGTGCGCCGGGTAGGCGTGGTAGCAGTTCGTCCAGACCCGGCCGGCCTGGATCGACCGTCCGGCCCGGTAGGCCGTGTTCATGTCCCGGGTCCAGACGCCGGCGCCCAGCCCGTACAGCGTGTCGTTGGCGATCTTCACGGCGTCGTCGAGGTCGGCGAAGGAGGTCACCGAGACCACCGGGCCGAAAATCTCCTCCTGGAAGATCCGCATCGAGTTGTCGCCCTCGAAGATGGTTGGCTCGACGTAGTAGCCGCCCGACAGGTCGCCGCCCAGATCGGCGCGGGAACCACCGGTCAGTACCCGGGCGCCCTCCTGCCGGCCGATGTCCAGGTAGGACAGGATCTTCTCCAGCTGGTCGTTGGAGGCCTGCGCGCCGATCATCGTGTCGGTGTCCAGCGGGTGCCCCTGCACCACCGCGTTGGTCCGCTCGACCGCCGCGGCCAGGAAGTCGCTGTAGTGGCCCTGCTGGATCAGCGCCCGGGACGGGCAGGTGCAGACCTCACCGGAGTTGAGGGCGAACATGGTGAAGCCTTCGAGGGCCTTGTCGAAGAAGTCGTCGCGCGACGAACTGACGTCGTCGAAGAAGATGTTCGGGCTCTTGCCGCCGAGTTCCAGCGTGACGGGTTTGATGTTCTCGCTGGCGTACTGCATGATCAGCCGCCCGGTGGTGGTCTCGCCGGTGAACGCCACCTTCGCCACCCGGGGCGAGGACGCCAGCGGCTTGCCCGCCTCGACGCCGAAGCCGTTGACGATGTTGAGCACGCCCGGCGGGAGCAGGTCGGCGACGAGCGAGAGCCAGTAGTGGATGGACGCCGGGGTCTGCTCGGCCGGCTTGAGCACCACCGCGTTGCCCGCGGCCAGCGCCGGGGCGAGCTTCCAGGTCGCCATCAGGATCGGGAAGTTCCACGGGATGATCTGCCCGACCACGCCGAGCGGCTCGTGGAAGTGGTACGCCACGGTGTCGTCGTCGATCTCGCCGAGGGTGCCCTCCTGGGCCCGGATCGCGCCGGCGAAGTAGCGGAAGTGGTCGATGGCGAGCGGGATGTCGGCGGCCAGGCTCTCGCGGACCGGCTTGCCGTTCTCCCAGGTCTCGGCGACGGCGAGGGACTCCAGGTTCTCCTGCATCCGGTCGGCGATCCGGTTGAGGATCAGCGACCGCTCGGCCACCGAGGTGCGCCCCCAGGCGTCGGCGGCGCCGTGCGCGGCGTCGAGGGCGCGCTCGACGTCCTCGGCGGTGCCCCGGGCCACCTCACAGAAGGTCTGCCCGGTGACCGGGGTGGGGTTTTCGAAGTACCGACCGTGGTGTGGCTTGACGTACTCACCGCCGATGAAGTGGTCGTAGCGGGACTGCCAGTGGGTGGGCGCGTCGTAGCGCGTCATGGTTACCTCCGCCGTCCGTTCCGGGTGACGGCGGGCACGTTAGTGGCGGGGACGTTGCAGGAACGTTGCGCGCGTGAGGTCGTACTCCCCGCGGAGCTGGTGGACGCGCGCCACGGCGAGGGGCCGGCGCGGCGCGCCCGGCGGCAATGCCCGCGCCAGGGCCTGCCACGCGGTCAGGTCGTCGGCGCCGGCGGGCGTCGCGGTCCAGGCCGCGAGCAGCGCCGGG
>NZ_JAMOKF010000474.1 GCF_023656545.1 Micromonospora phytophila | reverse complement strand
ACCCGGGCGCTCCCTGGTACCCGGGCCAGCAGTCCGGCTGGGCCGGTGGGGGCCAGCCGGGACCGGCCGGTCCGGGTTACCCGCAGCAGCCGTACCACCCCGGCCAGCCCGTGCCGCCGTGGGCTCCGGCGCAGCGGCCCGACCCCCGCCCGGGCCGGATCGCCAAGTTCGCCGGCGCCGGCGTCGCGGTGTTCGCCCTGATGCTCGGCTCCGGCGTGGCCGGCGGAGCGCTCGCGCTCGCCTTGGACGGCGACTCCGGCATCACCCGCACCTACTCGGCCGCGCCGGTGCTCGACAGCGCCGACCTGCCCAAGATCGCCGCCGCCGTGCAGCCGAGCGTGGTCTCGATCGCCACCGACAACGGCGAGGGCTCCGGCGTGATCCTCAGCGCCGACGGCTACGTGCTGACCAACAACCACGTGGTCGCCTCCGGCAGCCGGGACAGCGTCCGGGTGATCTTCGCCGACGGCAAGACCGCCGAGGCCCGGATCGTCGGTACGGACCCGAAGACCGACCTCGCGGTGGTGAAGGCCGCCGGCGTCGGCGACCTGAAGGCGGCCTCCTTGGGCGACAGCGACGGCATGCAGGTCGGCGACCAGGTGCTCGCCCTCGGCAGCCCGCTGGGCCTGCAGGGCTCGGTCACCGCCGGCATCCTCAGCGCCCGCGACCGCACCATCCAGGCGGGCGGCGAGCAGCAGCAGGCCCCTGGCCAGGGGGCCACCTCGATCTCCGGGCTGCTCCAGACCGACGCGCCGATCAACCCCGGCAACTCCGGCGGCGCGCTGGTCAACACCCGCGGCGAGGTGATCGGCATCAACACCGCGATCGCCACCGCCGGGCAGGGCAGCAGTGGCAACATCGGCGTCGGCTTCGCCATCCCCAGCAACAAGGCCAAGGACGTCGCCGGCAAGCTCCAGCGCGGCGAGAAGGTCAGCCACCCGTCGCTCGGCGTCAGCGTGAACGCGGCCGAGGGCGGCGGGGCCCTGGTCGCCGCCGTCACCCCGGGCAGCGCCGCGGAGAAGGCCGGCCTGCAACGCGGCGACGTGGTCACCCGCTTCGGCGACAAGGTGATCAACGACTCGGACGACCTGGTCGGCGCGGTGCAGGCCGGCAAGGTGGGCGACCGGGTCGAGGTGACCTACAAGCGCAACGGCGCGGAGGCGACCGCAACCGTGACGCTCGCCGAGACGTCGTAACCCGTACCCGAACTTTCCTCCTCCCTCCGGCGGCGGGTGGCGGGGCCAAGGGGGTTGGCTCCGTCACCCGCCGCTTCTTCCCTCCTGACGGCGGTTCACCCGAAGCGGGTGAACCGCCGTCACCCGTCGCGACGGCACCGTCGGTGGAAGACCGGTCGCGCCGGCGGCCGGTGCGCAAGACCCGGCGAGGCGTACGGAGGGTGCGATGACCACGGCAGCGACCGCCCGGACCGACGCGCAGGTCCAGCGGGACGTGCTCGAGGAACTGGCCTGGGACGTCCGGGTGCAGCCGAACGAGATCGGTGTGACCGTCGTCGACGGCGTGGTGACCCTGACCGGCTGGGTGGACGCCTATGCCCGCAAGTGGGCGGCGCAACGCTGCGCGCAGCGCGTACGCGGGGTGCGGGCGGTCGCCGACGACGTCGAGGTCCGGCTGCCCGGCGAGGCGGGGCGGACCGACGGGGAGATCGCCATCGCGGCCGGCCGGGCGCTGGAGTGGGACAGCTTCGTCCCCGCCGAGCGGTTGGACGTCACCGTGGCCAACGGGTGGGTGATGCTCCGGGGCGAGGTCGAGTTCGGCTGGCAGCGGCGCACCGCCGAGCGGGAGGTGCGCCGGCTGCGCGGCGTACGCGGGGTGACCAACCTCGTGGAGGTGCGGCCCGCGACCCGGCCGGATGCCGAACGGACCCGGCGCGACATCCAGCGGGCGCTGGTGCGCGGGATCGGCACCGAGCGGGTGACCGTCGAGGTGCACGGGGACACGGTCGTCCTGGGCGGGGTGGTCCGCTCCTGGTGGGAACGGGACCAGGCGGAGCGGACGGCGTGGTCCGCCGAGGGGGTGCGGGCGGTGCGGGACCGCCTCCTCGTCGGTGGGTGAGCGCCCGGCTTGTCCGGTTTAGCGATGCCGCCACCGGGAAACCACCGCCGGCTCCACCTGCCGCCGGACGACGCGCCCCGGGGCGGGCCGGGGGGAGTGTCCGGGGCGGCGGACACACACCAGGGACCGACGGGGAGGACCCATGGCCGTTAACCACCGTCCGGCCGACCGCTCACCGGAGCGGCCGTTGCGGATCGCGATGGTGGTCCCGCCCTGGCTGTCGGTGCCTCCACCCGGCTACGGCGGGCTGGAACAGCTGGTCGCCGGCCTCGTGGACGCGCTGACCGACCGCGGCCACACGGTGACCCTGTTCGGCGCCGGCCGGCAGCACGGCACCACGGGCGACTTCGTCTCCACCGTGCCCGACGTGCAGTACAACCGACTCGGTGAATCCCTGCCCGAACTGGCCCACCTGGCCCGGGTGAACCACCGCATCAGCGCGGCCGACTTCGACGTCGTCCACGACCACACCACCATCGGGCCGCTGGTCGCCGGACGCCGGGCGGTGCCCACGGTGGCGACCGTGCACGGCAACCCCGTCGGCGAGTACGGCGACGTGCTCAGTGACACCGACCAGGGGGTGGGGCTGATTGCCATCTCCCACGCCCAGCGTCGGCTCAACCCGCGGCTGCCCTGGGTCGGCACCGTGCACAACTCGATGGACGTCCGCAACGTCCCGCACAAGACCGCGCCCGGCGGCGGACCGGTGCTGTGGTTGGCCCGGTTCAGCCCGGACAAGGGCCCGGACATTGCCATCCGGGCCTGCCGCGCGGCCGGTCTGCCGTTGGTGCTGGCCGGCAAGTGCAACGAACCGGCCGAGCGCAGCTACTACGACCAGGTGGTCCGGCCGCTGCTCGGCGAGGACGTCACGGTGGTGCTGGACGCCGACCGGGCCGCCGCGCTGCGGTTGCTGGTCGAGGCCCGGTGCCTGATCATGCCGATCCAGTGGGACGAGCCGTTCGGCATGGTGATGGTGGAGGCGATGGCGACGGGCACACCGGTGGTGGCGCTCAACCGGGGTGCCGTCCCGGAAATCGTCCGGCCCGGCCTGACCGGCCTGGTCTGCGAGCGGGCCGACGAGCTCCCGGGCGCGCTGCGCGAGGCGACCCGCTTCGACCCGGCGGCCTGTGTCGCGCACGTGGCGGAGAACTTCTCCACGGAGCGGACGGCCGCCGGCTACGAGGCGGTGTACCGGCGCTTCATCGCGGCGGCGAC
>NZ_JAMOKF010000473.1 GCF_023656545.1 Micromonospora phytophila | reverse complement strand
AGCGCGGCCGCCGCGCTCAGCGGGTCGCCGCCGGCCACCTCGGTCGCCGCGGCGAGCGCGGCCGACCCCTCGGGCGTACGCAGGGCGGCGAGCTGGTCCAGGTCCACCCGGCCATTCTCCCGGCCGGCCCGGATCAGCCGGACGGTGGTGTCAGCGGGCGGGGGTGGCGGCGACGAAGGTCCGCCAACTCGTCGGGGTGAAGGCGAGCACCGGGCCGGTCGGGTCCTTGCTGTCCCGGACGGCGACCACGCCGGGCAGGTTGTCGGCGACCTCGACGCAGGCGCCGCCGCCTCCCGCTCGTTCTCGTCCCACGGGCGGAACCAGTCGGGCGCGGCATGGAAGCGGATCAGTTCCAGCATGCCGACGAAGAGACCGCCGGTGTCCAGGGTCGAGTCGATGCGGCCGAGGTAGTCCGGCTTGACTGGGGTCTGCCCGGTCTCGACCGCACTCACGTACGACGATGAGTAGTTGACCAGCTTGCCCAGCTCCTCCTGGCTGAGCCCGCGCGCCTGGCGTGCCAGACGTAGCTGTTCGTGCAGGAACGTCAGGGTCGGTATCCGGGACACTCGGCTTCCCTTCGTCGGTATCCGGTGGTGGCAACCGACGGTAGGGAGATGGCCACGGTGCGGCGAGGCGCTCCCGGCGTGTTGCGGTGATGACTGGCGGAACTGTGGCGACACGAGGGTGGCGCGTTGGCACTCTCCTTGACGGAGTGCTAGCCGAGGAATAACCTGCGATTAGCACTCTCACCCCGAGGGTGCCAGCTCCCGGGCCGCGAGGCGCGGGCGCTGAACGCCAGGCGGACCGGCACCCGCGACGACGGCCCCGCCCGGTGGCATGTGGCAGATTGACGCTGGTCGGCCCCGCCGGCCAGCAACGAAACCAGTACCCCAGGAGGGTATGCCCGTGACTACCGCGACCAAGGTTGCGATCAAGCCGCTCGAGGACCGGATCGTGGTCCAGGCGAACGAGGCTGAGACCACCACGGCGTCGGGCATCGTGATCCCCGACACCGCCAAGGAGAAGCCGCAGGAGGGCACCGTCCTCGCTGTCGGCCCGGGCCGGATCGACGACAACGGCAACCGCGTGCCGCTCGACGTCAAGGTCGGCGACACCGTGCTCTACTCGAAGTACGGCGGCACCGAGGTCAAGTACGCCGGCGAGGAGTACCTGGTGCTCTCCGCCCGCGACGTCCTCGCGGTCATCGAGAAGTAAGCAACCGATCAGTGTCGTTGCCCCGGTCCGGCTCGCCGGGCCGGGGCAGCGTCGCTTCCGAAGGGACATACATGGCGAAGATCCTGAGCTTCTCGGACGACGCCCGGCACCTGCTCGAGCACGGTGTCAACGCCCTCGCGGACGTGGTCAAGGTCACCCTCGGCCCACGCGGGCGCAACGTCGTCCTGGACAAGAAATTCGGTGCGCCGACGATCACCAACGATGGTGTGACCATCGCCAAGGAGATCGAGCTCACCAACCCCTACGAGAACCTCGGCGCGCAGCTGGTCAAGGAGGTGGCGACCAAGACCAACGACGTCGCCGGCGACGGGACCACCACCGCGACCGTGCTGGCCCAGGCGATGGTCCGCGAGGGCCTGCGCAACGTCACGGCCGGCGCCAACCCGATCGGCCTCAAGCGGGGCATCGACGCCGCGGCCCAGAAGGTCTCCGAGGCGCTGCTCGGCCGGGCCGTCGAGGTCGCCGACAAGAACTCGATCGCCCACGTGGCCACCATCTCCGCGCAGGACGCCACCATCGGTGAGCTGATCGCCGAGGCGATGGAGAAGGTCGGCCGCGACGGTGTCATCACCGTCGAGGAGGGCTCCGCCCTGCACACCGAGCTGGAGGTGACCGAGGGTCTCCAGTTCGATAAGGGCTTCATCTCGCCCAACTTCGTCACCGACGCCGAGGCGCAGGAAGCGGTTCTCGAAGACCCGTACATCCTGATCACCACGCAGAAGATCTCGGCGATCGAGGAGCTGCTGCCGCTGCTGGAGAAGGTCCTCCAGAACAGCAAGCCGCTGCTCATCATCGCCGAGGACGTCGAGGGCCAGGCGCTCTCCACGCTGGTCGTCAACGCGCTCCGCAAGACCATCAAGGTCTGCGCGGTCAAGGCCCCCGGGTTCGGCGACCGCCGCAAGGCGATGCTGCAGGACATGGCGATCCTGACCGGCGCCGAGCTGGTCGCCCCGGAGCTGGGCTACAAGCTCGACCAGGTCGGCCTGGAGGTGCTCGGCACCGCCCGGCGCGTCGTGGTCGACAAGGAGAACACCACGGTCATCGACGGTGGCGGCAAGGACACCGAGGTCGCCGACCGGGTCGCGCAGATCCGCAAGGAGATCGAGGCCTCGGACTCCGAGTGGGACCGGGAGAAGCTGGCCGAGCGGCTGGCGAAGCTCTCCGGCGGCATCGCGGTCATCAAGGTGGGCGCGGCGACCGAGGTCGAGATGAAGGAGCGCAAGCACCGCATCGAGGACGCCATCGCCGCGACCAAGGCCGCGGTCGAGGAGGGCACGGTGCCCGGTGGCGGTGCCGCCCTGGTGCAGATCGTGCCGGCGCTCGACGACGATCTCGGCTTCACCGGTGACGAGAAGGTCGGTGTCTCGGTCGTCCGCAAGGCGCTGGTCGAGCCGCTGCGTTGGATCGCCCAGAACGCCGGTCACGACGGCTACGTCGTCGTGAACAAGGTCGCCGCCAAGGAGTGGGGCCACGGCCTCGACGCCGCCACCGGCGAGTACGTCGACCTGGCGAAGTCCGGCATCGTCGACCCGGTGAAGGTGACCCGCAACGCGGTCACCAACGCCGCGTCGATCGCCGGCCTGCTGCTCACCACGGAGAGCCTCGTGGTGGAGAAGCCGGAGAAGGCCGAGCCGGCCGGCGCCGGTGGGCACGGCCACGGCCACGGCCACGGCCACCAGCACGGCCCGGGCTTCTGACCCGCACGCACGACCCGTTCCGGGGCGCACCGTCACCTGACGGCGCGCCCCGGCGCTCTTCCGGGCTCCTTACGGAACCCTGACGCGACTACCGGGTCGCCGGGTCGATCGGAAAGACTGGCGCGATGAGCACCACGACGCGCCGGTACGCCGCACTGGCCGGGGTCACCGCCGCCGCGGTGGCGATCGGCTCCGCCGAACTGGTGGCGGTGCTGACCGGTCCCCGCTCGGCGCCCCTGGTCGCGGTCGGCGGGCTCGTCGTCGACACCGTGCCCGAGCCGCTCAAGCAGTTCGGCATCGCACTCTTCGGCACGTACGACAAGATCGCCCTGCTGGTGGGGACGGCGCTGCTGCTCGGTGCGGTCG
>NZ_JAMOKF010000472.1 GCF_023656545.1 Micromonospora phytophila | reverse complement strand
GGCGATGTCAACCAACGCGGGCCTCCTCGTCACGGGCCGCCGCCGACGTGGCGCGGTCCGCGCCCGCGTCGGCCTCGGCAGGGATACGACCACCGTCGGCACCGGTGCCGGCGATGCGTTCGGCGGCCTGGGCGGCGCGTACCTCGTCGCGCAGCAGGGTCCAAATCTGGTGCCGGTGCTGGCGGAAGGCTTCGGAGGAGCGGACGTCCTCCACCGCGCCCCGGTCACCGAGGTCGATGTCGATGACCCGTTTGATCCGGCCGGGCCGGGAGGTCATCACCGCGACCCGCTGGCCGAGGTGGACCGCCTCGTCGATGCCGTGGGTGATGAACACGACGGTCTTGCCGGTGCGCTCCCAGATGCGCAGCAGCTCGTCCTGCAACGAGTCGCGGGTCTGCGCGTCGAGGGCAGCGAACGGCTCGTCCATCAGCAGGATGTCCGGGTCGTACGCGAGGCTGCGGGCGATGGCCACCCGCTGCTTCATGCCGCCGGAGAGTTCGTGCGGGTAGCTCCCGGCGAACCCGCCGAGCCCGACCAGGTCCAGGTGGTGGGCGACGAGGCCCGCCCGTTCCGCCCGGGGCACCCCCTTGGCCTCCAGTCCGAACGCGACGTTGCCGGCGGCGGTGCGCCAGGGCAGCAGGGCGTACTGCTGGAAGACGATGCCCCGGTCCATGCCCGGTCCGGTGACCGGCCGGCCGTCGACGAGCACCTGCCCGCCGGTGGGCCTGGACAGGCCCCCGAGCAGGTCGAGCAGGGTGGACTTGCCGCATCCGCTCGGGCCGACGACGACGAGGAACTCGCCGGGGCGTACGCCGAGGGTCACCTGGTCCAGGGCGGTGACCGCGCCGGCGGTCGCCCGCCGGCCGGCGCGGGCCCCGAAGGTCTTCGTCACCCGGTCGAAGAGGATCTTGTCGGTGCTCACGCGGCACCGCCGGCGGTGAACGGATTGAACCGGTTGGTGTAGACGTCCCCGGGCTTGGGCTTCTCGCCCTTGATCTCGCCCGCGGCGGCCAGCCAGTCGATCCAGGTGGCGAACTCCTGGTCGGTGATGACGCCGCCCCGGCCGGCGACCCCGCTGCTCTTCCAGAGCCGCACCAGGGATGGGTCCTCGTTGCGGCCCCGCTTGGTGATGATCGACTCCAGCCGGGCCACCACCGTCTCCCGGGGCTGGCTGCGGGCCCACTCGATGGCCTTGCCGACGCCGGTGACGAAGGTCTTCACCGTCTCCGGGTTGCGCTTGATGAAGTCGTCGCGGAAGACGTACGCGCCGGCGCTGAACGCCCCGAGCAGCTCGAAGTCGGTGACGATCGTGCGGATGCCACCGTTGGCGACGGCCTTGTCGCGGATGACTCCGCCGAGCACGGCGACGTCGATCTGTTTCTGGCGCAGCGACTGCTCGGTGTTGACCGGCGGGAGCGCGACCAGCTCGACCTGCTTGATCTCCTCGGCGCTCAGCCCGCCCCGGGACAGCCAGGTCTTGGTCACCGCCTCGGCGTGCGCGCCGAGGGTGTTCATGCCGATCTTCTTCCCGATCAGGTCCCGGGGCCCGCGGACCGGGCTGTCGTCGAGCACGTACCAGCCCTGGAAGGTCTGCGCGTCGGAACCGTAGTAGCTGACGACGGCGGTGATCGGGGCGTTGGCGGCGGCGAGCTTGACGATGGCGCCGTTGAACGCGCCACCGAAGTCGCTCTGCCCGGTGGCGGTGGCCTGGATGTCCTGTGGACCGCCGGTGACGTTGCCGATCCAGTTGAGTCTCACGTCGTTGAGGTAGCCGAGGTCGGCGGCGAGTTCGGGCAGGGTGACCTGCCCGACGGAGCCCTGGTAGCGCAGCTCCTTCGCCTGCGCGGAGCCGGCCTCGGCGTCCCCGCCGCAGCCGGCGGCGCCGACGAGGAGGGTCAGCGCCGCCGCGGCGGCGAGGGTACGCGGAAGGGCACGACGGGGTGAAGCCATGGAGGTGTCTCCTGATCTGTCCACGGTGCGGTGGAGGAAGCCCGACGAGGGGCACGAGGGGCACGCCGCTCCGCGATGAGCGGACGGGCGGTGAGAGTGCGGAGAGGGAACCGAGTCGGGGAGACCGGGTCAGCTCAACAGAGCGCGCTCGCGTGCCGGACCAGGTCGACGTGCACGCGAGCGGTGAGGAGAAGCTCGTCCCGCTGCGACATGGCCCCATGCTGCCGGGGCTCCGACGGGCCGGTCAACGACCTTCCAGAAGATGAGACTCGCGTCGCTTGCTTTGTTACAAGGGCTCCGCAGCAGCGTTTACCGGTCCGCAACACCTATCTGGTGGATAGGAATTCCGGTGCGCTCGGCCGCACCGTCCACCGCGGACGGGGCCGGGTTTCGCGAATCGCCGTTCCGGGCATGTTCAGGTTCGACACGGCAGGGAATGGTCACCGAAGGGAGCCCTCTGATGGGTCTGATGTTCCGCAAGCGCAAGAAGTACGGTCCGATCATTCTGAACTTCACCGAGAACGGTTTCTCGTCCTGGAGCATCAAGATCGGTCGCTGGTCCTGGAACTCCAAGGCCAAGGCGCACCGGGTCGACCTGCCGGGTCCGCTGTCCTGGAAGCAGGACAAGTCCCGGGCGTGACATCCCGAGGTCGAGCGGGGTGCCGGTGAACCACCGGCACCCCGCTCGGCGTCTGCGCGCCGGGTGGGCGCGCGGCGACGGTGCCGCTCAGTCGGCCGATCCGGAGATGACCACGTCGCCGCCGAGCCGGCCGTGCTCGGGATCGCGGGTCACCTCGCCCGCGGTGAGCAGCCCGGTCAGCGCCCGGACCGCGTCGGCCGAGCGGTAGACGGTCGCGGTGAGGGCGTACCGGCGCAGCTCGGTGACCGTCCGGGGGCCGGAGCGGGCCAGCTCGGCCAGCAGCTCCCGGCGCAGCGGGCCGGGTTCGGGGTCCAGGGCGATGTCGAGCAGCCGGCCGGCCGGGTCCGCCGGGTCGCGATAGCGCACACCGCCGAACTCGTCGACCGCCCAGAGCGTCTCCTTGAACGTCTCCAGGCTCCGGTCCGACCCGGTGGCGAAGGCGAGCCGCCGCGCGGGCGAGCCGTCGGCGGGCACCAGGTCCACCTCGGTCGCCAGCGAGAACCCGGCCCCGGTCAGCGCGTCCCGGGCCGCCGCACCGGGGGCGGTGACGAACAGCGCCTCGGCGGGGCGGCCGGCCGTGGCGGCGGTCAGCACCGCCGGGTCCACGGCGGTGGGGTCGTCCACGTACGACAGGGTCGGCGCGCCGGCGGCGCCCGCCGCCTTCAGCGCGACCGGCAGCCGGGCGGGCCCGCCGGGCATCAGGTGCACGGCGACCTCGGGCGGCCGTTCCGCCCCGACGGCGCC
>NZ_JAMOKF010000471.1 GCF_023656545.1 Micromonospora phytophila | reverse complement strand
CTGTCGAAGGCCCGACCCGCCGCGACGGCGTCCAGGCCGGCGAGCCCGGCGGTGACGCCCCGGCGGGGCCGCCCGGGGCCCGGCGCGGCGGCGGCCACGATCACCCGGCCGGGCAGGCTGGTCAGCAGGTCCCACTCGGCGGCGGAGTAGACGGCGGTGGTCAGCGGTGCGGCACGGCGGCCGGCAGAGGACGGCTCTCCGGCGACGGAGTGGCTCATGGGGACCTCCGGCGCCAGCATATGCCGCTGACCTGCGCGAAGGGCCCCATCCACCGGGAACCCGGCGGGCGGAGCCCTTCGCTTGGGGCGCGGTGCGGTCAGCGCGGTTCGGGGAAGCTCGGCCGCTCCGGGTCGACCCCCTCGGGCACGGTGGCCGCCGCGTACTCCTTCTTCGGGACCATCACCCGGCGGCGGAAGACGCAGACCATGGTGCCGTCCTGGTTGTAGCCGCGGGTCTCCACCGAGACCACGCCGCGGTCGGGCTTGGAGGAGGACTCCCGCTTGTCCAGGACGGTGGTCTCGCCGTAGATCGTGTCGCCGTGGAAGGTGGGGGCCACGTGCCGCAGCGACTCGACCTCCAGGTTGGCGATCGCCTTGCCGCTGACGTCGGGCACCGACATGCCCAGGAGCAGCGAGTAGATGTAGTTGCCGACCACCACGTTGCGCTTGAACTGACTCGCCGTCTCGGCGTAGTGCGCGTCCATGTGCAGCGGGTGGTGGTTCATGGTGAGCAGGCAGAAGAGGTGGTCGTCGTACTCGGTGACCGTCTTGCCCGGCCAGTGCCGGTAGACCGCGCCGACCTCGAACTCCTCGTAGTAGCGGCCGAACTGCATCCTTGTCCCCTTCGACGGGCGGCGATGGAGTTCGGCACAGCATGCCTTATCGATTGTTAAGGCGATGAGCGGGGCGCGGGCCGCGCGGAAATGTCACACCGGCCACAACCTGGGGGGAGACGCAATGAGCGGCGGGGCCCTCCCCGGCACCCGCCGCCCACGCTCTGATGGGGAAGATTCTGCCGTACGCTCACCGACCCCGACAGAGACGGGGATCACATTTATCTTTTTGTAACACTACTCTCTGTCATGGGTGACCGGGTCCTGAGCGATCTCCGCACATCGAATCGGCCCTTGTCAAGAGTCAAGTTACCGATTCGTAGCGCTCAGCTGCGCAGATCACCTTGGAAACGCTCCCATCACCGCTCGTCACGCAAATGCGTCCTGCACTTGCCGCCCGCACATCCGACATCGACAGACCAGCGTCGATGGATCCGATCGCCTTCCCGCACGTGCCGGCGGGTTTCGGCCCCGAGACACCGGGAATGCCACGAGGTACGCCCAGGTTCCACCTGACGTAGCTATTCCGCGCCGATCGGAGAGATTCCCCATGGCAACCGTAGAGCTGACCACGGCAAACTTCGACGAGGTGACCGGCAGCGACGGCATCGTGCTGGTCGACTTCTGGGCCGAGTGGTGCGGCCCGTGCAAGCGGTTCGCCCCGGTCTACGAGCGCTCCTCGGAGAAGCACCCCGAGATGGTCTTCGGCAAGGTCGACACCGAGGCGCAGCAGGAGCTGGCCGCCAAGTTCAACATCAGCTCCATCCCGACCATCATGGCGGTCCGCGACGGGGTCATCGTCTTCGCCCAGCCGGGCGCCCTGCCCGAGTCCGCCCTGGAGAACCTCATCGAGCAGGTCGAGGGGCTCGACATGGACGACGTGCGCAAGCAGCTGGCCGAGCACAAGCACTGAGCCGTTCCGGCTCTTCGACGACGGCCGGGCTCCCTCGGGGCCCGGCCGTCGTCGTGTCCGCGCCGGTCACCGAGGACGGCAACCAGGGCCCTGCCGCCGACGCCCGCGTCGATCATGCAGTTGTGTGCCTGGCAAAATGGGCTGAACCGGCCGATCCGCCCACCACGACTCCATGATCCACGCTGGGGGAGGTTGTTCCGCGCCGCGCCGGGCACGCCGACACGGGCAACGAGGAGTGGCCGTCGGAGGGACCCCGGAGAGGGCGGCAGATCCCGTAACGTCACGAGCCGATGGAGAACTTGACCACCCGCGGCCGCGCCGTACGGCTCGCGGTTACCGCACTCGGCCTGGCCGTCCTGCTGGCAGGCACCCTCTGGGGCACCGACGACCACTTCCCCTTCGGACCGTTCCGGATGTACTCGACCTCCAACCCGCCCGACTCCCCCGCCCCCGACACCCGGGTCGAAGGTGTCGACGCCGCCGGCGCCGTGGTCGAGCTGGGCCAGGACGCCACCGGCATCCGCCGGGCCGAGATCGAGGGCCAGCAGGAGCGCTACGCCGCCAACCCCGCGCTGCTCGCCGAGGTCGCCGACGCGTACGCCGAACGCCACCCCGGCGCCGCGGAACTGGTCGAGGTCCGCATCGTCATCCGCTGGTACGGCATCCGCGCCGGGCGCCCCACCGGCCGGTGGACCGACGAGACCGTGGTCGCCTGGCAGGCGAGCCGATGAGCCGCTGGTTGACCGAGCCGGTGCCGCGCGGCCGAATCGCCGCCTTCCGGACGCTGATCTACCTCTTCGTCGCCGCCGACCTGGTCGTCTTCACCCCGTGGGTGCGTACCCGGGTCTCCGTGCCGGGCGAGCTCTACCAACCACTGCTGATCGGTCGGGCGCTGCCGCTGCCCACGCCGACCTCGGCGCTGGTCACCCTCCTCTTCTGGGCCCTGCTGCTGCTCGCCCTGCTCGCCGCGAGCGGGCGGGCGCCCCGCCTGCTCGGCTGGTCGGTCTTCGCGCTCTACCTCGAGTGGATGATCGTCGCGATGAGCTACGGCAAGGTCGACCACGACCGGTTCGGCCTGCTCGTCGCGCTGGCCGTGCTGCCCACCGCCGGCCGGGCGCGCCACGGCGACCTCACCCGCACCGAGGCGGGCGGCTGGGCGCTGCGGGTCACCCAGATCGCGGTCATCTGCACGTACTTCCTGGCCGCCTGGGCGAAGCTGCGCTTCGGCGGGCTGGACTGGCTGAACGGCTCGGTGCTGGCCCGGGCGATCATCCGGCGCGGCACCGACCTGGCCGACCTGGTGGCCCAGGTGCCGTACCTGCTGATCGTCGCCCAGTTCGGCATCGTCGCGTTCGAGCTGCTCAGCCCGGTGGTCTTCCTGCTGAGGGAACGCTGGCGGCTGGCGACGGTCGGTTTCTTCTACTCGTTCCACCTGGTGACCGTCGCGACCATCACCATCTCGTTCGCCCCGCACCTGGCCGCGATGACCAGCTTCCTGCCGCTGGAACGGGTCCGCCCGGTCGTCTGGGCGCGCCGGCTGGCCGCCGGCCGCCGCGGGCCGAGCGCCGGCCCGGCCGGCGGAACCGACTCCGGCCCGGCCGATCGGAC
>NZ_JAMOKF010000470.1 GCF_023656545.1 Micromonospora phytophila | reverse complement strand
GGCGGCGGCCGGCACGATCGCGGCGACCGGGCGGGGGTCGCCGTCGCGGGTGACGACGGTGACGGTGTCGGTCAACTCGGCCAGCGCGACGAGCTGGGTGAGCCGGGTGCGCGCCTCGCGCAGCGGCACGGAGCGCGGCTGGTCGGTGTGTGGGGTGAGAGCGGGGACAGCCATGAATGCATGCTGCCCGTGGGGTACGACATTCCCGCAGCACCGGTGCTCCAGGGTGGACGGTGCCGCGAAAATCGCACAGAGCGCGCGGGGACGCCGGGATACGCTGCCTGCCCAGCGCCACACCGCAGCCCGGTGCCGGCGGACCTGCTGGCAGGAGGGGTGCCGTGTCCAGCCTCGACGTCCTGACGGTCGAGGTGGCCGAGACCCTGCGGGGCGCGGCGGCGGCCGACTGGCGACCATCGCCGCCGACGTGCTGCCGCCCGAGGTCGACAAGATGACGCGTTCCTTGCCGGTCACCTTCCGCAGACCCGGGTGGCCCTGGACGGCGCGCCCGGCCGGTCCGAGGGCCTGGTGCTCCGCGCGGCCGACCGGTCGGTGATCGCCAAGGCGCGGTTCCAGGACTACGAGCGGACGATAAAGCGCCGCGACGGCCGGCGCTGATCCGAGTCCGGCGGCGCGTCCGGCGCGGGCGAGCCGTCGGCCCGAGGTGGGGAGGCACGATGCCGACGACGACCTGGCGGTTGGCGCGCCAGACCGCCAGATGGTGCCGGTTCGCAACGGTGACGGTGCACGTGGCGGCCGCAGCGGGGCCCGAGGTGGAGGTACTGCGGACGCTCGCCGTCACACCCGACCAGCGTCGGGAGGCCGAGCTGGGGGCCCACGCCGCGCTGGGCGCCGGCGGCCGCCACCGGGCAACCGTGACGGAGATCCGGGCCACCGAGGTCGACACCGGGGTCGGTGACGTCCACGAGGCCACCGCCCGCGCGGTCGGGCAGGCCGTCGATGACCCTCGGGCACCGGCGTACGTCGGCTTCGGCGAGCCCGACCTGGTCGCCGGCTGGCTACGGGACCGGATCGGGCTGCGCCTTGACCGGGTCACCGAGGCCCGACACTGGTACGGCGGTCGGCGCGACGGCGACGCCCAGAGCCTGCTCCACGCCTGGCTGCACTTCCGCCACCGCCCGCCGATGAGGCTGCACGGCCGGGGCGAGGAGCTGCTGCTGTCCATGGAGGAGCCGTACGGGACGTACGACATGGCGGAGTGCGGCGAGACGCGGGTGGGGCCGGCGCGGCCGCCCGACGTGCTGGCCGGCCCGGTGGGTGAGCGGCTCACCGGCGGGGCGGTGCTCGTCGAGGCCGCCACCGGGTACTGCTCGGGGCTGCTGCTCCGGTTCGGCCCCGCCGAGCTGCTCGTCGCCACCCTCGGCGACGAGTGGGTGTTGGAGCGGGAGCCGCCAAGGAGGACGGTCGAGGCCAGCTGGTCGGTCCGGTCGGTGTGCTGAGCGAACCTCTGGACAACTACAGTTAACAATCCTAATAATTGGACATCCGTCGATCCGACGGCCCTCGTACCGGGAGGTCCGGATGCGTCGTCCTGCCCGAAAACTGTTGCTGGCCGCCGTCGCGGCCCTCGCCACCGCCGCCGCCACCACGCTGACCCTGGCCGCGCCGGCCCACGCCGCCGGCCCGACCGCCACCTTCGTCAGGACCGCCGACTGGGGCACCGGCTGGGAGGGGAAGTACACCGTCACCAACGGCGGGCCCAGCACCCTGACCGGCTGGCAGGTCGCGTTCAGCCTGCCGTCGGGCACCACGCTCGGCTCCTACTGGGACGCCACGGTCAGCAGCGCCGGCCAGCGGCACACCTTCACCAACCGGTCGTGGAACGGCACCCTGGCCCCCGGCGCCTCGGCGTCGTTCGGCTTCCTGGCCACCGGCTCCGGCTCACCCACCGACTGCACGCTCAACGGGGCACCTGCGGGGGCGGCACGCCCACCAGCCCGCCGACCACCGCCCCACCGACGACGACTCCACCGCCGACCAGCCCGCCGCCCACCACTCCCCCCGCCGGTGGTCTGCCACGGCACGCCCTGATCGGCTACCTGCACGCCAGCTTCGCCAACGGCTCGGGCTACCTGCGGATGGCCGACGTGCCGGCCGACTGGGACATCATCAACCTGGCCTTCGGCGAACCCACCACCGCCACCTCCGGCGACATCCGCTTCCAGCTCTGCCCGGTCAGCGAGTGCCCGGGGGTCGAGACCGAGGCGGAGTTCGTCGCGGCGATCCGGGGGAAGCAGCAGCAGGGCAGGAAGGTCCTGCTCTCCATCGGCGGCCAGAACGGCCAGGTCCAGCTGACCACGACCGCGGCGCGGGACACCTTCGTCCGGTCGGTGTCTGCCATCATCGACCGGTACGGCCTCAACGGGCTCGACGTCGACTTCGAGGGGCACTCGCTCTACCTGGACGCCGGGGACACCGACTTCCGCAACCCCACCACCCCGGTGGTCGTCAACCTGATCTCCGCGCTCCGCACGCTCAAGCAGCGGTACGGGTCGGGCTTCGTGCTCACCATGGCGCCGGAGACGTTCTTCGTCCAGCTCGGACACCAGTTCTACGGGCCGGGGCCGTGGGGCGGACAGGACCCGCGCGCCGGGTCGTACCTGCCGGTGATCCACGCGCTGCGGAACGACCTCACCGTGCTGCACGTGCAGGACTACAACTCCGGGCCGATCGTGGGGCTGGACGGCCAGTACCACACCATGGGCAGCGCGGACTTCCACATCGCGATGACCGACATGCTGCTGGCCGGCTTCCCGGTCGCCGGCAACACCAGCCGGGTGTTCCCGCCCCTGCGGGAGGACCAGGTCGCGTTCGGCGCGCCGTCGTCCACCAGCGCCGGCAACGGCTACCTCGCCCCCGCCGGGGTGCAGGCGGCGGTGACCTGCCTGGTCAAGGGGCAGAGTTGCGGTTCGTACGCCCCGCGCAGCGGCACCAACCCGGACTTCCGGGGGCTGATGACCTGGTCGATCAACTGGGACCGGTTCTACGCCTGGGAGTTCCGGCTGAACCACGGCCCGTTCCTCAAGGCGCTGCCCTGACCGGCGCGGCGGCCCGCCCCACCCGGGCGGGCCGCCGCGGTGCGCCGCCCGGTAAAGCGCTGGGCAGCCGGCGGCGACGCGGCGATGATGTCGGGGACCATGGGGAGGTGACAGTGCCGACGTTCGGGGAGCTGACGACCGGAATCGACGCGCACACGGTGGTGCTCGTCGAGGGGGTGAGCGACCGGGCCGCCGTGGAGACCCTTGCGGCCCGCCGGGGCCGCGACCTCGACGCCGAGGGTGTTCGGGTGGTGGCGATGGGCGGCGCGACGAACATCGGCCACTTCCTCGACCTGCCCGGGCCGCGGGG
>NZ_JAMOKF010000469.1 GCF_023656545.1 Micromonospora phytophila | reverse complement strand
CAGGGTCTCCGGGGCGGGGGCGGCGCCGGACGGCTCGGGCCCGAGCCCGACCGCGGCGACGATCGGGGCGGTGACCGTGCCCAGCGTGGCCAGCTTGATCACCTCGCCGGGGCCACCGGTCGCGCCGAGCAGCGCCAGCGTCTCGGTCAGCTTGCCGTCGAACGCGGCGGCGATGCTCTCCGCGCCGGTGGCCAGCAGCAGGGTGCCGGCGAGGCCGCTGGTGGCGCCCTGCTCTCCGGTCTGGCTGTGCACGCCGATCACGATCGCGTCGACGGCGAGTTCGGCCGGGTCGGTGTCGACGAGGCTCAGGGTGGTGCTGGGCGATGTCACTGAAGCTACTCCGGGCGGGCCGGGCCGGCCGCGACGTCGCGTACCGGCGATGAAGGTCTCCGGCGGAACGTACCCGTCGGAGGTCGGGGCTGTCCCGCCGACGGCACCGGCGGGTCCCGCCGATGCTAACCAGCCGTTCAGGCCCCGGTAAGTTCCCACCCATGACCGACGTGACCTCCGACGCCGCCGCGACCCGGCTGCGCCGTTCCCCGCTGCACGAGCGGCACACCGCTCTCGGCGCCAAGTTCGCCCCGTTCGGTGGCTGGGAGATGCCCCTGGAGTACGCCGGGGGTGGAGTGCTCAGGGAACACACCGCCGTGCGCGCCGGGGTGGGCGTCTTCGACGTCTCCCACCTGGGCAAGGCGCGGGTGACCGGGCCGGGCGCCGTGGAGTTCGTCAACGCCTGCCTCAGCAACGACCTGGGCCGCGTCGGGCCGGGCCGGGCGCAGTACACGCTCTGCTGCGACGAGGCCACCGGCGGCGTGGTGGACGACATCATCGCGTACCTGCACGCCGACGACCACGTCTTCCTCATCCCGAACGCCGCGAACACCGCCGAGGTGGTGCGCCGGCTGCGCGCCGCCGCGCCGCCGTCGGTCACGGTCACCGACGAGCACGAGGCGTACGCGGTCCTCGCGGTGCAGGGCCCGCGCTCCGCCGAACTGCTCGGCGCGCTGGGCCTGCCGACCGGGCACGACTACATGAGCTTCTCCACCGCGTCGCTGGCGGGCGCCGAGCTGACGGTGTGCCGCACCGGCTACACCGGCGAACTGGGCTACGAGCTGGTGGTGCCCGCCGAGCACGCCGTCGCGGTCTGGGACGCGCTCTTCGCCGCCGGCGAGGCCGCCGAGCTGCGGGCCTGCGGTCTGGCCGCCCGGGACACCCTGCGCACCGAGATGGGCTACCCGCTGCACGGGCAGGACCTGTCGCTGGACATCACCCCGGTGCAGGCCCGCTCCGGCTGGGCGGTCGGCTGGGACAAGCCGGCCTTCTGGGGCCGTGACGCGCTGCTCGCGGAGAAGGCGGCCGGCCCACGCCGTACGCTGCGCGGCCTGGAGGCCGTCGACCGCGCCATCCCCCGCCCCGGCATGACCGTGCACGTCGGCGACGCGCAGGTCGGCACCGTCACCAGCGGCACCTTCTCGCCCACCCGGAAGCAGGGCATCGCCCTGGCCCTGCTGGACACCGCCGCGAAGCTGGCCGACGGCGACCTGGTCGAGGTCGACATCCGCGGCCGCCGCGCCCAGATGCGCGTCACCCGCCCCCCCTTCGTCACCCCCTCCGTCCGCTAACCCCCTCCCCGCCCCCGGGTTCCCTTCGGTGATCATGAGGTTGGCGGGGGTTCGTGAGATCAATCCCACCGTCAACCTCATGATCACCGGCGGGAACCCGGGTGGGAGTGGGGGTGGGGTGGGGTTAGACCGGGGGGTGGGGGCGTTCGCCGGCGTCTAGGACGGCCTGGGTCCAGCCGCCCTCGATGACGCCGGTGCCGTCGAGCACGGCCCAGTCGACGACGTCCGCGGCCTCCACCACCACGGGGGAGCCGATCCGGACGGTCGGGTCGGTGTCGGCGTCGCTGGCGCTGGCGGCGACGATCCGCTCCGGCGCGTCCCACGAGGTGACCCCGGCCCAGACGTACTCGGGCCCGTCGTCGCCGGGCAGGCCGTACTTCACCACCAGCTGGGTCTCCGGCGGGAGCTGGCCGGCGAGGAAGCGGGCCCGGATGTCGCCCAGCCCGGCGCGGGCGGTGGCCACGGCCTTGCTCATCGCGTCGCCCGGCCGGGCGTAGCGCACGTCGGGCTGGATGCCGGCGAAGAGGGTGGCGCAGGCGGCGGCGTAGTAGCGGCCGTCCGGGCCCGGGTGCCCGGCCGGCGGGCGCAGGCTCAGGAACGAGTCGGCCTCCGGGTCGGTGGCCGGGTCCAGCTCCAACCGGAGCAGCACCGGCGCGGTCGCCCCGTGCTGCTCCGGATTGCCGTACGCCACCGCGATGTCGTGCCCGGTCACCGTGGCCAGCACGGGCAGTTGCACGAACGCGGGCACCTCGTCGCCGGCCAGCCCGTCGGTCCAGTCCCGCAGCAGCCGCCGCGCCGCGCCGGTCATCACCGCGCCCCAGGCCCGGGTGAGGTGGTCGGGCACCCCCTGGGTCTGCAACTCCAGCAGCCCGAAGCGGCGCAGCCCCTTGGTGGTGAACCAGAGCCCCTCCGCGTCGGAGGAGTACGGCACCAGCACCCAGTCGACCAGCCGGATCCGGCCCTGGGAGTCCGGCAGTGAGCGCAGCGCGGTCGCCGGGTCGAGGAACTGCAACCCGAAGACGTCCACCACGTCGCCGTCGACGGACTCGGCGACGGCCGCCGCCACCGCCCGCGCCGCCCACTCGTGCGCCGGCGGCCAGCCCGGCCGGTACTCGGCCTGCACCACCACCAGGTGGGTCGCGGCGGCCAGCCGGCCCAGCTGCGCCTCGGTGGCGCCGAACGCGGTGAGCAGGTCCGGCGGCAGCGCGGGGAACTCGGCGACCGGCCGGGTGTCCACGGTCATCAGCGGGCTGTCCAGCATCTGCTTCGCCAGCCCGTGCACCGGCTCGGCGAGCCGTCCGGTGAGCCGCTCCACGGCCGTCTTCGTGCTCACCTTCGGCAGCCCCGTCATGGGCACCAGGTAGGTCGCGCTCAGCGACTCCGGGACCGGTACGGGCAGGAAGTCGTCCGTGATGAGCATGTGGTCCCCCGGATGGCCGCGCCGGTGCTGTCGTGGGAGAACGCTACCCGGCGCCTCCGGCCCCGTTCAGCCGGACAGCACCACTCCCAGGTAGACGAGCGTGGTGACCACTTCGACGGTCGCGCCGAGCACGTCGCCGGTGACGCCGCCGAGCCGGCGTACCACGTGTCGCAGCAGCCCCACCGCGACGGCGAGGGCGACGGCGACGGCGAGCGGCCCCTGCCACGGGTGGTCCGGCACCGCCGGGACCGCGACGAGCGCGACGGCGGCCGTTCCGGCGACCAGCGCGACCGGCCCGACGGTGCCGGCGACCAGCGCGCCGAGCACCTCGGGGCG
>NZ_JAMOKF010000468.1 GCF_023656545.1 Micromonospora phytophila | reverse complement strand
CGGTCCGAGACTACGAACGGCTACCCGACCACCACGCCGCGATGGTCCAATGGGCCATGATCATCGTCATGACCCGCCGCCTCGCCCGCCACCAGCACACCTGAAACCCTTATTTACCAGGCTCTAAGACGGACCGGGCGACGACGAAGCGATGCCTCAGCCTACGAATCCGGCTGCGGGAAGGGCCCATTCAGCTCGCGGCCCGGCTCGGTATCGCGCCGTCGACGGTGCACCGCATCCTCACCGCGGCGCGCTTGAACCGGCTGTCGCACGTTGACCGCGCGACCGGTGAGCCGATCCGCCGCTACGAGCACCCCCATCCCGGCTCGCTGCTCCACGTGGACGTGAAGAAGCTCGGGAACATCCCCGACGGCGGCGGCTACGTAGCGCTACGTCGGCCGCCCCCAGGGCGACAAGAACCGGGCAGCGACGCCCGGGAAGCCGAAGAACAAGTGGCACGGCCCGAAGATGGGCTACGCCTTCATCCACACCGTCATCGACGACCACTCCCGCGTCGCCTACGCCGAGTTCCACGACGACGAGACCGCTGCCACCGCCGCCGGAGTCCTGCACCGCGCGGTCCAGTGGTTCGCCGACCGAGGTGTCACCGTCGAGCGCGTCATCTCGGACAACGGGTCCGCCTATCGCTCACACGTGTGGCGGGACACGTGCGAGGCCCTCGCCATCAAACCCAAGCGGACACGGCCCTACCGGCCGCAGACGAACGGCAAGATCGAGCGCTTCCACCGCACCATGGCCGACGGCTGGGCCTACGCCCGCTACTACACCTCAGAGTCCGAGCGTCGCGACGCTTGAGGCGTGGCTGCATCACTACAACCACCACCGACCGCACACACCGCCTGCGCGAACCAGCCGCCCTTCACGCGATTGACCAACGTCCCCGGTCAGTACAGCTAGTCCTCCTCAATCCAGTCCGCGGGTATCAGCGCCTCGCCATCAGCGCGCCATCGATACCTGACCGCGTCGCTGAACCATTGCTCCTCAAGATCGGCATGCTCCATGACGATGACTTGGAGGTCTACTTCGGGACGCGCGATGGTCTCCATGACCACTTGATAGGTGCGGACGAGCGCCTCCCGATCGTCATCGGGCAGCACGTGCGAACCGTCGCCGGCGTAGTCGGAGGGAAACCAGACTTGCGACGGCTGGTCCATGATCAGGATCCTGGGTACCGGCCGGTCCTCCGTCGCGAACCACTCATGCAACGCCAGGAAGGTCGCAACGTGGTACCCGACATAGTTCTCGCCGCTGCCCATCTCATGCAGTGGGACCGCGCCGTTGCGGGGCGGTAGCACGGCGAAAGCAAACAACCTTGCGAACCGGCGCCGCGTAGATTCCACGACCGCTCCTTGCGCCTTCGGCCCAGGGATCTTGCTGCAGGATCCTGCGGATCCGCCCGGCGGCGTAGAAACTCCGACGGCCAACGGCACGGCAGGAGTGAACGCGTGCTGCCGCTGCCGGGCGGTGCCCACGAGATCCGGAGACGAGTAGCTCCGCTATCCGGCAGCCATCGCGCCCACGGCCGAGCCCGGCCGCCCGGGCAGGTCAACCATCGCCAGAAGTCGCCCTCGGCGACTCTCCGTTGCGATCAAGCGAGGTCAGCGGCTCGTCGTGCATTCGTGGATGCACGAAAAACGCCCCTCCAGTCGATCGCTATCGATCACCTGAGGGACGTTTTCCCTGCTCAACCGCTGTGCGCCCGAAGGGACTCGAACCCCTAACCTTCTGATCCGTAGTCAGATGCTCTATCCATTGAGCTACGGGCGCTCGGTGCTCAGCCAGTCTACACACCCGGCTTCCGCGCGGAGACTCCGGGATTCGAACCCGGGAGGGGCTTTAAGACCCCAACCGCATTAGCAGTGCGGCGCCATAGACCAGACTAGGCGAAGTCTCCCTGGTGGCCCGCAGACCACCGCGCCCGAGGATACAGGTCCCCACCCACCGGGAGCAAAACGACTTCCCGACCCCTCCCGCCCGGGCGTGGCGACCTCGCGTTTCCCGGCTGTGCGCACGCGTGATCGCGACTACGCTCCATCGATATGCAGGAGCAGCCGCCGAGCGAGCCGACCCGCCGAGAGCCTGCTGACGGAGCGCGTCGTCGCTCTCCGAAGGCGACCTTCACCCCGCCTCCCGCCCCGCCGGAGCCGCCGCGGGAGGCGGAGGATCCGGCAGAACGGCCACGGCGGTTGAAGCCCGCCCCAACGGTGCTCTTTCAACCGCCCGAACCGGACCCCCAGGTGCCCTGGCAGGCCGCCCCGAACCCGCGGAAGGGGGCCATCCGGGCAGCCGGCGTCACTTCGGGTGACCTGCCGCACACCGCACAGGCTGGGGAGCGGTCAACCGTTCCGCCCCAGCCCAGCGGTGCGGGCGCGGTCAGCGCCGCCCGGCCGGCGGGGAAGGGCCCGGCGCCCCGCGTACCGGGCACGCCGGAGGAAGGCCGGGGTACGTCGGAGGAACAAGCACCGGCCGCGACGGCCGGCGAGGGCCGGGGCGGCGAGGCGGAGCCGACGGCCACTCCGAGTCCGACGGCGCCGACTAGCACCGACGGCGCTCCGGAGAGGGCCACCCCGGCGAGCGGGGTCACCCCCGCGAAGAAGGCGGCCCCTCCCAGGAGCACGACCCCTCCGAGGAAGGCGACCCCGGCCAGGCGGGCCGGCACGCCGGCAGCGGCGACGAAGCCCGGCGACGCCGAAGAGCCGAAAGTGACCGTTTCCCCGCCCGCAGGGCTCGGCCCCTCCCCCGAAGGGAAGGCCGCCCTGGTCAGGAAGGCGGTCACCACCCGCAAGGCCACCACCACCCCCGAGTCTCCGCCCAGCGCCACGCCCGGCACCAAGGCCGCCGGCCGGAAGACCGCCCGAAAGGCCACCACCCCGGCGGAAACCACCGCACCGACGGCCGCCGTTGCCGAGCCCCCACCCAGCGACACCCCCACCGCCAAAGCCACCGGCCGGAAGACCGCCCGGAAGGCAACCACCCCGGCGGAGACCACCGAACCGGAGGCCATCACCCAGACGGCCCTCATCCGGGAGAAGGCCAGCACCACGAAGGTCCCCACTCGGGAGAAGGCCACCACCATGGCCCCCACCCAGGAGAAGCCCGGCGCCCGGAAGGTCAACGCCCCGCAGGAGCCCGCCAAGGCCACCCTGGTGACCGCGCCGGTCGCGCCCGGGGAGACGGCGGCACTGAGCGAGAGCACCACCGGCACCGGCGAGGACGCCGCGCCGGCGCGTACGCCGGAATCGGAGCTTCGGGCGCTCACCGCGCGCCTGCTGGAACATCCCGGGTTCGCGCCCGAGCTGCTCGCCCTGGCCGCCGTCGCGGCGATCGGGCCGCGCGCCCGCGACTGGGCCGACAGGCTGCGCTCCGC
>NZ_JAMOKF010000467.1 GCF_023656545.1 Micromonospora phytophila | reverse complement strand
GCCGCTGACCCGCGCGTCGGTCACCGCCCAGGGCCGGCCGCCGATCGCCCGCACGTCCTCTGTTCTCCGTGCGACGGGCGGCGGGGCCGACCGAGGAGATGTCCGCCGCTGAGGCGAGGCGGTCGAGCCGGGGTGGCGGGCCCCACCGCGCCGGTCAGCTGGTGAAGCCGCCGTCCACGTTGACCACGGCTCCGGTCAGGTACCCGGCGTCGGGGCCGGCCAGGTGCGCGACGGTGGCGGCGATGTCGGCCGGTGCGGCGTAGCGGCCGAGGGCGGTGAAGCCCGCGATCGCCGCGGCGTTCGGCCCGTCGGCCGGGTTGGCGTCGGTGTCCGTCGGCCCCGGGTTGACCAGGTTGACCGTGATGCCGCGCGGACCGAGCTCGCGGGCCAGCCCCCGGGTCAGGCCGACCAGCGCGGTCTTGCTCATCGAGTAGAGCGACAGCCCGGGGAAGACCGCCCGTTCTCCGACGTTGCTGCCGATGCTGATGATCCGACCGCCCTCGGTGAGGTGGCGTGCGGCCGCCTGCGCGGCGAGGAAGGGCGCCCGGACGTTCACCGCCAGCGTCCGCTCGACCGCGTCGGCGTCCAGCTCCTGCACCGGGCCGACCAGGAACACCGCGGCGTTGTTCACCAGGATGTCCAGCCGGCCGAACTCGGTGGCCGTCCGGTCGACCGCGTCGCGTACGGCGGCCGGGTCGGCGCTGTCGGCCCGGATCACCAGCGCGCGACGGCCGAGCGCCTCGACCTGCCTCGCCACCACCGCCGCCTGGTCGGCGGCGCGCTCGTAGGTGATCGCCACGTCGGCGCCGTCCCGCGCCAGCCGCAGCGCGATGGCGGCGCCGATGCCCCGGGCCCCGCCGGTGACCAGGGCGGCTTTTCGTCCAGTGTGTTCGTCATGGAAACGATCATCGGAGCTCGGGACGGCGGACGCTGGCGGTGATCGGACGCCTCGTCCACGGGCGGACGCGACGTCCGATTCCGGCGGTTCGCCCCCGACGAGCGGGTCCTGACCGGGCTGGGCGCCCGTGAACCGTCGTCGACGCTGCTCAGCGACTATGTCCGGTACGTCGTCGAGGGGACCACGACCCCGTCGCCCGCCTGGTGGCCGGGGCGCCGGGGGCCGTGACAGTCGGCGCGAGGACTGTTCGCCGGAGCAACGGGAAACCGCCCGGGACGCACCCGGGGAGGAGCGACGGATGACGCATGGCGCCGGACTGACCATCGGTGTGCTCGGCTCGTACGGCGGTCGCAACCTCGGTGACGAGGCGATCCTCACGGGGCTCCTGGCGGACCTGCGCGAGCAGGAGCCGAACGCCCGGATCATCGTCTTCTCCCGCAACCCCGAACACACCCGGGTCGCCCACCCGGACGTGGAGGCGGTGCCGTGGGAGGGGGTCAGCCGCACCGACTCCGCCCTGGTCCTGGCCCAGCTGGACCTGCTGATCCTCGGCGGCGGCGGCATCCTCTACGACCGGGAGGCCCGCCGCTACCTGCGGGTCGTCCGGGTCGCCCAGGAGCGCGGCCTGCCGCTGCTGACGTACGCGGTGGGCGTCGGCCCGCTCAGCGACAGCGTGGACACCGGGATGGTGCGGGAAACCCTCGCCAGCGCGGTCCAGGTGACCGTGCGCGACCAGGAGTCCCGGATGGTGCTGGAGGAGGCCGGGCTGCTCAACCCGATCACCGTCACCGCGGACCCGGCGTTCCTGCTGCAACCGGAGGACTTCCCGGCGGAGCTGCTGCGCGAGGAGGGGGTGCCGGCCGGCAAGCGGCTGGTCGGGATAAGCGTGCGGGAGCCGGGCCGGGCCGCCGAGCGCCTCGACGTCGACGGCTACCACCGCCTGCTGGCCCAGATCGGCGACTTCCTGGTGCACCGGATCGACGCGTACGTGCTCTTCGTGCCGATGGAGCGCGACGACATCCGGCACTCGCACGGGGTGCTGTCCCACATGATCGCCGCCGAGCGGGGCCGGATCCTGCACGGCACCTACTCGCCCGAGCAGGTGCTCGGGCTGATGCGCCACTTCGACCTGGCCGTCGGGATGCGGCTGCACTTCCTGATCTTCGCCGCGATGGTCGGCACCCCGTTCCTGCCGCTGCCGTACGCCGGCAAGGTCTTCGACCTGGCCCAGCGGCTCGGCGTGCCGGCGCTGCGCGGGGTGGAGCGGGAGGTCGAGGGGCCGCTGCTGGCCGAGGTCGACCGGCTCTGGGACGAGCGCGAACAGCGGGCCGCGGCCACGGCGCGGCGGGTGGCCCACGTGTGCGACGAGGCCCGGGGCACCTCGCAGGTCACCCGCGCGGTGCTGGAGAGCCTGCGGGCCCGGCACCTGACCCAGGTGAACGCCTGAGCGGCTCCCGGCGGTCACGGCGGGGGTCGGCCGGGCGGTGAATCAGTTGGCGGTCGCGTGCAGCGGCGGGCGGGCTCAGACCGCCGGGCCGCGCCAGCAGTACCGCCACTGCGTCGCGTCCGCATGTACGGACTCCAGCTCGTAGATGTCCGCCCCGGCCAGCCCCTCCGCCCCCACATGATGGTGGGTCAGCGGCGGGCGGCCGTTCGGGTCCAGCTCGACGGTGACGCTCTCACCGTCGGCGGCGCCACCGACCAGGGGGATCTCTACCGTTGATGCCATGCGCCCATCCTGCCCCGGTCGGCGGGACCCCGCAGCGGTTAGCGGGGCAGCGGGGCGCGCCCGCCAACGGCTACGGTCCCCGGATGGCGGAAATCCGTGTCGATCCCACGCTCGGCCCGGTGCTGGCCCGCACGGGCGACGAACGGGCGGTGCTCACCTCCTTCCTCGACCTCCACCGTGCCGTGGTGCTGCGCAAGCTGCGCGGGCTGTCCGACGCCGACGCCACGCGCCGGCTGGTGCCGTCGGCGACCACCCTCGCCGGCCTGGTCAAGCACCTGACCCTGGTCGAGCGGAACTGGTTCCCGTGCCTGCTCGGCCCCGGGCCGGGCGACGTCTACCTGACCTCCGAGGAGGACGCCGTGGCCAGCTTCGCGCTGACCGGCGAGGACACCGTCGAGGTGCTCGCCGCAGCGTACGAGCGGGCCTGCGCCCGGTCCCGCGAGGTCGCCGGGCGGTTCGACCTGGACCACGTCGTCGGGCACCCGCAGCTGGGCGAGGTCTCGCTGCGCTGGATCCTGACGCACATGATCGAGGAGACGGCCCGGCACGCCGGGCACGCCGACATCCTCCGCGAGCTGACCGACGGCGCCACCGGCGCCGTCTGACCGGCCCGCCCCGCTGCGTGGCCGGTGCTCAGGCCGGCGGCGGCAGCAGGCCGGGGGAATACTCCATGCCGTCGTGGGTGCAGGCCGCGGCGGCGACCCGGGCCGCGTACGCCGTCGCTGCGGTCAGCGACGCACCGCGCAGCCGGGCGGCGATCACG
>NZ_JAMOKF010000004.1 GCF_023656545.1 Micromonospora phytophila | reverse complement strand
GCTGGGGCCGCCCGGGCGGGCCGGGCCGGGGGCTGGGGCCGGGCGGGACGTACTTGAGGTCGGCCGGGGCCCGGCCCGGCCCGGTGCGCCCGTCGACGGGGCCGGGTCGGGGGCGGTGCAGCCGTACCGCCGGCGCATGTCCTGCACCGGCTTGTCCCTGGCGGTCAGGCGGTCGAGCACCACGCACAGGTCCTTCTGGGTCTGCTCCAGCCGGGCGTCCCGCTGCCGGTTGGCGCTGGCCTCGGCCGCCCGCCGTCCGGCCTGGTCGGCCTCCAGGGCCTGCACCCGCCGATCCATGCGCCCGCTGGCCAGGTCGTAGGCGACGACCGTGGCCGCCGTCGCGCAGATCAGCGGCAGCAGCGCGTACAGCGCGAGGAGTCGTCCCAGCCTGCGGCGGTCGTGCGCCACCACCGGGTCGTCGGCCACCCTCGCGAGCCGCCGGGTGTCATCGGTTCTGGGCGTGGTCACCGGGCCTCCCGCTGAGCGCGTCGGGGTCGAGGCCGGCGGCGAAGACGTCCAGCCGCAGCCGGGCGTACATCTCCCGGTAGCGGGCCACCTCCGACTCCAGGAACTGGTTGCGCTCCTCCAGCCGGGTCAGCCGGTCGTCGACCCGCCTGTCGAAGTTGGCTTCCCGCTGCACGTCGGCGGTGCGGCGCGTGCCGAGCAGTCCCAGCAGCGCGGTGGCCAGCGTCGCCAGCACCGCCAGCGCCCCGACGGCCACGGTGAGGCCGGAGACGTCCCCGCCGGCAGCACGGATGATCTGCCCTGCCAGCCACACGCTGCCCCCTCACGGGATCGGCAGGGCGCTCACCGCACCGGGTTGCGGTAGGCGGCGTTCCAGGTGTTGCGGCCGATCAGCCCGTCGACGTGCAGGCGCTGGTCGCGCTGGAACGCTTCGGCGAGCGCGCGGTACTCGGGGCCGTAGATGCCGTCGTTGCCGGCGCCGCCGAGCCACCGCATGCCCTTGCCGACCGACCAGCCCCGGCGGGACAGTTGGGTGGCCCACTCGCGCAGCCAGGCCCGGTCGGTGCGGCCCCGGAAGTAGCGCTCGTGCAGGCCGGACACGGAGTAGTCGGGGCCGGACGCCGGGCCGAAGTACCAGCCGGCGGGCAAGGGGAAGGCGATCGGCGTGCCGGGGGCGGGGCGACCGGCGGTTGGCGGCTTCGGCTTCGGCTGCGGCGTCGACGAGCCGACGAGGGGCAGGCCCGCCTTGAGCCAGGCGTAGATCTCGTCGCCGGGGCAGGAGGTGTTCCCGCGGTCGCGGTGGCCGAGGAGCGTGAGCCGCCGGCCCTTGCGGTCGTTGGCCTCGTCGTAGAGCCACTTGAAGGCGCGGCGGGCGGCGTCGGAGACGTCCTGGCGGCCGGCCTGGTCCTTGCCGATGATGCAGACGCCGATGGCCTCGGTGTTGTGGCCGGCGCAGTGCGAACCCAACGTCGTCCACCCGCGGCCCTCGTAGATGTGGCCGGTGATCGAGTTGATGAGGAAGTTGTAGCCCACGTCCGACCAGCCCCGGACCCGCATGTGGTAGTCCTGGATCTGGCGGGGGGTCTGCGTCGCCGACGCGGCGGAGTAGTGCCCCATCAAGACGGTCCGCTTCGACCAGGGCACGGTGTCTCGGGATTCGGGGGCGCGGGCGCCCCATTCGGCGCGGCTGATGATGTCCACTGGTTGTCCTCCCGGCAGCAGTGATCGTCTGTCGGGGGACAGCGGCTCTACGGTAGCGGCCCGGGGTGACGGGCGCGGGCCGGGAATGAGGCCCGCCGGCCGCCGCTGCGCGGACAGCGGCGACCGGCGGGGTCGTGCGGGGGCCGGCCACGACGCTGGGGCCGGCCCCGGGTCAGCGGGCGTGCGCGGGCAGGTCGAACTCGCCCGCCTTCGCGCTGGCGATGAAGGCGTCCCACTCGCCCGCGTCGAAGACCCGGGTCGGGCCCTGCGGGTCGCGGCTGTTGCGCAGCTCGACGTTGCCGCCGCCGAGGAACTGGACCTCGACGCAGTTGTCGCAGTTGGGGCCGGACTTGCTGGACTTGAACCACTGGCCGATCGGCCGCTGCTGCATGTCCACGGTGGTGCTCCTTCCGTTGCTTGCCGGCCGCTCCCGTCGCGGCGGGCGGGTCTACGTGCGCCAGATGTAGCGCAGGTCGTCGGGAGCGTTGGCGCGGAGGATCACCTTGACCAGCAGCTGCTCCAGCACCGACTTGCGGAACGGCGGGGCGATGCCGGAGAGGGTGGCCCGGCGCTCGGCGGCGGTCCAGGTGACCGCCTCGATGGCCTCGGCGGAGAGGGGGACCTTCCGGCAGCCGAGCGGGCATTTGTAGGTGCGCTCGCCGCAGTGCGGGTGCGGGTGTGGGTGCATGGGCACGTCGCACCGGCCGCACCACAGCAGGGTGCGCAGCAGGTACGGGTCGGTGCTGGCGGCCATGTGTCGCCGGCTCCAGGCGGCGGCCCGGCCGCACAGGGAGCCGCCGGAGATCAGGCTGGGGCGGGCGGCGTTCACGGCCGCCCCCCGTTGCCGCGCCACCGCTGCGCGGGCGTGGTCAGCACCGCGGTGGAGAGGATGACGGTCGGCCCGTTCCAGGAGGGCGGGGCGGCCGGGGTGGGGGGCCGGGCGTCGGCTTCGGGTACCGACGCCCGGCGGTCCGGGGTGGAGCGGCGGTGCAGCCATCGGGACCAGCGGCGGTGCCTCGCGGGGGCGGTCACAGCGCCCAGCCGTAGGCGTCGACCTGGACCTGCTCCGCCCAGCTAGCGGCGCTGCACGGCCAGGCGTTACGGCACCAGGTGCAGCGGCGGTCGTTGACGGCGATGAATGGCCAGGCGAAGCCGACGCGGACGACAGGGCCGTCGGGCTGGTGCGTGGCGAGCATGTGCCCGGCAAGGGTCAGCCTCTCGTTGGGGCTGAGGACAAGGTAGCCGTTGCTGGGGACGACCTCGCCGGGCGGCGGGGGCGGGACCACGAGCTGCTGCCGATATGGAGGGGAGCCCGAGCGGCCTGCCGAGGCGGCGCCGGACCTGCCGCTGTGTGTATTGCGCCGACCGGTAGATAGAACGACCACGAGTAGCCCCCAGCCTTCTCTGAACCCGGGCGCTCATCAGTGATCGAGTGGTCACTGTGCATCACGCCCACCAGTGACCGTATGGGCGGTCGCCGATGGCGTGCGAGGATGTTGCACGATGTTGCATCAACCCGCGCTGTCGTCGAGATCCCGGAGCGCCCCCGTGATGAGGGCCCGCGCCTCCCGGCCGTAGGCGGCTGACCCGGCGAGCCGTTCGAAGGCCCGACTGTAGACGGCGATGTCCCGGGGCTGGGTCAGCTTGTGTTCTGCGGAGATGGTTTCGACGAGGACGGTCTTCGCGTCGAGGATCCAGAACCCGTGCATGGGGAGAAAGCCGTGTGCTGCGCGGGTGGGAATGACACCCAGGTGAACGCGGGGGAGGGTCGAAAGGGCGAGCAGCCGGTCCAGTTGACCGGCGAGTACGTCGGGAGGCGCGACGCCCAGAGTCAAAGCGGCCTGGCAGAGCACCATGTGGAACCGGTGGTCGCCCCGGTAGAGGATGCTCTGACGCTCCATTCGCGCGGCGACGCCTTCTTCCACGTCGTCCGGCAGATTGTGAAAGTGGATGAACGCGCTGAGGATGGCGGCGGCGTACTCGGCTGTTTGCAGGAGTCCCGGGATGACCTGCGGCTCGAATGCGCGAAACAGCTTGGTGTCAGCCTCGAAGCGGACGCTTTCCCGTTGCCGCGCCCGCGTGCCGGACCTGAGCAGCCGCCGCCACTCGACGAACATGGTGTCGATGGAGCGCACGACCGCGACGAGGTCCGCCGCCTGGTCGTCGGCCCCGCAAAGCCGGCACCACGTGCATACGTCCTCCTCGGAGGCGTTGATGACGCCGTGCTCCAGTTTGGAGACCTTCGTGTAGTGCCAACCGGCGCCTGCGGCAAGCGCTCTGCCCGTCAGGCCGGCGTCCTGCCGGATGTCCTTGAGCCTGACCCCCAGCGCTTCCCGGGCCTGACGGGCAGGTGTGCTCACGTCGTTGCAGGTCGGTACTCGGCGTACGGAACCGCACGCGGCCACAGGTCGTCACGGGTTGCCCGGTACAGGTTCAGCTGCTCTGGATCGTCCTCTGCGGCGTAGCCGGCACCACGCCCATCCGGCTTGAACAGGCTGAGGACGAGCAGGTGGTCATCGAAAAGCCAGCAGTCCTCGGCGGGCAGGGTGTGTTCGGCTACCTGCGCACGCGGAAGGTACCTGACTTCCTCGCCGGCCTCGATGTTGCCCGGGTCCAGCTCCATCGCCCAGCGCATGTAGTCCGACAGGGGCTCCGTCACGATGCGCAGCCGCTGAACCTGAGTCCCTGCCGACGTCACCTCGCTCATGAAGGACAGCCAGTCCTTCCGCCATGCGAAGTCGTCCGGTATGCCGCGCAGCCACAAGTCAAACGGAACGTCCTCGTCTTCGACGTGGTACGTGTCACGCAGCTCCAAATGCCACGCAAGGATGCCGGGGCGGAACATCGACCGAAACTCGGCACTGGTGATGGGTTTCATCGACTGCTGGCCACCAGGTTCTGCATTTGGCGAGCCGGAACCTCGACACAGGTTTCGTGACTCGGGATGTCCATGAGGGCGAGAGCGGCCTCGTCGGTTACCCGCGCGCCCTGGATGAGGTAGTTGCCTCCCGTGGTGACATCGATGATGGGCTCCTCGATCCGGGTCACTTCTCCGTCGAGACCGTTCTTGGCCAAGTGGCGCATCAGTGGGGCGGGCACCTCAACGACTGTCTCCTGGTCTGTCTCTAGGGCGAGGGTCGCGGGATCGGCAACCTTCCAGCCCTGCACGACGTAGCTGTCTCGGTCCGTGGCGTACAGCGTGGGGGATTGCCCGCCCGTCGACTCCTTGCCCAAGAACGTTAACCGCATGCCCCTGCCTCCTAGCGATAGTTGCATGTTGTTGCCCGTCCGCTGATCGTGGGCCGCTGCGCATGCAACGTCAAGGGATCGTCTTGGTCGCTAGCGGCCGGATGCACGGCCGCAGTGGGTGATTGGGACCGCCGAAGCTGGCCTACGCTGGGGGCGAGGCGCTGGGGCGTGCGTACATCGAGATCGTCGGCGACGTGAGTAAGTTCGCGCCGGACCTGAAGCGCGGGCTGAGGAAGGCGCCAACCACCAGCGCGACCTGGACACCCCGCAGCACGCGACGGCGCTGATGCTGCTGGACAAGCTCGAGGGCGCGGAGAACACCTCGTCGGACAAGCGCCTGTACCTGCTGTCCGTTGATCCGAGCGGTGACGGGAGGGCGGCGTCGCCCTCGGCAATCCGGACACCGCCGGGAACACTGCGTTCCTGGTGCCAGGGGTGGGGACCGAGCTCGACGGCGTCCGCGGTCTGATCAACCGGGCGAGTCTCCTGCAGGACACCGCGATGAAGCTTGATCCGACCGGTCCGCCGGTGGCAGTCGTGGCGTGGCTCGGCTACGACACCCCGTCGGTCGACACCGACATCGTCACCGCACCGTTCGGTGGCAAGTCGGAGGCAGGCGCACGGGCCCTCGACGGGTTCGTCGACGGGCTGCGCGCCGCACACGACCCCAGCCCATCCCACCTGACCGTGGTCGGGCACAGCTACGGCTCGACGTACTCGGCGAAGCGGCCAGCACCGGCAACGGCCTCGCCGCCGACGGCATGATCGCCGTAGGTAGCCCCGGCATGCGCGTCGACAGCGCCAGCGACGTCCTGGCCGAGCAGACCGACGAGTGGACCGAAGGACGCCGTTACATGGGCCTGGAACTCCTCGCCAAAGCCCGCCTCGTCATCATCCAGCCGAGAAGACGACCTGGCCGACGAGGTCCGCCGCCCGGTCGTCTGCAACCTCATCCGCGACGCCCTCGAATACACCTGCCACGAGCGGATCCGCACCCGTGACTTCCGGGCCGGGCTCCCGATCGCGGAGACCGAGGCGGCGATCAGCGAGGCGCACGGTCTGCGACCGACCCTCGCGCTCACGCTCCTGTCGGACCACCGGCGCTCGGGCGAACTAAAAGCTCCGCTGGAACGGCTGCACCCCGCGGCCCTGCGGGTGGTCGCCTTCGCCAACCGTGGCGCGCACGGCGGGAGCTCCGGCGACCTCGCCGGGCTCGTGGCCGACGCGCGGGCGGTGGTGGGGAGGCTGAGCCAGCCGTGAACCCACACACGTATCTGAGCGCCGCTGGTGAGCTGCTGCTCCACCCGCCGTCCAGCATGCGCCGCTGCTGGCAACGTGGATCCGCCTGCCTGACCCGCCTCGCTCTCGAACAGGGGCTGCGGCACTACTGGGACCGGGTCGCTCCGTCCGTCGTCGACCGCCCCATGCGCAATCAACTGCTCGTCCTGCCAACCTTCGCAGGTGCCGAGGCAGCCTCGACGGCGCGCACCGCCTGGCACGGCCTGTCCCGTGCGATGCACCACCACACCTACGAGCTCGCACCCACGGTCGCGGAACTCCGCGGCTGGCACCAGGACGTCACCGCACTGCTACCCCAGCTCGAGCTGGTCGACCCCACCGGCCCGACGGACACGGCCTGACGTGTCCGAAATCCAGTGATCCGAGTGCCGGGCCGGCCACCCGCCCGCCAGGTGCCCGGCCGGCCAGGCGGGCGAAGTCAACGCCGCCAGTTCTCACTCCCCTGAGTGGGTCGGCGTCAGACCTGACCTGTTTACCGCTGTCGCCGACCGGGCCCACCTCGATGACCGATCGGGCAGGGGGGATGCTGAGCCGTTGGTTTGGTCTTGAAGACGCCTTGGCTTGCTTGCATAGTCGCCCTACCGCGCTGCCCCCCAATCCAGAAGAGGGAGACCGTGTCACACGCATCCGAGATACTTCGGCTCCGGGAAGCCGAGTGGGCGCCAGCCCTGCGCGCGGTGTCGCTGGTCGCCGAGATTGACGCACCGGAGGACCACGCCAAAGAGGTCATCCGCGCCCTGGGACGGGTTTTTTGGTATTGCAAGCCCCTGGAGCGGCAGCGGTTGCTCACCCGTCACTACCCCGCGTGCTTGGTCGTCGGCCTGGCTGGGATCGGTGCCGTCGGGTACGAACACGGCGACTACTGGAGCGCCGTCCACAACGAGGCGCCGGGCCAGGTCGACCAGACGTTCTGGGGGAGGGCCTTCCGCCTCAACCTCGACTACTTCCGGCTGGCCCGGTTCCCTGGTCTGCCGCAGGTCTACGTCGGTGAGATCCTCATGCATGCCGGGGTCCCCGCGTACTGCCTCGGCGACCTGTTGAATCTTCTCCTGCACCGCCAGTCCCGTGAGCCCGGACTCACTGGCGAGAGCTTTCTCGCCTGGGCGCTCGCGCCCGGCCGGGAGTCGCGTCTGAACGGGACCGACAAGCCGGTGCAGCGGTTCATCCAGCGCGGCGAGGACTACGCCGCGGACCTTGTCGACCGCTGCCTCGACCTGTTGGAGCGGCTGCGGCAGCCGGGGTTCACCGCCGACGGACTCGGACTCTCCCCACATCTGATTGCCAAGGCCCACGCCCTTGCGGAGGCGAAGCAGCTCGACTGGACGGGCAGCTCGGAGCGCATGGCATCGGCTGCGGTGGCGGCGCAGCAGCGCCCCCACCTGGAGTTGGAGCCGTTCGGCCGTGGCCTGATGGTGTGGTTGCCGCCGGTCCACGACGCACCGGACGGTCGCGTCATGTGGCAGTTGCGCTTCGATGGCGAGGTCGAGTCGGTCGTCAGCCAGTCGCGCTGGCCCGGCACCAGCGAGACCGCACCCGCAACGGTGGTAGCCATCGCACGCTCCGCGCGTCAGGCGACGGTGGAGTTGGCCGGCTACGACCAGGAGTACGAGCTGGACGTGGTCGACCCGCGGGATCCCCTGTTGGTCTTCACCGAGGACGGCCGACGGGTGCCGGCGACCGCCGGATTGCCGCCTGAGCCGGTCTGGTTGCTGTACCCGCAAGAGAGCGACGGCGGTAGGCCGCTCGAGCTGCAGGTGGATGGCGACCTGGTCGACACGTACGACGTGCCGGCGCCGTACGGCTGGCTCGGCTGGACGCTGCGCCGCGCCGACCTTCGCCAGGTGTCGCAGCTGCGGCTTGGTGGCGGAACGCCCCGCCGGGTCAAGGGTGCCCGCCGCGCCCAACTGCAGCTCGCCCAGCCATTGCCCGGAGTGAGCAGCCTCGCCGGCGCACCGGTGATCGCGACGGCCCCGCGGCTGACCCTGCCGACCGAGCCCGGCGTGAGCACCGACTGGTCGATCCGGATCCGCCGACCCGGCTCCGGTCAGCTCCTGCATACCGAGAGCCTCTCCGCCGACCGAGACACGACGGTCGACCCGTGGCGGGACCTTGCCCGCCCCTTGGTCGGCCCCTACGAGATCACCGTTCGGGGTCCGCTCGGCCGCGGCCTGGCCCGCACGTTGGAGTTCGCCGAGGGGCTGTCCGTCATCTCCCACCCCGCCTGGCGAGAGATCACGGCGGACGGGCTGGAACCGGCCACCGTAGGAGCCGACGTCACCATGCCCGACCTGTCGGTAACGCCCCCAATGACCCACCTGGGCCCCGCCGACACCGCTGTCGAGCTGCAGCTCGACAGCCCGGGCGGCGCGACCACCGTACGGGTAACGCCCGCGCACATGGCGCTCCAACGGCTCGGCGGCGGCAGCCGCGGCGAATGGTCCCTGCAGCCACTGCGTCTGGACACCGAGACGATCGGCGAGGGTGAACTGCTGGTGCGTCTGCCGCGGGCGGCGGACGCACGGTTGATCGTCCGGTCCGGGGGCCGCGAGCTGCAAACCGTTCCGTCTGGAGAAACCTATGGGCAGCCGATGGCCCGGTTTGGGCTCGCGGCCATCGCCGACACGGTCGACGCCCACGGGCTCGCCCAGCTCGACGTCCGCTTCGACGGGCAGGACTTCCCGGCAGCGCGCTGCGTACCCCGACGCCTCGCCAGCGCGGTGCACCTCGAGGACGACCGGCTGGTGCTGGTCGACGGCGTGCGGGCCGAAGGGCTGACGGCCGCGCTGTACCAGGTGTACGCGCCGTGGGAACCGCCGTACCTCGCACGCCTCGGCGCGGACCTGGTCAGCGACCCACTGCCCACCCGGATCACCACGGCGGGGCCCCTCGTGGCGCTGCTGCGCATCGACGATCCGTGGTTGCCGTCGGACTGGCCGGAGTGGCCCGGCCCCGACAACGCCTTCGACCTCACCGAGCTGAAGTGGCAGCCGACCGGCCAGGACCCCGCGGGTGAGGCGGTCTCGGCGTACCTGGCCGGAGCAGCTGCCCTGCCCGACCGACCGGACATCGCGCCGCTGCTGTTCGACCTCTACCCGCGCGCGGACGACCTTTATGCCCGAGGTGTCACGGCCAACATCCGGGGCGCCGCAGCGCTCCTGCGCCCGCATCCCGCCGCCGCGCTGGCCGCGCTCACCAAGCACCGCGCCTCGGCCGACCAAGTGGTCGCGCCCCTGGTGCACTCCGGGCTGATCGCCCTGCCTCCCGACAGGTACGTCAGTGCGGCCGACGAGGCGCGGCTCTGGACGGCGAGCCCGCTGGCCGCAATGCTCGCCTCGGCCCACCGGCTGCCTGACATCGCCTCCCACGCCGATCTGGGCGAACAGATCACCGCGGTGTGCGGTGAGGTGGCAGCGCACCTGCTCGCTGGCGGCCCCGATCCGTACGAGACGGTCGGCAGGTTCGACCAGTCGGCCGAGGTGTTCGCGTTGCTGCCGGCTCCGGAACGCGACCGGGTGTGGCGGGCGATGCGCGTCGTTCCCGGCGGCCTGCTCGACGCCGACGAACGGATGGTTGCGGCCCGCCACCTGTTCGAGGTACGGGTGCGGCCCGGCCTGGGACGGCTCTCCAGCAACGCGGAGGGGCTGCTGCGCGCCCTGCAAAAGCCCTTGGCCGAGTGCGGTGGGCCACGGGCGATGGCCGCGCTGCAGGCCCGCAACCCGACTCGAGGGTGGCTCGCTCTCCCCGCGCTGTCGCTGGCGTTCGCCTTCGTGGCGCGGCTGGCCGCCCGAGGGCACGTGGCCCCGGCCGGGCTGCTGCCACGAATCCTTCCTCTACACGCGACGCTCGCCCGCAGCGCACCCCGTCTCGTCGCCATCGACCTTCTCCTCGCGGAGTTCCTCCTGACCGGAGCCGGAGCAGCCGAATGATCCTCGACCCCCTCGCCACCAGTGACGCGATCGTCTCCACCTACCGGCGCTATCTTCGTTCCCTCGTGGAGCCGAAGGATCCCCGGCTCGCGAGCGCGCTCGAAACTGCGATCGGCGACGCGATCAACCAGGAGATCACCAAGGGGCCCCTGCTCGAGGCGACCCCGCCCTACGTCACCAGCGCCACACCCCGGCAGCTCATCGACGCGGGCTTGCTCGATCCCGGCATCGCCAGCCTGGGCGCCGGGCTGGCCATGGACCGTCCGCTCTACCAACACCAGGAGCGGGCGATCCGGAAGGCAACCGCAGGGCGCAACATCGTCGTCGCTACCGGCACCGGATCCGGCAAGACCGAGAGCTTCCTCATCCCCGTCCTGAGCCGGCTGATGGCCGAACGTGCGGCGGGCAGCCTCGGGCCTGGCGTGCGGGCGTTGCTGCTGTACCCGATGAACGCGCTGGCCAACGATCAGATGAAGCGGCTGCGGGGCCTGCTGGCCGAGGCGCCGGACATCACCTTTGGTCGGTACACGGGTGAGACCCGCCGGAGTCGCCGGGAGGCCGTGGAGGTCTTCGAGCAGCAGAACCCTGGCGAGCGGCCGCTGCCCAACGAACTGCTCAGCCGGGAGGAGATGCAGCAGCGACCGCCGCACCTCCTGCTGACCAACTACGCCATGCTCGAATACCTGCTGCTGCGGCCCTTGGACATGGACCTCTTCGAGGGTGAACACGCCGGGCACTGGCAGTTCATTGTCGTCGACGAGGCGCACGTCTACGACGGGGCTCGCGGGGCCGAGCTGGCGATGCTGCTGCGCCGACTCGCCGACCGGGTGGATTCGGGCCGACCGGTGCAGTGCATCGCGACGAGCGCGACCGTCGGTAGCGACATGGGAGCCGTGGTCGACTTCGCTGCCTCCCTCTTCCCCGTCCCCTTCGAGTACGACTCCGCGGATGAAGCGAGGCAGGACGTCATCACCGCCGACCGGGTGGAGCTGCCGCCCGGGCCCGAGTGGGGACCCCTGCCCGCCACGGCGTACGAGAAACTGCTAAACGCGCCGGATCCCGCCGGTGCCGTCGTGGCCCTCGCCCGAGAGCACGGGTATGCCGGGGACGACCCCGCCGAGGCGCTGACGTATGAGCAGCGCGTTCGCCGGCTCAAGGCGCTGCTCGCCCACGGGCCGATACCGCTGCACGAGGTCGCCCAGGCCCTGTTCCCCAGTAGCGACGCGTCCGCGACCGCGTCGATGGTCGCCCTGGCTAACAGCGTCCACGACAAGGACGGCACACCGGTGCTCTCCGCCCGCTACCACCTCTTCGCCCGCGCGACGGAAGGGGCTTTCGCCTGCCTCGGAGCCAACGGGCCGCACGTCAGTCTGACCCGGCACGAGCGCTGCGGACGGTGCGGCGACGCCGCCTTCGAGTTCGGCACCTGCCGCCGCTGCGGCACCGTCTACCTGATGGGCACGCTGGAGCGGGTCGGCACCTTCACCGTGTTCCGGTCCCGCCGCTCCCGCGACGAGCAGCAGGTGTGGATGGCGCTGGTCGACGAAGTGGCGACCGACGAGGACGAGGAGATGTTCAGCGGTGCTGCCCAGGCGGCCGGCGAGCTGGGCGCGCTGTGCACCCGGTGCGGGGTGTTCCAGATCGGTAAGGCGGCCAACTGCCCGCGCTGCCCGGACGGCGCCATGCGCGCCGTTCGTTTCCTACGGCAGCGCAGCGACGAGCTCACGGCCTGCCTCGCGTGCGGGGGGCGCGGAGCCGGCCTGATCCGACTCTTCGCCAGCGGTAACGAAGCCTCCGCCTCGGTCCTGGCGACCGCCCTCTATCAGAAGCTGCCCGTGGCCTCCGATCCCGTCCAGCAGGGTCTGCGAGGCGGCGGGCGCAAGCTGCTGCTGTTCAGCGACAGCCGGCAGTCTGCGGCGTACTTCGCGCCGTACCTCGAAGACTCCTACGAGCGGGTGCAGCGTCGGCGGCTGCTCCACGAGGGTGCCGTCGCCGCTGCGGCGGCCGACGACGAGGTTCGCCTTACCGACGTCGTCTACCACACCTCCCGAGTAGCCGACCGGTACGGCATCTTCGAACGGCGGCAGAGCCGACAGGCTCGGGAGAGGCAGGTCGCCCTCTGGGCGCAGGTCGAGGCTGTCGGCGTTGACGAACGCAACTCCCTGGAGGGCAGGGGACTCATCGCCTGGGACATGTCCCGCGACCCTGCCTGGCTACCACCCCAGCCACTGCTTGCCCTCGGCCTCAGCGACGAGGAGGTCTGGGCGCTGCTCGCCGAGTTGATCCGATCGATTCGGCTCCAGGGCGCCGTCGGTGCCCTTGACGGAGTGGACCCCCGCGACGAAGCGTTCCAGCCGCGGCTCGGCCCGATCTACGTACGCGGCACTGGCTCCGATGCGCGCCGCAAGGTGCTCAGCTGGCTGCCGACCAGGGGGACCAACCGGCGGGCCGACTTCGTGACCCGCGTGCTTGCTCGGCTCGACCGGCAGGCGGACCCGATCCAACTGCTGGAGGGCGTGTGGCGCCTGCTGACCAGGGGGCCACAGGCCGAGTGGCTGATCGCCGGCACCGAAGCCGGCATCGGGCAGGTCCATCAGCTCGACTCCGCTTTGATCACCTGCACGCCTACGGTCGGCGGCCTGACCATGTGGCAGTGCAGCAGGTGCCGCAAGCTCACCCCGTTCAACGTGCGCGCCACCTGCCCCACCATGGCCTGCACCGGCGATCTCGAACCTTGGACGTCGCCTGCGGTGGACACCGACCCGGACCACTACCGCAACGTCTACCGGGACATGAACCCAGTGCCGCTGCGCGTACTCGAACACACCGCCCAGTGGACCAGCGAACGAGCCGCCGAAATCCAGCAGCAGTTCGTCCGCGGCGAAGTCAACGCCCTCTCCTGCTCCACCACGTTCGAACTCGGTGTCGACGTCGGTGAGCTGCAAGCCGTCATGCTGCGCAACATGCCTCCGACCACCGCGAACTACGTCCAGCGGGCCGGCCGGGCCGGCCGCCGAACCGATTCAGCCGCGCTCGTGCTCACCTATGCCCAGCGCCGCTCGCATGACCTCTCTCGGTTCGCCGAGCCCGACCGGATGATCGCCGGCGAGGTCCGGGCGCCGTACGTGCCCCTGACCAACGTGCGGATTGATCGGCGGCACGCCCACTCCGTCGCGCTCGCCGCATTCTTCCGGCACCAATTTCGGTCCCACGGCACCATCTGGCGAACGGCAGGGGAGTTCTTCCTGCCAGGTGACGACGGGATCGCCCCAGTCACGTTGGTCCGCGACTTCCTTAACCCAGTTCCTGGGCGGGTCACCGACTCGCTGCGGCAGGTGCTGCCGGCCGAGGTGCGCGACATCATCGGCGTCGACTCCGAAGAGTGGGTCGAGCACCTGGTCGACCTGCTGGAGTCGGTCCGGGCCGAGCTGCAGCAGGATGTCGACACGTACGAGCAGAAGCGGCAGGAGGCCTTCACCGCCCGCCAGGACGACAAGGCCGCGCGGTACGGCCGCGTGATGAACACGATCACTCGCCGCGAACTGCTCGGGCTGCTCGCCAACCGAAACGTCCTGCCGAAGTACGGGTTTCCCGTCGACACCGTCGAGCTGCGGCTGGCCTTCGCAGACGCCCCCATCGCCAAGCAACTAGAGCTTTCCAGAGACCTCTCGTCGGCCATCTATGAGTACGCACCCGGTGCTGAGGTCGTCGCCGGGGGACTGGTCTGGCAGTCGGCTGGCCTGTACCGGCTGCCCGGACGCGACCTTGAGCGACGCTACTACGCGGTGTGCGACGGATGCGGCCACTACCGCGACTCGATCGACCGCCTCGACCAGGAGTGCCCGGCCTGCGGCTCCGCCCTCGTCGGCGTACCCCGTCAGTACGCCATTCCCGTCTTCGGCTTCGTCGCGGCGCGCGGTACCGGCCGGCGACCCACCAGCGCGCCGCGCCGGGCCTGGCACGGCGCAACCCATGTCGTGTCTCCCGGCGCTGAGCTCTACGCGGACAAGTTGGACCTCGCCGGAGGCGCGATCACCATCCGGGCCGGTGCCCGGGGCGAGCTGGTGGCAATCAGCGACGGTGCGATGGGACGCGGCTTCCTCGTCTGCGCGACCTGTGGATTCGCCGGCCGGGCCATCGACGGTCGGGTTGATCACCGGAGTCCGCTCAGCGGCCGCGAGTGCCGTGGCCGCATGGAGAACCTGTCGCTGGCCCACAAATATCAGACGGACGTCCTCGACCTGAGCTTCGACGGTGCCGTCGTGATCGGAGTCGAGGACAACGCCTGGCGATCGGTCGCGTACGCACTGGTAGAGGGGGCGGTGCGCGCGCTCGAGATCTCCCGCGACGACATCGACGCGACGGTCTACCGAACCGAAGCCGGCCGCAGCGTGATCATGCTGTACGACACCGTGCCCGGAGGAGCCGGCCACGTCCGGCGCATCGCTGAGCGGCTGCGGGACGTGCTCGACCATGCCCTGCAGCGGGTCCGCGACTGTGAATGCGGCCCGGAGACCAGCTGCTACCGCTGCTTGCGGGTGTTCCGCAACGAGCGCTACCACGAGCAGCTACGTCGCGGCGTGGCGGCGGACGTGCTCAGCCGCCTCCTCGGCAAGCACGACCAAGCGCCCGTCGGGGCGCTGCGGGTCTCGCTCTCGGACGTCGGGCCCGCCCTTACCGCGACTCGCCGATTCCTGGTGACGGAGGCGCCCGGCGAGGTCTTCGAGCCCGTCACCTCCGGACAACTCGACCTTTACGAAGGTCGTGTCGTCCTCGCCCGCCGTGACGGCGACGCCGCGGTAGGGCGGCTATGGCTCCAACGCGATGCCAATGATGTGGTCGGGGCGGGCCTGCAGCCGATAGCCGGAGCGCCGTTGGATGACGGGGCAGACGATCTCATGCTGATCGGCGTCGCTGTGTGGTGATGTGGAGCTGCTGTTGCTCCGCATACCCCTTCTGGTCGCCGCCTTGGGCCGTGGCCCCCGCAGAGCGTGGTGACTTCGATAACCGACACCCGCCAATGCAACTCGTTTGGAGAGGTGGTCGAGTCCTGTGGGGCGATCGGCTAGCAGAGAGGTAGCTGGCGTTGATGCGCCGCGGCCGAAGGTATGTCGCATCGCCTCGGAGGACGAGGCCAGCGAGCTAGCGCACCGGTTGTTGGTGCCTGGGCGGCGGTGGCCGGTCGTCGTGCTGACGATTCCGGCGGGGTATGACCAGCCGTTCGGTGATCCGGACGAGATCAAGCAGGCGGTCGGCGACCTGGCCGAGGTGGTGCTGATGCCCACGAGCGACGTCTCGTGGGCGTTCTCGCGGGTGATGCCGGCCATGACTCAGGTGTATGGCGGGGCGGGTCGGGTGTACCCGGTCGATCATCTGTGGGTCTCTGACCCTGGGCGTAGCAGGTTGCGGTTCGCCTACTCGCCAGACGACCGCAAGCGCATCACCGATCAGTTGATCAGCGATGCGCTGCAAGCCGCCATGGCAGCCGGACTGGTCGAGTCCCGCACGCCTGCGGGGTCTCAGCAGCGGTCGGGGCGTGTGCAGGGCGTCATCGGTTCGCGGGCGCTGGTCACGTTGGAAGACATGTCGGCGGCGACGGTGTGGGAGGAGTTGACCCTTCCCGGCGTGACACTGGACCAGGTGCTCGTCAAGGGGCAGTCAGTCGCGGGCAGCTACGACCGGGACTCGCGGCGCCTGGACGTGCGGGCCGCGCTGCGGTTCACCGACCTCGCCAGCGCCCTTGCGGCTGTGAACCACGCGTATCAGATCGGTGACGTGGTTCTGGCTGAGGTGGCCGCCGTAAGCGATGACGTGGTTACCGTGCGGCTGTTGCCCGGCCTTGTGGTCGAGCTCGGCCGGGAGGCGGTTACCACCAACCCAAACGACACGTTGAGCGGCCTGTTCAGTGTCGGGGAAACCGTCGCTGGCCGCCTCGTCGCGTTGGAGCCGCTGCGTTTGCGGTTGGACGACGTCGATGACGAGGAGCCGGCAAAGTCAGCGCCGAGTCTGCTTCCGGGCGGGCCGCCGTGGTTGCGTCCACCCGCTCCGCAGCCCCCGGCGGTGGCGGCGCCTTCGCCCCCGGCGCACTCACCGCCGTTGGCGGCGCCACCGTCACCAGTTGTGCGGAATGTGGCGCCGCGGCAGCCGACGCCGTTGGACCTGGTCCGCCGGCTTTCGCCGGCGCAGCAACCGGTGATGGCGCGACCCGCCGAGGCCATGCCGGTATGGGAGCAGGCGCGTGTTGCACAGCTGAGCAACGAGCTGGCGGCCGAGCGGGCGACCCGCAAGGCCCTCGCCGACGAATTGACGGGTCTACGAGGCCGAGCCGCTGAGCTGGAAGCTGAGTGCGCGCAAGCGACTCGGTCCATTGGACAGCTACAGACCCGCTACCGCGGCGCCGACCTGGCTCGGCAGCGGCTGGTCAAGCAGCTCAAGGGCGCGCAGAGCCGCGCAGGCCAGTCTGCGGATGCGGAGGGGCCGCTCTTCCTCGATCCTGAGGACCAGTTTCGCTATGAGGTCACTTGTGAGTGGGCGCAGCGCGTTCCCGCCGCTGAGAAGGCCGCCAAGCCACTCGCCACGTATGTGGTGGCCCCCGGCTTCCTCGATTCCATTGAACAAGTCGAGGGCGTCAGCCGGGCGAAGGTCGTAGCTGTCGTGGTCGAGGTGCTCACTGGTCAGGTCCAGCACATCGCCGGGCGCGACGTGCACCAACTACGGAGTGGCAGCGCGGGTAGCCCCTACGTTCGCCGCGCCGATGGTGCGACCTGTTGGCGAGTGGCGCTGCAGCGGGAATCAGCCGCCGCGCGCCGGCTGCACTACTGGCGTACCCAAGACGGCTACGAGTTCTCCCGCGTTGTTCTCCACGACGACTACCGTCCCTGACGATCGGCGCTCCTGCTCTGGCCACGGCAAACCGGGTCGCTGATCGCCAGTCTTGCGGTGCCGGCCGGCGTCAATCAGCCGCCGGCCGCATAGTGGGCGGGTCGCCTGGTCGTCCCTCTCCTTCGGCGGTGCTGGGGGCGGTCGTGGCTGCCTGGCCTGATCGCCGCGCTCCCGTCAGGGGGCCCGGTTTTTGATTAGAGGTAGCTCTATCGTGCCGCCGATCGGCGGATCAGCTCGTCGGTGTCCTCGTCAGCTGCCGTCTCCCACTTCTCGCCGTTACCGAACGGCTGGTAGGTCAGCTTCGCTGGCCTACCCCGGTGCCCCTGGGTCACACCGTCGATGACGGAGATCTGCCACTCGCCCCGGGCCGTACCCGGCCGGGCCGTCATCCACGGGCCGGTCGGGATCCACGAGTCGGTGCCGGGCCGGTACAGGCCGACCGAGTTCTCTTCGGGAGCAGAACTGCCGATCCACTCGGCACTCGGCAGCACCGGACCGGTGCCGGTCACCCTGAACGCCGAAACGGTGTACCTTTTTGCATTTAGTCGTAGCGATTGGGCGATCATCACCGTGCGGTCCGGGATGTGACGCAAGGCTGTTGCGAACTGCTCCAGCAGCGGATCGACCTCGCCCAGCATGCGGGCCACCTCGGCGTTGGGGCGCTCCGGGCTGTGACCGACTACGTTGCGGCCGGTCTTTACGACGGCGAGCGCGTCCAGGTCGAGACTGCGGATGACCTGTCCCGCAAACGAGTCCTGCGCCAGCCGCGAGGCGAGCGCCTTCAGCAAATCAACCCACTTGCCCAGCATCATGTGGGGCGCCAGCACCGGCCGAGGCACCCGAGCGTCCGGCTCGCCGTGCAGTAACTCGCCGAGCCCGATCGCGCCGATGAACCGGAGTGCGTCCTCCAACGCCGAGTGGCCGGCCCGCACCCGCAGGTTCGCCACCGCCTCCGACTCGTAACGCTGCAGGCCGAGCGCCACCGGCAGTGGTAGATGCTGCAGATCACGACGGCTTTGCCGGCCTAGATCGGCCAGAACCTCCTCGACAACGGTAACGAGTTCCTTGGCCGCGTCCGCCTTGGTCACGTACTTGATGGCGCCCGCGTTGAAAGCCACTCTCGCCTGGTCGAAGCCTCCCTCGCCGGAAAGCACCACCACCGGCACCCGGTGGCCCTCTTCCTGCATGCGCCTCAGCAGCCACAACCCACCCCAGGTATCGGGCGGCATCTGTAGATCGGTGACCACGACGTCGTAATGCCCGGCGCCAAGCCTGGCCAGCGCGCTTTCACCGTCGTGAGCGATCTCGACCTGGGCGCTAATCGGATCGAGGTGCCCGGCCATCGTACGAGCGACGTTTTCTTGGTCGTCCACGAGCAACACCCGGACTTTGCGCCGGGGACTCGCCCCCGCCTGTGGCACCGGGGACGGTTTTTGGCCGGGCGCATCGGAATCTGTCACGTCCTCGCATGGCAGGTCGATGATCCAGCGCTGGCCGTCCGCCCCGGGGTCATCGGAGATCGTGGCGCCCAGCCGGCGCAGGTCCATGCGTACCAGCCACAGCCCCATGCCCGAGCCGTGCACCTTGGTGCTCGTCACAGTCTCGTCCCGCCAGAACATCTCGCGGATCTCGTCGGGCAGCCCCGGGCCGTCGTCGTGCACAACGAGGAACACGTGGCCCGGCTCGGTGTACCAGTCGACGATGATCCGGCCGCCGTTCGGCATCGCCTCGACAGCGTTCTTGATGAGGTTGTCCAGAACTCCCCGCAGCAGCGACGGCGAGAGGGCGACCTCACAATGGCCGGACTTGGCGGGCGCGATCAGACGTACGTTCGCCATCTCTCTGATCTCCAGAACCTTGGCGGCGCAGTACTCATCGATCCAGCGGCCCAACTGAACCGTCTCTTTGTCGGCATCCGCCAGCGCTTGGTTGGTGTGGTCCAGGTGGTCGGCCAGGCGGACGGCGGCCTCGTGGTGTCGGGCGGCATCGGCGAGTCGGTGAAAGCGCGTTACCCGGTCGCTGGCCACCGCCGCCTTCTGCGCGACGTCCTCCATGCCGATCAACTCGTTTTTCAGCCGGTGCAGGACGTTCGCCAAGATCTCGACGCCGTCACGGTCCCGGGAGCCGTGAAATGCGAGCCTGCCGGCCGCCGTGAAGGACCGGTCGGCAGGGTCGGGGGCGTAGGTGGCGCTCAGCGTCTGCGTGTCCGCTCCGGCGAAGACCCCAAGGCCGGGCGCCATCTCGGCGAGCAGGTCGACCAGACTGCGGACGCGGTCGGCCGCGCCCGGGACCGTGCTCGCGCATTCAACCCGGACTCCGTCGGGAAGCCGTCGGAACCGGACCGTTCCAGCGGACGTGTCAGGGAACTCCCGGAGCAGTTCACCGATGGCGGCGGCGTCGACCGCGAAGAAGAGCGACGCGGACTCGGGACCTTGCACCGGCCAGGATCCGACGATTTCGTCTACCGTCTTTTGTTCCCGGGCGGCGCCAGCCCGTAGTGCGCCGGCTACCGCCAGAAGGAGGTGCCATTGGGGTGCCTTCCGAACCACGACGGTGCCTTCCGGGTCGAGATTGCGCACCCAGGCCGCCAGAACCCGCAACGCCTGCTCCAGCTTTGGCCGCGAGCGTGCCTTCACAGCGTTGCCGTAGACGGTCACCAGATGGTCGAAGAGCTCGTCGTCCAGCGGGCCGGTCAGCGAGTCAACCTCCTCCGCCCACGCGAGGAAGCCGTTGAGCTCGTCACCCGAGGCGGCCAGCAGACCCAGCCCCAGAACCCCTTCCTCCATACAGCGCCGGAGATCACGGCCGCGCAGCACCGGCAGACGCCGAGCCAGGCACAGCAGGAGCAGCATGCTCTCCTCCCGCTCTGTCCCGACGGCGGCCCGGAGGTCCGGTCCTAGGGTGAAAAGTCGGTACAACCGCTCTGCGGCCAGCCGGGTGGTCTCTTTCTTCCCGGGCGTCGGAGGGCCGGTCCGAACGAGTTCGAGCACGCCGATACGGACGGTAAGGGTGGCCGTGAACCGGGAATCGTGCGCCGGGCCGGCGGAGGTATAGGTGGAGAAGGCCTCGCCACCGAAGGTGGCACAGAGACGCTGCAGCCGGCTCAACTCGTCGAGCCCCTGAGCAAGGGTCTCCCGCAGTATCCAACCTCGCAGCGTTTCCGGCAGGCCGGCTTCGCCGAAGCGCCAGGCGACCGAGGCAATCGCCTGAAAGGCTTCTGCCTTCATGCGGGGCTTACACTCGGTTTCGCCGCGGCTGCGGAGCACGGCCGATTCCGGCACGAGCCGGTCGAACATGTCGACGTAGCAGCGCTCCGGCAACGAATGGATCGCGCCATCCTCCGGTCCGGGCTTGAGCGTGCGGCCCAGCAGGTTGCGCGTGAACTCTGCGGCCGACACCGCCCTGATGACGTAGGACCCGTGGTTGGCCAGCAGTTCGTAGTCGATCTGCCGGGCCTGGCGGACCAACGACTGGTTCTCGTAAGCCCATGACTTGTGAGTGAGTGCTTGCTGCAGGTAGGCCCGGCGTTCCGGAGTGATCCGGAGCGTGATGGCCAGTTCGGCGACCGTGCGGTTCCACGGGCCCTGACCCGGTGGGTAGTGACGGGGCTCCTCGGCGAGCCGCGAGATCGAGCGGCCGCCGGCGCGCGCGATGATCTCACCGTAGAGGCCCGCGTTGCGCAGGTAGTCCTGGACCGCCAGATCCTTCGCGCCGGTTCGTTTCGAGAACTCGCCGCGCCCGCGCCGGCCCCGGTCGTCGACGATCTCCACAATGAAGGTCCGATGGTGATCCGGGCCCTCCTGATGGTCCTCAACCGTGAGCTGCTGAACCGGCACGGAGCGGGTCAGCTCACCCCACCAGTTGATGCCGTCCATGAGCACCTGCTGGAGTGCCTGCTCGTAGACGTCTGCCACCAGCCGCTTGACGATGGTGTAGCCGCCGAGGAGCACCACCACACCGAGGACCTGGTGCATGACGTCCTCAGCCAGGCGCGACGTGCTCCGCCGGTTCGGCTCCTCGCCCTTGCCCAGGTTCATCGACTCGACGACAGCCAGATTGCCAGCGACCCGCTGGGCGACCCGCCCGGGCATGTGCGCGATGACCCGGTTCTGCCTGCTGACCTTGTCCGGACGAGTGCGCTCCACGACCAGGTCGGCCACCGCGAGCGCCAGATGGGTGGCGCCCACCTTGCCCAGTGCCGCCAGTGCGGCGGCCGAGATCGGCGCCCGGCCAATCTCGTAAAGGAAAGTGGAGTGACACGCCGCAAGCCGCAACCAGCGCGCCCGCAGCGGATCGTCATCGACCCGCCAACCTCGCTTGGCGAGTTCGGCGACTAGCGAGTCACTGAGCGGCACATCATCCGCCGCCAGAGCCGGGTCGGGAAGAGAGGCGAGGGCGGGTCGGGACATGCCGGCGGAGTCCTCCAAGTCGCGCATGGGTCGGGCAACTCTAACCCTTCTCCTTCGGCCGACCCGGCTCGCGATCTTGCGGCTCCTTTTGACCACTTGGCGAGGGCGTATTCCTGAGGGAAGCGGCAGCGGTAGTAGGCAGCGCCGTGGTTGTACTGGCCTTGCATGCGGCGCTGGCAGGCGGCGCAGTAGATCATTCCGCGGAAGACGTAGGGGTTGCGGGTGCGGCGGCGGCGTCCCTGAAGGTCGGCGGCTCGCGCGCGACGGGTTAGCAGTGCCTGGGCTTGCTCGAAGGTCTCGTCATCGATCAGGGGCGGGTGGGTGATCTCCTTGGAGACCACCCACTTGTCGCGGGTGTTCCAGCGCATGACCCCTGTGTGGCCCAGTGCTACGTCATCGACGTCGAGGAGGACTTCGTCGGTGCGTTGTTTGTTCCAGACCTGCCGGCCGGTGTAGCGGGGGTTGGTGAGGATGACGCGTACGGCGCTCTTGGACCAGGCGATGCCGCTGCGGTGGGGATTACGCGCTCGGTCGTGTGCCGAGGGGCAGGGCACATGGTTGGCGGTGAGTCCTTCGGCGATGGCGAAAAGCCCGTAGCCGGCGAGAAACTCGTGGAAGATCCGGCGGACGACGGGGGCGCTCTGGGCGTCCGGGGTGAGCCCGCGAAGATGTTTGCCGTCGGCCGCCTTCGCCGGGTTGGGGTGAGGGCCGAGATCACGGAGCCTGTAGCCGAATGGCGGGCGTCCGCCGAGGTATCGGCCTTCCAGGACTGTCTGGGCGGCCATGGCCGATCGGACGGTCACCCGCGACGACGGCACCGGGATGAAGCTCACCCCCACCCAACGTCTGAGAGCCGTCTTACGGAAGCGGTTATAGGTAGCGGCAGACCTGCGCGGGTGGGCAGGTGTCGGGTTCGGCGTTGGCGGCGGAGTCGTGAAGCTGAGCGACGGTGGCCCGCAGGGCGTGCAGCTCGGCGAGTTGCGCGTCGATGGCGTCGAGCTGTTCGGCGAGTAGTTGGCGTACGTGTCCGCAGGGGGCGCGGCCGGTGTCGCGGACGGTGAGGATGTCGCGGATCTGGGCGAGGGTGAGGCCGGCAGCGCGCCCGCGGCGGATGAAGTCGAGCCGAGCGGTGGCGTCGTCGCTGTAGTCGCGGTAGCCGGCGGGGGTGCGGGTGGGGGGTGGGAGCAAGCCGCTGGCTTCGTAGAAGCGCAGGGTCTTGGTGGTGGTGCCGGTCGCCTCGGCGAGTTCCCCGATCCGCATCCGGTGATCTCCTGTCGTCGCGTCTTGACCTTCCCGTGCACTGGAAGGTTCATTCTGGTTCGGGTAGAGCCGTGACGGCCAGGCGGTGTGCGTGATGACACCGGGAGCCGCTTGCTAGGAGGGTCTGTGATGACCGCAGCAGCAGATCGCGCAGCAGAGGGCCGGGTGGCTGTTGAGTTTCGTTCCGTGCCCGACTGTCCGAACCTCGCCCCGGCTCGGCACGAGCTGCGCGCCGCGCTGGCCGACCTCGGGCTGCCACTGGCGGTGGTCACCGAGGTCGTTGGGGACTATCCCTCGCCGTCGATTCTGGTCAACGGTGTGGACGTGATGGGCGGCATCGGCGAGGGTTCGGCGGCCTGCCGCCTGGATCTCCCCACTGGCGAGCGCATCCGCGCTGCCCTGCGTCAGGCGATAGGCGCCGAACCCGCCACCGCCGTGACGGAGCAAAGTCGGGTGGATTGCTGCGCGCAGCCGGGCAACGCGATCCGGACTGACCGACCCCGCCGCGCCGAGCAGCTCCCCGACAGCCTCCGGCAGGTGCACCGGGCGATCCTGCGTCACTTCGCTGCCACCGGGACTGCCCCCACTGACACCGACATCCGCGCTGGCGTCAACGCGCCGGACCTGGACACCGCGAAGGCGCTGCGGGAACTTGCCCGGGAAGACCTTGTCGCCGTCGACAATGCCGGGCGTCTGGTCGCGGCCTACCCGTTCTCCCCAACGGCAACGCCGCACGTGGTGTCATTCGGCGATGTCGACGTGTACGCGATGTGTGCCATCGACGCGCTGGGCATGCCATTCATGCTCGGCACCGACGCGACAATCACCTCCGCCGATCCGCACACCGGTCAACCGGTCCGCGTGACCATCACCAACGGTGCCGCGACGTACCAGCCGGTGGAAGCGGTGATCGTGTACGCGGCCACCGGGGACTCTGGCCGCTCCGTGGACACCTGCTGTTCCACCATCAACTTTTCACGAGCACTTCCAACGCTCAGGCGTGGATCACTACCCGTCCCAACCTCGCCGCCACTGTTCTCGACCAGGACCAGGCAGTCACGCTCGGCCGCGACATCTTCGAACCGCTGCTCGCCTGAGGCCGACAGCAACATCGCCACCCCGCTGCTGCCGAACCCGACACGAGGTGCCTCGATGAACGGCTCCGCAAAGAGTCAACAGTTCACCGCCACGGTCACCGCGGCCACACGCGGCCGCGTCCTGATCCCGGTCCCGTTCAACCCGGACACTGTCTGGGGAGCCAAGCCCCCGCCACCACATTCGCGGCACCGTCAACGGCGTGGGTGTACGTGCCGTGGTGGAACCAGCGGGCGACGGCTTCGGGTTCACCCTCGGCCCCGCCTGGCTACGGCGCTGCGGCCTGGCCGCCGGCGACATAGCGTCCATGACCATCGAGCCGGAGGGTCCCCAACGGAACGACCTTGCCGGCGATGTAGCCGCCGCGCTAGAGGCGCATCCGCAAGCCGGCGCCTTCTTCGACTCGCTGGCCCAGTTCTACCGGCGCGCCTACCTACGATGGATCGACACGACCAAACGGCAACCCGAGCAACGGCCCCGACGCATTGCCGAGATGATCCAACTCCTAGAAGCCGGGCACAAGGAACGCCCGCGCCCTTAGCTACCGGATCAGGTGTCGAGCAGGTTGAGCCGGAGCAGGGTCCGGGGATTTGGCGTCTTTGGTGTTGCGCGGTCCGGACTATGGGCGAGGAACGATGGACAGTCGGAGGCCGGTCTCCGTCTCCTCGATGAGCACTCGTTCGCCGCGGCTGTGGTCTGGCAGCATCGCGTCGTACATTTCTTCGTTGCTGACGTCCACAGTGCGACCGGACCGGCCGATGAGGACGATGAGTACGGCGCGCAGGTTGACGTCGCTGAGGTAGCGCATGGGGGTCGTCTCCGTAGGTACTGCTGCTCGGTTCGACATGAAGGCAGTTCAGTCCCGGCGGCCGGGAGGACGTCGGCCGCCCAGAACCGGTCGACGCGACGCTGCTCAAGGCGTGCGCTGGATCTCGCCGACGAGGGCCGCGATGGTGACGAACCTGCGGGTTGGTGCGCCAGCGTGGACTCGGCGTGTGTTGCCTTCCCGTGCAGGTCCCAGCAGGGCGACTCTCACCGAGCTGTCGGCTCGCCGAGTTCGGCGGGGTCGAGACGCAGGGTCGCGAGCAGTCCCGCGTGCCGGGTGGTGTCGACCTGCTCCGGCAGCTCCCGCTCGACCCAGTCGGCCCTGGTGTGCTGGCCGCGTCGACGCAGCGCGGAGACGATCGTGTGCCGGACGATTGTCATGCTCTGCTCCTCGGTCGTGATGGTGAAAAGATCACCGGTCCTCCGCCGCCTCGGCGGAGGTGCTGCCGGCGCGGACGCCGGTTCGACCGGCGCGAACTTCCCGGCTGGTCCAGCCTCGGCCGTGCGGGAAGCGACGGTGGGAGGGGCGTCGGGGGCGGTGCGGAGACGGCCGCCCTCCCCCTCCCAGGTGCGCCTGCCCGCGCTGTCGGCCCTCGCGTCGGACATGGTGCCCGCAGCGGTGAGCAGCTGCGGAGCATGGACCCGGTTGCCGGCGGTGGCGGCGAGCGCCATCGCCGCCTCGGCCAGGTCGGCCGCGGTCTCCGGCGGCACGACCAGCAGGTCGACCCGGTCGTCGTTGAGGCAGACCGCGGTCAGCAGGCTGGCGGGCTGACTGGTGAAGTATCCCAACCGCAGGACCCTGCCGTCGACGGCCAGGCGGCGCGGATTGCCGTTCCAGGTGTCGGCGCTGAGGACCAGCCGGACGATCGGCCCGCGCAGTAGGTCGATGGCGAGGATGAGGCCGGGCAGCTCCGCGAGCGGATCTGTCGAGCGGGGCCACCAGCCGCCGTCGAGCAGCGTGCGCGCGGACCGGGTCGGTTCGATCCGAAGGCGCGGCGTCGATGGCGGCGATGGGGGAGCGAGGGCGTTGGTCGATGGCATCATGTCGGATCCTTATTGCCGTGACCGGGGTATAGCGGTGAAGTCGTGCGCGGAATTGCGTCATGCGCTGGGCGGGACGCCCGGTTCGCCGACCCGTCCGGCCGGGTCGTCGGTTGCCCCGCTTAGCGGCGGCGCTGCAGCTGGGCGATGCGAACGGTGCCGATCACCATGGCTACTATCGCGAGCGCTGCGGCGCGGACGCCGATCCGGGTCGCGCCGGCGCGGGTCAACGGCACCTGGGCCGCTGGAAGGTGGGGAGTGCTTCCCGATGCTCCGACGGCGAAAGATCGGTCGGTCGGGCCACTGCGGATCGGGCGCGGGCGGGTACGAACATGGCATCGCCTCGGACGGAGCCGGCGTGGCGGGCACCTCAGGAGTGGGATGTCGTCGATTCCGGGATAGCCCCAGCCTAGGCGTGTCCGGGCCGGTCTGATTCTGTGCCGCCGTGATAGGGGGCTGAGGCTCGCCCCGAGCGTATGGCTCTGGACGGGGCCGTCGATCCCGGTTTCGCCCAGGTGGACGGGGTCGTGTTCATGGACGGCGGCGTGGTGGTCGAGCAGGGGCCGCCGCAGGAGGTGCTCGGCGCGCCGCAGCACGAACGGACCCGCTCGTTCCTCTCTCGGGTCCTCGACCCGACCCAGGTCGCGCAGCTCGGTCAGCCCGACCAGTCCCCGGAGCCACCGGAGCCGCCCCGCCTGCCGGCCGACGACCGTCACAACCTGTGACAGCCGATCATCGTCACGTTCGTGCACACCGGCGCAACCGCGGGGCCAGCTCGTCGTCGATGACGTGTTGCAGTCCGGTCAACCCGTCGTAGGTACGCCGACTTACCGGGGGTGGATGAGGCGCATTCCGCCGGGAGCGGGCCGGTCCATCGTGGCCAACGCGTGGGGCACCTCGGTGAGGCCGATGCTGCGGGTGATCAGCTCGGCGGGGCGCAGTACGCCGGCGGTGACGAGCCGGAGCAGTTCGGGATAGGCGTGCGCGGGCATGCCGTGACTGCCCCGCAGCTCCAGCTCGAACGCGATCACGAGCTCCATCGGCAGGGCTGGGCGGCCCTGGGCGGCGGGGAGGAGTCCGACCTGCACGTGGCGTCCGCGCCGCCGGAGGCTTTCGATGGAGGCGGTGCAGGTGGCGTGACTGCCCAACGCGTCAAGCGACAGGTGGGCGCCGCCGCCGGTCGCCTCCCGTACGGCCGCGGCCACCTCGCCGGGTCCGGTGAGGGCGCTACCGTCCAGACAGATCGTGGCCCCGCAGCTCCTGGCCAGCTCGAGCGCACCGGGGGCAACGTCCACCGCCACGACCTGCGCTCCGCACGCCGCCGCGATCATCACCGCGGACAGCCCCACTCCGCCGCAGCCGTGCACCGCCACCCACTCGCCCGCGGCGGCCCGCCCCTGACTGACCACGGCCCGGAACGCCGTGGCGAAGCGGCAGCCGAGGGCCGCCGCAGCCGGGTAGTCCAGCTCGTCGGGGAGCCGGACCAGGTTGACGTCGGCGTTATGGACCGCCACGTACTCCGCGAACGAGCCCCAGTGGGTGAAGCCTGGCTGCGTCTGCCGCTCGCAGACCTGCTGGTCCCCGGCGAGGCAGGCGGGGCACTGCCCACAGGCACAGACGAAGGGCGCGGTGACCCGATCGCCGGGCTGCCAGCCGCGTACGCCGGCGCCGACCGCCGTGACGACGCCGGCGTACTCGTGGCCGGGGACGTGTGGCAGGCGGATGTCGGGATCGTGTCCCTGCCAACCGTGCCAGTCGCTGCGGCACAACCCGGTCGCCTCGACGCGGATCACCGCGCCTCCCGACGGGGGCACCGGGTCCCGGACGTCGCGGACCTCGGGTCGGGCACCGAACTCGTCGAAGACCACGGCACGCATGCGCCGCATCCTCACATGCCACGGACCGGCCGGCCTGCCCACCCCGCCGGACCACGGCATCTGCCGCGAACCGTGCCTGTTGACACTGCCTAACTACTGGGACCAGGCTCCCCCGACAGGGGTCATGAACGACGGGTCGGAGGCGCCCTGGACGCCTCGGCGCGCGGGATCGAAGGACTGCTCCTGGTGCTCAACCCGGACAAGCTGCGGAAGTTCGCGGCCGGCGGCTGAGCGGAGGGCGGGCCGGGTGATCGCCCAGTGCGTCCGGCACCACCGGCGGGGCGCAGCCGACGAGCGCTAGCGCAGCAGTCGTCCGGCGAGCGACCAGCCGAGCAGCACCAGGGTGACGATCTTGATCAGCTCCAGCGCCACGTACCACAGGTGCAGCGTGGAGGCCGGCGGCTGGTGGCCGTCGATGATCAGCTGGGCACGCCGGTCGAGCAGCGGCCGCAGGACGGCTGCCTGGGTGAGCAGGACCAGCCAGAGGGCGCCGATCCCCGTCCAGCGGGCCGCGCCGATCGACGCCCCGAGCACCGCCACGGTCAGCCCGGCCAGCAGGACGAACTCGACCGCGTTCAGGGCGCGGAAGACCAGTCGCCCGATGCCCAGGCCGATCGGCAGGCTGACGCCCGGTGCCCGGAACTTCAGCGGCGCCTCGATGAGCGAGATGGCGATCACCATCCCCAGCCAGAGGAAGGGAACGGCCAGCTGGACGATGTCCCGGAGCCTGGTCATGAGCGGACGGGTCCTTTCTCCATGGGGGTGAGCCGGGCGACGCAGACGCCCGGTCGCGCGAACGGGATCAGCTCGGCGGCCAGGCCCGGCGCCGCCGCCTCGACGACCTCCCGGAGCAGGCCGCGGTGCATGGCGCAGACCACGTCGGGGTGGCGCTGGGCGACCTCCAGGAACGGGCAGGCGTGCAGGTCGATCTGGACGGTGGCGGAGTCGGCCGCGCGCTCCGGCTCGAAGCCCAGCTCGGTGAAGAGGGCGAGCGCCCGGGCGGTGGCGACGCCCACGGGATCGGCGCCGGGCGGTGCCGCCGCGGAGCGGCCGTCGCCGCGCAGCCAGGAGCGGCCGGCCTGCTCGGCCAGCTCACCCGCGCCCCGGTCGTCGAGCTGGGCCGCCAGCACCTGGCTGAGGAACTGGTACCCGGTCGACGGCGCCGGCGGTGTGACGCTGCGGTAGACCGTGTGCGGGCGTCCACGACCGCGCCGCGGGCCGGGCCCGCTGCTGACGAAGCCCGCCTCGACCAGCACCTCGAGGTGGAAACGGACCGTGTTGGCGTGCAGTCCGGTGACGGTGACCAGCTCGCTGACGCCGGTCGGGCCGTCCGCCGCGCGGAGCGTGTCGAGGATCCGGCGCCGGCTCTGCACGGCGAGTGCGGCGTAGCTCACGTCTTCTACCACGCACCTATTTTATACGATGGGCATAGTGAAAAGGAGGGTCCCATGGCCGACATCGCCGACCGCGCCGACATCACCGCCCTGGTGACCGACTTCTACCGCCGGGCCTTCGCCGACGACCTGCTCGGTCCGGTCTTCATCGACGTGGCTCGGATGGACCTCACGGCCCACCTGCCGATCATGTGCGACTTCTGGGAGACCGTGCTGTTCCGCACCGGCGCGTACCACGGGAGCGCCTTCCGCCTGCATGTGGACCTGCACCGACGGGAGCCCCTGGCCGAGCGGCACTTCGACCGCTGGTGGGAGCTGTGGTGCGGCACCATCGACGACCGGCACGCCGGCCCCAAGGCCGAGCTGGCCAAGGCGCAGGCCGGCCGGATCGCGCAGTCGATGCTGCGGCGCCTCAACGGCGGCACGGGCAGCGAGCACCACACCATTCGGACCCGCCAACCCTCGTCCTGACCGGGCCCCGCCGCGTACAGGTCGACTCGTCCGTCGCCCACCAGGTCAGTCGCGCTCATCGGGTGGCTGACCTGCCATTGGCAACCGGCCGCCGGCCGTCGGATCTCAGGACCTGGCACTCGGACCCCACTGGTGGCCGGGGTGAATCGGTCCGCCTGGGCGCGGGAGTCGACAGGGCGGCGATCGGGGGTGGTGCTCCCTGCCCGGACATCGCCAGGCCGGCATGACCCTCCAGATTGTGTCGGTGGGCGTGGCGCCTCCGCCAGCGCAGCCGGCGGCGGAACATCAGAACCCGGCCCGACCCTCGACCCGTTGGCGACCCCCGCACCGACCTTCGCCGCCCGCGACGCCGTCGCGCCACCCCGTTCGACCGGCACCATGGTGTTCCGCGCATTCAATGTGGCGGAGCTGACGCTGTTCCTCCTGCTTGCTCTGGCGCTGGTCGGCGCTGGCGCCGGGGCAGTTCGATGGACGCTCGTTGCGGTCACCGGGGCGGTCTTGCTGACCCGGGCCTTCGTCATGCGACCCCTGCTCGACGTACGGGCGCAGCAGATCATCGCCGGTGGGCAACCAGTCGCCTCCCACCTGCACGTGGTATACATCGCCATGGAAGCGATCAAGCTGGTCACGGTGGCGTGGCTGGGCATCTCGCTGGTCCTACGGCTGCGCTGACGACTTCCGCCGACCACACCGGCTGGCGGCCCGAGATCGGTATTCTCGCTCTATCCGACGCTGTCAAGTACGACGTTCCGGCATCCGCCGAGGCGGTGGCGTCGTTCCGGTTGAACAGACAGGTGGGCGAGAGGTGCAGAAACTCAGCCTGGACGCGCTGGCCCGCGAGCATAGCGAGCGGGCGGCGGCATCCGAGTCCGGTCGCAGCGCCGAGACCGTCTTCGGCGGACATGAACGTACGCTGCGACAGACGATCATCGCGTTGCGTCGCGGGGTCGAGCTCAGCGAGCACGAGAACCCGGGCCAGGCGACAGTGCTGGTGCTGCGGGGGCGGGTCGAACTGATCGGTTCCGCGGCAAGCTGGACCGGACGCCAGGGGGACCTGATCCTCGTGCCACCGGAGCGGCACCGCCTGGTCGCCCACGAGGACGCGGTGGTGTTGCTGACAGTGGCAAAGCTCGGTCAGTGAAGACGGTCGGCCCGCTCTTCCCCCGCTCCCGCGCGGGCGACGGCCACCGCCGGGCTGAACGGTCACCGCGACCGCACGACCTCATCGGGCACGACGGGATCGCCCAGCAACAGCTCCGTATCCTCGACGCACGGCGACCCGGAAGTCGAAGCCGTCACTGTCGATCTCGACCACATGAGGCAGCGCCAGCGCCTGCTGACGAACATCGTCGGCGTCAGCCATCGAGGTCGCTCCAGCACACCGCCCCCTGCATCCGTAAAGCCTAACCACCGCGCCGGGCCGCCGGCCCGCAGGACTCGACAGCGAGACGATCCGCCGGTAGCGACAGTGCCACCAGCGGACCGTGTAGAATCGACAGATACATCTGCCGCTGACAAAGCGCGGCGTCCGCGAGCGCGCTCGTCACCGTCCGTGCCCACCGTCGGATCGCTCGCTTCGTGCCGCAGCGCGGACGGCCCTGCGTTAGGCAGACTGTCCCGGCTGACCGAGTGGGTCCGTGTGGGGCGGGGATCGGGGGAGCGCGTTGGGAGCAGCCGGGTGCACTGAACGGCGTTGAAGTGCATTCAACGGCACCGAACGGCACCCAATGGCATACGCCCCGGCCTGCGGTCTTGCCTTTTCGCAGGTCGGAGTCGGTGCAGCGTCCTGCTTCACACCAAGCTTTCACCACTGCCTGGAGGACCGTACTGGCGTCAGGCCTTCTCCCGCCGGTCGTTTTTGGCGACCGGGGGTACTGCCGCCGTAGTCGCCCTGGGCGTGACCGCTGCCGCCCGCCCCGCTGCCGCCCGCTCGACCCAGCCGCCGGTCACCAGCCCGGACAAGGCGCTCGCCCGTCTGCTCAGCGCCAACCGGCGTTTCGCGGCCGGCAAGTGCCGACACCCGCACCAGGGGTCGGATGACCTGCACCGGCTGACGGCCGGCCAGCACCCGTTCGCCATCACCGTCGGCTGCGCCGACTCCCGAGTCGCCCCGGAGGTGCTCTTCGACCAGGGGCTGGGCGACGTGTTCGACAACCGGGTGGCCGGGACCATCGTCGACGACCTGCTGCTCGGCAGCGTCGAGTTCGCCGTGGAGGAGTTCGGCTGCCCACTGATCGTCGTGCTGGGGCATGAGCGATGCGACGCCATCGGCGCGACCATCGACGCCATCCGGGAGGGCGGCTCGGCGCTGGGTCACATCGGCGCCCTCGTCGACGCGCTGCGCCCGATCGTCGCCCCGCTGATGGACCAGCCGGGTGACCCGGTCGAGAACGCCGTGCGCGCCAACATCCAGGCGCGCAGATGCTCGGCCACAGCGAAGTCATCGCCGAGCGGGTCTGTCAGGGCGCGTTGAAGGTGGTCGGCGCCCGGTGTCGACCTGGACAACGGGTGGGTCAATATCCTCCACAGTCTTGCATCTGATCGCCACCGATCCGGCCGCGCCGCTGGACCTGCCCGCCTGGTGCCACCTCACCGGGCACACCTACCTGGGCCCCGTGCCCTCGGCCGACCGGCCCACCTACGCGGTGCAGGTCACCGCCGGCGCGGCGGTCACCGACCCGGATCGTCCGTGGCAGCCGGCGCCAGCCGCGCCGTGAGCGGGTCCAGGGTGGCCAGGAACTGGCGCACCTGCTCGGCCGGCATCCCGGCGCACAGCCGGGCTGACGCGGCTTTGTAGTCGGTGGCGAGCTGCCGGGCGACCGCCGCCCCGGCGTCGGTGAGTCGCACCAGCAGCGCCCGCCGGTCGACCGGGTGTGGGTCGCGCTGCACGAACCCGTACGCCTGCAGCCCCTCAAGCAGGGCGGCGACGTTGCGGGCCGTCACGCCGATCGTGCGGACGATCTGCTGCTGCGTGACCGGGCCCTGCCGGTGCAGCTGCCAGATCACTGTCACCCGCGCCCGCGTCAGCCCACGCGCGACCAGCCCCGCCTGCATGTACTGCTCGGTCGCCGCGAATGCGAACAGCCGCTCCAGCGCCCCCGGGAACCCGGCACCTGGCCGCCATCCGGCGGGATTGTGTATGGCATCCACTATGTATAGCCTCCACGATGACGCTAGCGGCCGAGTCTCCACGCCGGGAACGCCGACCGCACGGGGTGGAGGAGTCATGGCGTCGGTGTCGCATCCGGTGTTCGCCCGGGTCTACGAACGCCTCAGCGTGATGATGGACCGCGCCGGCGGCGCCGAACACCGCCGCGACCTGGTCGCCGGGCTTAGTGGCCGGGTCATCGAGATCGGCGCCGGCAACGGCCGGACCTTCGCGCACTACCCGCCGCAGGTCACCGAGGTCGTCGCGGTCGAACCCGAGCCACGGTTGCGGGCCGCGGCGCTGGCCGCCGCCGCCACCGCGCCGGTACCGGTGCGGGTGGTCGACGGCGTGGCCGAGGCTCTGCCCGCCGGTGGCGGCGAGTTCGACGCCGCCGTCACCGCGCTGGTGTTATGCACCGTGCCGGATCAGGCTGCCGCGCTGGCCGAGATCCGGCGGGTGCTGCGCCCGGGCGGGCAGCTGCGTTTCTTCGAGCACGTCGCCGCCGACGCCCCGGGCGCGATGCGCCGCGCGCAGCGCCTCGCCGACGCGACGCTTTGGCCGCGGCTGTTCGGCGGGTGCCGCACCGGCCGCGACACCGTCACCGCCATCACCGGCGCCGGGTTCGCCGTCGATGAGCTGCACCGCTTCCGATTCCCGCCGACCGGCCCGAGCAGCCCCGCCGCCTCGCACGTCCGCGGCAGCGCCACCCGGCCCGCCGACGGTCCGGCCGCCCAATGAGCGGGCCGGGCGGGCAGGCACCGGTCACCGTCTACAGCCGACCCGGCTGCCCGTACTGCTATCTGCTGCGCCGCGGCCTGCGCCGCCGCAACGTCGCGTTCACCGAGGTCGACATCTGGGCCGACCCGGATGCGGCCGCCGCCGTGCGCGCCGTCGCCAACGGCAACGAGACCGTCCCCACCGTCCACGTCGCCGGGCAATGGCTGGTCAACCCCCGCGCCGCCACCGTCGCCCAGCTGGCGTACGGCTGACTCACCCCGCCGCGGCCAGGCGGCCTTGCCGCGTAAGACGAGCACTTGCTGCTTCAGCACTAGGTACTCGTATGGGCGCGTGACACTCACGGTTGACAGGGTCGGTCCGAGCTGACCGGTCCGCTGCTGGTCACCGCGACCGGTGCCACCGCACGCCAGGAGATTCATGCCTTCGTTGAACGCCTGGGGAGCGGATGAACTGATCGACTATTCACGGGTTGACGTTACCTGCGCCGGAGGTGCGGGGAAGGGCGGTTCTGGTGGCTGCCGGTTAAGGCCGGTGGCGAGCAGGATGACGCCGCGGCTGGCGACTGCTGCGGTGCCGAGGGTGAGAGCGATTCCCGCCGCACCCGTGGTGTGGTGCTCCCCAAGCATTGCCAGACCGATGGCGGCTGCGGCGGCCGGGTTGGCCAAGGTCGCGGCGGCGAGTGGTGCGCCGAGCCCGCCGCGATAGGCCGCTTGGGAGAGCAGCAAGCCGGCGGCGGCCAAGGCAACGACAGCGATGGTCACGGCCGCGCCCGCTGGTGCCAGGAGTGCGCCCGGTCCTCGCTCGGACAGGTGCACGGTGAGGGTCTGGGTCAGCGCCGACGAGACACCGAAGGCGAGGCCCGACCCGGTCGCGTGCAGCAGACTGCTAGACAGGGGGCGACGCGTTCCGGCCGCAGTTGACACCAGCGCTGCGAGGGCCACCGCTGTTGACGCGATGATGGCGAGGGCTTCAGGTGTTCCCAGCGCTTCAATCGGCTTGGCGGAGAAGGTAAGGACCATCAGCCCGGCCACTCCTGTCGTGGTCATCGCCGCGCCGCGCCACTCGGTGCGGGTGACGCGTCGCCGGATGACTGCGGCGGAGAGGGGTAGGGCGAGGACGAGGGTGAGCACGCCAAGTGGTTGCACGACGGTCAACGGCCCGTACCGCAGGGCCGCGACATGCAGGAGAGCTCCGGTGGCGTTGAGTGCGACGGTCAGCCACCATCGGCGGCGCCGCAGCACGGCGAGCAGGGTGAAGGTCAAGGCTGGCTCGGCGGTGTGCGAGGCGGCGAGCCGCTCCTGAAGTACGGCCGCCGCGGCGTACGCGGCGGCGGAGGCAACGGCAAGCGCGATCGACAGCCCGAGGCTGTTCATCGCGACATCCCGGCACACCGGGCGGGCGGCGGGCCGGCGCCGATCGCAGCCACATTGCGGAGTTGCCGGAGGCGACTGGTTGAGGCGTGCCATGCGACGCGGCCGGGCGGTTGGCGCAGGATGACTAGTACGCCGGCAAGCAAAGCGCCGGCGACCACAGGGTCGAGCCAGTAGTGGTTGGCGGTGCCGACCACGACGAGGGTGGTGATGGCGGGGTAGGCCAGCCACAGCCACCGCCACCGGCTGCGCGTGGTGGCGACCAGGCCGATGGCGACCACCATGGCCCACCCGACGTGGAGGGAGGGCATCGCGGCGTACTGGTTGATCAGCCCGTCGGTCTGCGGTGACCCGTACACGGATGGCCCGTACCTGGCCGCGGTGCCGATGACGTCGATCCCGGCGAGGATGCGCGGCGGGGCGAAGGCGAACAACAGGTGTACCCCCAGTGCCGCCGCGGTCAGTGCGGCCAGCGTCCGCCTGGCCCATCGGTAGTGGGTGGGGCGGCGCAGGTACATCCACAGCAGGGAGGCGGCGGTGGCGGGAAAATGCACGTAGGCGTAGAAACCGTTGGCCTGCACGGGAGTGTCGTTGTCCAGCAGTGCGTGCTGAACGGCGGCCTCGTCGGGCAGGTGCAGGCCGCGTTCGAGGCGCCAGACGCGCTCGGCGTTGTCGTACGCCACCGCGACGTGCCCGGCGATGGCGAGCCGGCCGAGCTTGTAGGCCAGGAAGTGCGCGGCGATCAGGAGCAGTTCTCGCCACGGCCGCGGACGTGGCGCGGTGGATCCGGCCGCCGGTGGTGGCGCGGTGGTGCGTGTGGCGGCCGGCAGGCGACTGGTGACGCTCACCGGTGAGCGTTCGGCGATCGGGCTCATAGCCGGTCCTTCGGTGCTGGTGGCCTGGGCCGCCGCCCGAAGGAAGGGGTAGGCGGCCCAGGCGCGGGTGGGTTAGCTGTGGACCGGTTAGGGCTCGCGCTCGGCGGCGTGATACCGGGCGTTGGGTCGGCTGGGGCAGGACGCCAACGTGTCGTCGTCACCGCGCACCTTTGGCTGAGCCAAGATGGGTGAATTGCGGCTTCCGTCCGACCTGCCTGTGCCCGACATGCGGCAAGAGCGCCCGAACCATGGCCGGGCCGGAGTTGGTGCGTGGTTACGCCACCTCCGGCCCGTCGGTTAGACGCCCCAGCTGTCGGAGGCGGGTGCAGGCTGCCAGTTGGTGCGGCGTAGCCAGTCTTCGAGCGTGGTGAGCTGCGGGTACATCTTGCGCAGCGCCGGGATGTCGGCCTGGAAGCCCTTGTTCTCGAAGAACTCGTACATCGCGGCGAGGTCCTCGCTATAGGCGCGTACCTGCTCAATGTCCTGCTCGGTGTAGCGTGCTGGAATGCCGGTGACCTTGGTGAAGGTCTCGACGACCTCGGTCATGGTCAACTCGTCGCCGGCGAGAGCGATCGTGCGGCCGATGAACTCGTCAGGCTGGGCGAATGCCAACGCGGCGAACGCTCCGATGTCATCCACGGCGATCATCTGCAGTTTGGTGTCCGGCTTCGGCGGCCAGCTCATGACGATCGTGTCGTCGATCAGCGGCGGGGTGGCGTAGGTGGCGAAGTTGTCCATGAAGGAAACCAGCCGCAGGATCGTGGCTGGCAGCCCGAGAGACCGGATGTACTGTTCGCCGCGATGCTTGCTCTCGAAATGCGGTACCCCACTGTCCCGGTCCGCACCGTCGATCGAGCTGTAGACGAAGTGCTGCACGCCGGCTTCCTTGGCAGCGTCGGTAAGGGCTCTGCTCTGGCGGATCTCGCCGACGACGCCGTCTGGGCCCATGAAGGTCTGCACGCTGAACACTCCGTAGACCCCGGCCAGCGCCTCGCGTAGCGACTGGGCGTCGTCGAGGTTGCCGCGGACGAGTTCGGCACCCGCCTCGCGCAGCGCGACGGCTGCGGGCGTGTCAGGGTCACGCACGAGCGCGAGCACGCGCCACTCGGCTGCAGTGAGCAGATGGCGGGTGACGGCACCGCCCTGCTGCCCAGTGGCCCCGGTGACCAGGATGCTTCGTTTCTCAGACATGGTCGATCCTTTCCCTTGCGTCGATCGATGTGCGTGTTGTGGAGATGGTCTTCATGGCGTTCTCGCTGGTGAGGGTGGTCAGTAGCCGATGGGTTCGCGGACGAGTACGACGCTGCCGCGTTCGGGGAACATCTCGCGGTTGATGATGAGGATCTTGGAGAGCATGGCGGGAGTCCCGGAAATGGCGCGGAACCGGGCGTCCTCTCGTGGATAGGAGTAGGTCTCGATGCGCCGCAGGGCGGTGTCGAGGTCGGGCACGATCTTCTGGGCGCCGACGACCCAGATGCTCTGGGCCGCGCTGAAGCTGTAGAGGCTGAGTTGGCTTCCGCTGCCGGAGGCGGCGAGGAGCCGCCCGTCCTCGGTCACCGCGTGGACGCTGCCGACGACGACGTCGGGCGCGGCGCCCGCGACGCGCATCTCGTCGAATCGTCCCTCCTCGCGTAGCTCCATGAGCTTCGGGCGCAGGGAGGTGAACCGGCCGGAGGTGTTGATGTCCTCGTCCAGCCCGGAGATTCGTAGCGTCTCGCTGGACGCGGTGAAGATCGTCTTGTCGGCGGGTAGCAGCCGGTTGACCAGCGCGCGGGCGTCCGCGACGGTGTCGACGACCTCCACGGCGAAGTTGTGGTCGCGAAGCGCCGCGGCGGCACGCTGCAACTGTTCCTCGGTTGCCGGCTGCTCGAAGGTCGTGTCGATCGGCAGACCGGATTCGGCTGTGGTCAGGCTGGTCACTTTGATTCCTCGGTGGTAGTCGCTCGTTACGAATGGGTCGGGTCGGGTCGTTGCGGGCTCGCCAGGGCTCCGAGCTGGTGCGTTAGAGGCTGGCGGCCCGCAGGGCGAGGGTGATTGCGCTGAGCAGGAGCAGGACCAGCGACGGCACGGTTTTCTTCGCGGGGTCGTGCGCCTTGAGGTGGTAGATGACGGCTCCGGCCATCAGGAGCACGAGTCCGGTGGCGGCGGCGATACCGAGGGGGCCGATCCACAGTCCGACGACGAGGCCGGCGGCCCCCAGGAACTCCAGCGCCCCGACGAGACGGATGAGCCCGTTGGACACGCCCAGCCTGCCGAGTTCGGCGACCATGCTGTCGGCTGCGGACACCTTCGGAAGGCTGGCCAGGGCGAAACCGATGGCCAGCAGAACGGACAGGATGACGGCGGCGACGAACATCAATGACCCCTTGCGTGCTTGTAGTGAGGTGTGGATGAGTGGGTGTGCGGTCAGTCGGTGACGGTCACGGGGTTGTCACCCGCGCGTCCTCGGTCGCTGTCGCGGGCGCGTGGCGCATGCTTGCTGCCGCGTCGGCGTCACGCACTCGCAGCGCCACGAGCAGGCCCAGCACGGCTAGCGCGGTGGTGAACAGGAACACGTCGTGGTAGGCGGCGAAGAACGCCTCGCTCCTGCTGGCCGCGTCACCGGCACGGGCGCCGAGGTCGGCGAGTCTGGTCTCGGTCCGCTCGGTGAGCAGGGTGACGACCACGGCGACACCGGCCGCGCCGGCCACCTGGCGGGTGGTGGAGAACAGCGACGAGGCGCGGGCTGTGGCCGCGGCGCTGACCCCGGCGAAGGTCGCGGTCTGCAGAGCGATCATCGCCAGCGCCATGCCCCCGCCCATGGTGAACAGCGGCACGCGTACCGCCCACAGGGTGGTTCCGGGATTGACGGCGAGCAGCGCCGCCAGGGAGGCCGCGGTGATCACGAACCCGATGGCGAGCATCCGCCGAGGCCCGAACCTCGGGTAGAGGCGGCCGGCGAGCGGCAGCAGGGCCACCATGCCCAGCGCCTGGAACATGGTCACCAGGCCGGAACCGGTAGCGTCGATGCCCATCTGCTGCTGCAGGAGCAGGGGAACCAGGAACAGCGCCCCCATCAGCGCCCCCGAGGTGGGCAGCATCAGCAGGTTTCCGGTACGGAAGAGCCGGTTGCGCAGGAGCCGCAGATCGATCATGGGTTCGGCGCTCCGCAGTTCGACGACGACGAACGCCGCAGCCAGCGCGAGCCCGGCGCCGAGCTGGGCCAGCACCGCCGCCGTGGTCCACCCGTCGCGGGCACCGCCGTCGAGGCCGACGAGCACAAGGGCAAGCGCGGCGCCGCCGGTGAGGAACCCGGCGATGTCGAACCGGCCGGGACGCTCCGCCCGCTCCTCGCGGATGGCGACCATGGTGAAGATCAGCGCCAGAATGCCGATCGGAACCTTGAGGAAGAAGATCCAGCGCCAGGAGACGTTGTCGACCATCCAGCCACCGAGCACGGGTCCGAACGCTGGGGCGATGCTCGTCGGGATGGCCAGGACCGCGGAGGCCTGCGCGCGCTCCACCGGTGGGAACGCCCGGAACAGCATCGCGGTGCCGACGGGTGTCAGCAGGCCCCCGCCGACGCCCTGGACGACCCTGGCGGTGATCAGCTCGCCGAGCGAGCCGGCGAAACCTGCCCACAACGATGCTGCCGTGAACACCGCGAGCGCGAACACGAATGTCCGTTTGCTGCCGAACCGGTCGGCTACCCATCCCGAGGCGGGGATGAACACGGCCATGCTGACCAGGTAACCGGTGACAAGCCACTGCAGCGTCGCGGTGTCGGCATCGAACCGCTGTCCGAGCGCTGGGAGCGCGGTGTTCAGCACCGTCATGTCGAGGATCTCCATGAACAGGCCGAACACGAACGCTGTAGCGACCAGCCACTTGTACGGCACACGACGCAGCATCAGATCACTCCTCTCAAAAGGTTGCGGCGCGCCTGCGCTCGATCAGAGCGGGAGGCGGCCGGTCGCCGGACGCGGGAACGCGTGCCGCCGGTCATGCAGGGCAGACATCTGACGGGCTAATATCTGTCGCGTCAGACATTAGCGTGTCAGGGAGTCTGGATGTTCCGTGGGCTCCGTCACCTGTCCGCAAGGGCCGTCCGGCACCGCCACCGCTGCGGGCCCTGCCTATGGATAGGCTTTGGCGTACGCAAGAACCCGGCCGGCACGCGCTGGGCAGGCCGCCGACCGCGTGGATCGAGCGCTACCGCCGGGCGCTCGTCTTCGTGGCGGTGGACAGCCGCCATACCCACCGGCGTGACGCGCCGTTGCCGCGACGACAGGATGACGGGAGGGACAGCTCGTGACCGACCGGCAGCGTCCATCGACGCGCCGCTACCTCGAGGTGTGGCGGCTCTATCTCGTCAGCCAGAACCTGGTGCTCAAGAAGCTTGAGCGCGAGATGCAGGCCGCCCATGGCCTGTCGTTGGCGGAATTCGACGTGTTGGCCCACGTGTCCGCGGCGCCGGATCAGCGGCTGCGCCTAGGGCAACTCGCGGAGGCGGTGCTGTTCACCACCGGCGGCATCACCCGCCTGCTCGACCGGCTCTGCGACGCCGGGCTACTGGTGCGGGAACGAGATCCCGCCGACCGCCGCGTCGTCTACGCCGTCCTGACGTCGAAAGGCAACGACCACTTCCAACAGGCCTCCCGCAGCCAACTGCGGGGGGTCGTGAAGCACTTCGGGAGGCAGTTGACGGCGGACGACATCGACGCTGTCGAAGCCTTCCTGACCCGCCTCGTGGACAGCAACCTCGACCCCGCATAGTGCGAACTCGACGCAAACCGGGCTACGCCACCGCAACGTGAAAGCGCAGATTGAGGCGCGTTTGTGGTCAGTATCTGGGGCGCCGGGATCTAGTTCAGCCATCCCGGAATCGACGTGATCCTCGTCGCCCGGATGCTCCCAGGCGCTCGGCGACGCATGGCCGCTATGCCGGCGTCAGCTCGAAGAAATCGGCGCCGGCACCGTCCCGGTCGCCCCTCAACCCCGGCAAAGTCCCTGCGGGCACTGCCGAACGCTAACAGCGAGGGGACCGTGGGCGGGTGCGATCACCGGAAGAGTTCCGCGTCCTACGGCCGGATCTCGGCGGCCAGCGGGGCGATGACCGGGTCGGCGCTTCCGTCCCGGTCACGGGCACGTCGATCTGTACGGCCCGATCTCGGTCAACACCGTCTTCGAGCGGGTGCCGTTACGAGAGTCGACGCCGTTGCGGCCGGCGCTGTCGTGCTTGGCTTGGCGGGGGACCCCGAAGGGTTGGTACGCCGAGCGGGGCACCGCCCGCGCAGCGGTGACCCACGCCGGCGTCGCGACGCGCGAACCTCCCACGCGTCCAAGCAGTGCGGGGACTGCCCGGCAGTGCCACCCAGCACCGAGAGCTGGCGGCCGTCGGGCAGTGGGCGATGTTCTGACCCGACCCACCCGAATCGCGGCTTCGACGTCTCGCGGCCTGACTGACGGCGGGAGGTCAGCCCAGTGCGGCCAGCAGGACCAACGGCGACGCGGCGGCCCAGGCCTGCGGCGAGCAGGAGTGCGGGTACGGCACGGGACCGTCGTGGGCGGTGCGGGACAGCCCGGTGAGCACCTCCGGCAGCCGGTCGTCGGAGTGGGCGGCCGCGGCGAGCAGACCGTCTGCGATCCGCGCCGCGTCGGTCCGCTGGCCGGCGGCGACCAGACCGGCCACGGCGAATGCGGTGTCGTGGGGCCACACTCCGCCGCGGTGGTAGGACAGGGGGTGGTACGGCGCCTGGCCCTCGGCGAGCGTGCGCACGCCCCAGCCGGAGAAGAAATCGTCCTCCGCGAGCCGCCGCGCGACCGCCGTGGCCCAGTCGTCGGCGAGGATGCCCGACCACAGCACGTGCCCGGCGTTGGAGGCGAGCGCGTCGACCGCCCGGCCGGAGCCGTCCAGGGCCAGTGCCACGAAACCGTCGGGCAGGCGGAAATCGGCTGCGAACCGCGCCCGCAACGCGTGGGCGCGGGCGGCCAGCTCCGTCGCCCAGGTGGCGTCGCCCCACACCCGTTCGGCGAGCCGGGCCGTGCCGAGCAGCCCGCGGTAGGCGTACGCCTGCGCCTCGCACACCGCGATCGGCCCGGCGGCCGGGGTGCCGTCGCGGAAGGCGATCGAGTCGGCGGAGTCCTTCCAGCACTGGTGCACCAGGCCCGGTCCGTCGGTGCGGTAGGTCAGGTAGCCGCGCGCGTCGAGGTGCCCGCACACCCAGCCGGCGGCGGCCCGCGCCGGACCCTCGAGGTCTTTGGCGAGGACGTCGTCGCCGGTGAGGTCGTGGTACGCGGTCAGCAGTGCCAGGAACAACGGGGTCGCGTCGACCGTGCCGTAATAGCGGGCGTAGGGAACGTCGCCGAGCGTCGCCAGCTCGCCGGTGCGCAGTTCGTGCACCACCTTGCCGGGTTCCTCGATGCGGGCCGGGTCATGGCGGCTGCCGAGGCAGGCGGCGAGGGCACGCAGTGTGCCGGCGGCGAATTCCGGCCGGTAGGGCAGTGCGAACAGCGAAGAGACGAGGCTGTCGCGGCCGAAGACGGTGAGGAACCAGGGTGCGCCGGCGGCGGGCAGGTAGGTGCCGGTCGGCAGCCCGGGCACGGTGAGGCGGAGGGCGTCAAGGTCCGCGAGGCCGCGTCGGACGCAACGGGCCAGGTCGTCGCGGGCCACGTGCGGCATCGGCGGGGATGCGTCCATGGGCGGCGCGGGCCGTCCGGCGTCCACGGTGAGACTGACCGACGCCGAGCCGTGGGGCGCGAGCGTCAGCATCCAGTCCGCGCCGTCGGTGGTCAGCCGGGCTGCGGGCGCGGCGGTCACCGTGGTGCTGCGCCGGAAGCCGCGCCGCTCGTAGGTGAGGATCAGGCGGTCGCCGTCGAGCGTCGCGGTCCGGACCGCGTCGGACTTGTCGAAAACCCGGTCGGAGCGCAGCTCGAACTGGTCGGCGAAGTCGGCGGCGAGGTGATACCCGAGGCGTACGGTCTGCGGTTCCTCGACGTAGGACCGCAGCGTCAGGGTCTCGACCAGCCGGCCGGGCGTCACCTCGCGGTGCCGGTGCACGGCGAACGACGGGTTGGAACCGCGCGGGGTGTCCGGGATGGCCACCGACCTGGCGCCAAAGGATCGCAGCGTCCGCGGTGGCTGGCCGTGCACGCGCAGCGTCAGCGTCGACAGGTGCCGGCAATCGTCGACGAACAGCCCGTCCAGCTGGTCTGCTCCCAGATCGGCGCCGGGTTCCGCGGCCAGCAGGCAGGTCGTTCCGGCCACGGTGACCGAGGGGTTCATGCGGTGCGGATGAGGTCGAGGGCCAGCGCGGCCGTCCAGCTGAACCCGTCGCTGCCGTGTCCTGCGCCGGTCAGCGGGTCGAGGTATTCGCGGAACCCGGTGTTGAGCACTCGGTGCAGGAGCCGCTCGCGCAGGTCGTCGGCCAGTGCCGTCTCGCCGTGCAGGCGCAGCCCGTGCCAGAACAGCCAGCTCGTGTTGACCCAACCCGGGCCCCTCCAATACTGGCCCGGGGCGTGGTCGGGTGCCGTGAGGTCGTAGGAGGGCAGCGGGCACGCCTCGCGGAGCCGGAAGCGGCTGCCCAGCGCGGTATCGACGAGTTCCCGGGCCACCGGCAGTTCCGGCACGATCATCGGCATCAGGCCAGTGATCGACCAGGAGCGCACGAGTTCGCCGGTGTGTACGTCGCGCGGGAAGAACATTTCGGCGGCCGGGTCGTACAGCCGGGACACCAGGGTGGCGGTGAGGCGGTCGGCCGTGGCGCGGTGTGGTGCCGGGTCGCGGCCGATCGCCGCGGCGATGTTGGCGAGTGCGTGTTCGCCGGCGATCAGCAGCGCGTTGTACAGCGGGTCCTCGATCGCGAAGGCGTGCACCGACGGTTTGTCGGCGTACCCGGCGTCGCGGTAGTCGCTGGCCAGTCTGATGTAGCGGCCGTAGTCGAGATCGGTGGGCCGCTCGGCCGCTGGCGCGTGTGCCAGGTCGCGCCGAGTGAACGAGACGGGCGACACCGGGTCGATCCGGGACAGTGGGGCGTCCCATGCCGGGCTGTTGTCCATCCCGGACTCCCAGGGGTGCACGATCGAGGCGAGGCCGGCGCCGCCCAGGTCGCGTCGGGTGAGCAGGTAGTGGTGCCACTGGACGAGCCGGGGATACATCCGCGGCAGGAAGCCGCGGACGTGCGCGACCGCTGGGTCGGCGCGGTACGTGGCCCAGGTCGCGAGGGCGTGCGCGGGTGGTTGCACGATCCCGGAGGTCGGCACGGCCGCGGCGTTCGAGCTTCCCGAGCGCCAGAACCCCGGTCCGGGGAAGTACGCGTCCCTGGCAACGTCAGGATCGAAGACGATGTGCGGTACCCGGCCGTCGCGCCACTGGGCACCGAACAGCGATTCGAGTTCCTGTTGTGCGCGGGTGGGGGACAGGTGGCGCAGCCCGATCGCGATGAACGCAGAATCCCAGCTCCACTGGTGCGGATAGAGCTTGGTGGCCGGCACGGTGGCGCGCACTCGCCAGTTCGTCACCAGTACCCGTCGGGCGGCCCGATCGAGGCTACGGTGCTCGGACACGGCGTGAGCGGTGTCGGCCTCGATGGTGGGTGCGATGGTCATACGGCGACGCCCACCGCATGGCGGCGCAGGAAACCGGGGATGGCGGCGACGGCTCTGGCAGGCTCGCCGCGCAGCCGGCACTCGACGGCGAGGTGCCCGTCGTAGCCGATCGCGTCCAGGGTGCCGAGCAGTGCCGCCCAGTCCAGGTGACCGGCGCCGGGCTGGAAGCGGTTGGAGTCGGAGACCTGCACGTGCCCGAGGTGGGTGGCGGCCATGACGATGGCGGAGGTGGGTTCGTCCTCCTCGATGTTCATGTGGTACGTGTCGGCGAGCGCCTTGACCGAGGGGAGGCCGACCGCGGTGATCAGCTCGACCGCCTGCTCAAGCCGGTTGACCATGTGGTCCTCGTAGCGGTTGAGCGGTTCGAGAGCGAGCACCACTCCCTCCCGGGCGGCGTGCTCGCCCAGCTCGGTGAGCCCTTCGACGAGCACCGCGCGGTCGTCCTGCTCGCTGCGGGGCGGTTCGAACGGGGGTAGCCGCCGGGAGAACATGCCGTACGAGGCCGGCGTGCAGGCGACCGCGCCCGGCCCACCGATCTCCGCGATGACCGACAGCTGGGACTTCATCTGGGCGATCGCATCGCGGCGCAGGTCCGCGTCGAAGGCGCCGAGGAAGTGCAGCATCTCCACGCACACCGATGGCATGGGCACGCCGTCGCGGGCGGCGCGGCGCAGCTCGGGCAGCCGGTCGCGGAGGGCGAAGTCGCCTCGGCCCCGCACCTCGATCGCGTCGTAGCCTGCCTGCTGGGCGAAGTCCCACTTGTCCTGGAGCGTCGCGCCAGGCAACAGCTGCTCCTGACAGGAAATCTTGATCATGAAAACTTCAACACCACCTGAAGTGCCTCTTCGGGCCGGCGGTCGAGCATGTCGAAGGCCTGCGCCGACTCTTCCACCGGGATGACATGGGTGACCAGCCCGACCGGGTCGACCTGGCGGTCGAGGGCGAGCTGGAGAAACGTGTGGTTGAGTCGGGCCTCATTCCACCGGCCCGCGAGTTCGGGTGGGACCCCGCCGATCTGGGAGGACACGAGTCGCACCCGGTTGTGGTGGAACTCGTCGCCGAGTCGTAGGCCGGTCCCGTCGCCCTGATAGAAGCCGGCGGAGACGACCCGGCCGTCGACGGCGACGGAGCGGATCGCGTCGTGCAGCGCATGGTAGGACCCGCTGATCTCGATCGCGACGTCGGCACCGCGGCCCTCGGTGATTCGGCGCAGCTGCTGCGCGACGGCCTCCGTGGCGGCGTTGATGGTGGCTCCGGCGCCGTACTCGCGCGCTTTGTCCAGCCGCGACGGTACGGGGTCGACGGCGACTGCGGTGGCGCCGCTCAGCTGGACCAGGCGGGTGGTGAGCAGGCCGAGCACGCCCTGACCGAAGACGGCGACCACCTCGCCCAGGTGGATGTCGGCGGCGAGCACGGCGTTGAGCGCCACCGCGCCGACGCGGGCGAAGGTCGCGGCGACCGGGTCGAGGCCGTCGGGCAGCACGTGACCGCGCAGCCGGTCGACCGGCAGCACGGCCTCGCCGCGATGCCCCCAGATGCCCCACACCTGCTGGCCAACCGCCGGGATCGCCGGATCGTCGTCGTCGGCGAGGTCGGGTGCGACCTCGACGACCTCGCCGACCTCGGAGTAGCCGAGTCCGGCGATCGGGTAGTTGAGGCCGCTGCTCCCCTCGACGAACAGCCGTAGTTCGGGGTCCCAGGTCTTGTTCAGGTAGGGGTTGGTGCCCCGGTAGGCCGTCAGTTCGGTGCCGGCGGAAATGCCGGAATAGCTGGTGCGAACCCTGATCTGGCCAGGTCCGAGTTCGATGCTGGGCTGCTCTATCACCTCGACGCGACGCGGCGAGGCGAACTGGACTGTTTGCGACACTCTGGCCTTCCACCCCAAGGTTGGGCTTGGATGCGCGTCGTAACGCGCGGAGTCAGCCGCAGATGTTACCGAGTTATGTATTGCAATCAAGTATAAGTACTGCTGAAATCTGCCCGTAACGAGTTCACAGTGCATGGTCACCGACACCTCACGGAGGGAAGTCACTTGAAGATCAAGAACGCTCGGAGCCGGCGGTGGCTCGCGGGCGGCGTCGCGGCGGGCCTGCTGGCCATGCCGGCGCTGGCCGGGTGCGGCGACGATGAGGGCAGCGGTGGCGACGGCACCCTGACCGTGTGGAGCCTGGAAAACCAGACCGACCGCGTACAGGCGACGCAGGCGATCGCCGACAAGTTCACCCAGCAGACGGGCATCAAGGTCAAGATCGTCGCTACCGACGAGAACCAGTTCACCAGCCTCGTCACCTCAGCCGCGGCTGCCGGCACCCTGCCCGACGTGGTCGGCGCACTGCCGCTGGCCTCCGTGGCGCAGATGGCCTCCAACGACCTGCTCGACACCACGGCGACCAAATCCGTCGTCGACGAGCTCGGCCGCGACACGTTCTCCGCACGGGCGCTCGAACTCACCAGTCAGGACGGCAAGCAGCTCGCCGTGCCCTCCGACGGCTGGGCGCAGCTGCTGTTCTACCGCAAGGACCTGTTCGACAAGGCCGGCCTGCAGGCACCGGACACCTTCGACAAGATCCGCCAGGCGGCGCAGAAGCTCAACACCGGCGCGATGGCCGGCATCGCCCTCGCCACCGTGCCCAACGACGCGTTCACCGCGCAGACCTTCGAGAACTTCGCGCTCGGCAACGGCTGCCAGCTGGTCGACGACGCGAAGAGCGTCACGCTCGACTCGCCCCAGTGCGTCGAGACCTTCCAGCTCTACGGCGACCTGGTGCGGAAGTGGTCGGTGCCGGGCGCGCAGGACGTCGACACCACCCGGGCCACCTACTTCTCCGGTAAGTCCGCGATGGTCGTCTGGTCCTCGTTCCTGCTCGACGAGATGGCGGCGCTGCGCAACGACGCCCTGCCGACCTGCCCGGAGTGCAAGCAGGACCCGGCGTTCCTGGCGAAGAACACCGGCATCGTGACCGCGGTCGGCGGCCCGAGCGGTCAGCCGCAGGGCTTCGGCGAGATCACCAGCTGGGCGATCAGCAACACCGGCAAGGACACCGCCAACGCCCGCCGGTTCACTCAGTTCATGATGAACGAGGGCTACCCGCAGTGGCTCGGCATCGCCCCGGAGGGCAAGTTCCCGGTCCGCAAGGGCGACAAGAGCGACCCGGCGAAGTTCACCACCGCGTGGAACGGGCTGCCAGCGGGCGTCGACACCAAGAAGCCGCTCGGTGACGTCTACCCGGCCGACGTGCTGGCCGCGTTGTCGACGAGCCCGGACACGTTCCAGCGCTGGGGCTTCCCGCAGAAGCAGGGCGCACTGCTCGGTGCCACGCTCGGCGAGCTTCCCGTGCCGAAGGCGGTCAACGCGCTCGCCAACGGCGAGTCCGACGCCGCCGCGGCGGCGAAGCGGGCCGCCGAGGACGTCCGCACGATCCAGAAGTCCGTCGGGTAGCGATGGTCACCACCCACGAGCCGAGGCCGGCGGAGGCGCAGGAGCGCCGCCGCCGGCCCACCGGCCCCCGGCGACCGCTGACGCGCAAGCAGCGGGAGAACCGCGCGGGCTTGGTCTACCTGTCGCCGACGCTGATCGTCGTCATCGTCGTCGTGATCCTGCCGATCCTCTGGACGGTCATGCTGGCGTTCCAGCGGATCCGGCTGATCAACGTGCGCCGCGCCGGCGTGTTCGGCCAGTACACCCTCGCCAACCTCGAACTGGTGGTGACCTCGCCGGGCTTCTGGTCGTCGCTGTGGACCACGCTGGTCTACACGGTTGGCAGCACGGCCCTGTCCGTCCTGTTCGGGCTGATCGCCGCGCTCGCGCTGCGCGGGCGCTTCCGAGGCCGCACGCTCGTGCGGGCGTCGGTCCTACTCCCGTACGTCGCACCGGTCGTGGCCGTGACGTTCGTCTGGGAGATTTTGCTGAGTCCACAGTTCGGCCTGGCCAACAACTGGGGCACCCGGTTTCTCGGCTGGGACCAGCCGATCGCGTTTCTCAGCCAGCGGCAGTACACCTTCTCGCTGCTCGGGCTCGACGTCGACCTGCCGATGGCGCTACTGACCGTCATAGCGTTCGAGGCGTGGCGCTACTTCCCGTTCGCGTTCCTCTTCCTGCTCGCCCGGCTCCAGGCGGTACCCGGCGAGCTGGAGGAGGCGGCCCTGGTCGACGGGGCGGCGCCGAGCCAGACGTTTCGCCGCATCCTGCTGCCGCAGCTCGCGCCGGTCATCGCGCTGCTGTGCGTGCTGAGGTTCATCATGACCTTCAACAAGTTCGACGACGTCTACCTGCTCACCGGCGGAGGCGCCGGCACCGGGGTGGTCAGCGTACGGGTCTACGAGTTCCTCACCGCGCGCTTCGACATCGGCGCGGCGGCCGCCCAGGCGCTGGTGCTCGCCGCGGGACTCGTCGTGGTGCTGGTGATCTACCTGCGATTCTTCGCGCCGCGGATCGAGGGGGAGGAGGCGTGATGGATCGCTACACGTTCGAGAAGCGACTGTTCGGCGTCCTGCGCTGGATGGTCATCACGGTGCTGGTCGTGGTGACCCTGTTCCCCTTCTGCTACATGCTGCTGCTGTCGGTGCGGCCGATCGAGGAGGTCCTGGCCAACCCCGGCGGGATCTGGGCCGGCCCGTCGGAGTGGACGATCGAGACGTACCGGGAGGTGCTCACTCCGGCCGACGCCGGCGGCCAGGGCTTCCTGCGACTCCTCGCCAACTCCGCCTTGGTGTCGGCCGCCGCGACCGTGCTCACGCTGCTCGTGTCGATCCCGGGCTCGTACGCGGTCAGCCGGCTCCGCTTCACCGGCCGACGTCAGGTGCACTTCCTGTTCCTGGCGGTCTACCTGTTCCCGTCCATCTTGCTGGCGATCCCGCTGTTCGTGCTGTTCACCCGGCTTGGGCTGCGCGGCTCGCTCGCAGGCTTGACCATCGTCTACATCGCGCAGACGGTGCCCGTATCGATCTACATGTTACGCAACTACCTGTCGACGATCCCGGAAAGCCTCGAGGAGGCCGCCGCCGTCGACGGCTACACCCGGTTGCAGATCATCCGCAAGGTGGTGCTGCCCTTGGCCGCGCCCGCGGTGATGGCCAATGCCCTGTATGTGTTCATGATAGCTTGGAACGAGTTCCTGTTTGCCCTGCTCTTCCTGGTCGAGGACCGGGCGGATTGGACCGTCTCACTAGGACTCGCCCAGCTCTCCGGCGGCATCGAGGTGAGCAAGACGGTGCTGATGGCCGGGTCGGTCGTCCTCACACTGCCGATCGTGATCATCTTCTTCGCTGCCGAGCGGCTGCTGACGGAGGGATTAACCGCTGGTGCCGACAAGGGTTAGGCCAGCGGGCAACCAGAGTTCCGCTGGCCACCTGCTGTGGCTGGTCCGGACGGGCCGGGCCCGCACCCGGGCGGAGCTGCAGATCTACACCGGGCTGTCCCGCTCGACAGTCACGCAGCGCATCGACGCGCTGCGGGCCGCCGGTTACCTCCGCGCCTCCGGCGTGGAAGGCTCGACCGGCGGCCGGCCAGCGGAGCTGCTGGAGCTCGACACCGACCACGGAGTGGTGATGGTGGCCGATCTTGGCGCCAATCACGCCCGGGCCGCCGTCGTCGATCTCCGCGGACAACTGCTCGCCGAGGAGCACCGCCTCATCAAGATCGGCATGGGCCCCGAGGCGGTGCTGGGCTGGGTCGACGCCGCCTTCGCCCGACTGCTTCCCAGGGCCGGCTGGGAGCCCACTCAGGTGCGCGGGATCGGCCTCGGCGTGCCGGGCCCGGTCGAGTTCGAGGCGGGCATGGTGACCCAACCACCGATCATGCCGGGCTGGGACGGCTACCCGATCGCCGAGCGGCTGCGCAACACCTGGGACCGGCCGGTGTACGTCGACAACGACGCCAACCTGATGGCGTTGGGCGAGCAGACGCTGCACTACCCCGACTGCCCGACGCTGGTGCTGGTCAAGGTCGCGACGGGGATCGGCGCGGGCGTCATCGTCGACGGCCAGGTCTACCGCGGCATCGACGGTGGCGCGGGCGACATCGGCCACATCCGGCTGCACGACTACCCGCAGGCCCGCTGCCAGTGCGGCCTCTACGGCTGCCTGGCGGCGGTGGCCAGCGGGCTCGCGCTGGCCCAACGCCTCACCGCTGCCGGCACGCCGACCTCGTCCGGGGCCGAGCTGATCGAGCGGATCCGCTCCGGTCACGCCGAGGCGGTGCACCTGGCCCGCACGGCGGGCCAGTTGGTCGGCGAGGTGCTCGCGACCGTGGTGTGCCTGCTCAACCCGGGGGTACTGGTCATCGCGGGCGACCTGGCCGACCTTCACTTCGTGACCGGCGTGCGCGAGAAGCTGTACCAAAGCGCACTGCCCCGCTCGACCCGCCGCCTCGAGGTGACGACCAGTCAGCTCGGCGACCGGGCGGTGCTGACCGGCGCCCACGCGATGGTCATCGAGCAGGTGTACGCCCCCGAAACGGTCGATGCCGCCCTAGCCTGACCATTCCGTCCGCATGCCACCGTCGCCGCACCTTCTCCGGCGCGGCGTGCCGCACCGACCTGGAGAATGAGCCGTGCAACGCGACATGATCCCGAGCGTAGGCCCGGTCACGGTGGGGCTGGTCGGGGCGGGACCATGGGCGGCGACCATGCACGGGCCGGTGCTCGCCGCCGGGCCCGAAACGCGGCTGACCGCCGTATGGGCGCGCCGTCCGCAGGCCGCGGCAGAACTCGCAACCACACTCGGCACGACCGCCGTGAGGTCATACGAGGAACTGCTCGACCGATGCGAGGCGGTCGCGTTCGCCGTGCCGCCCGATGTCCAGGCCGCCCTCGGCATCCGCGCGGCGAAGGCCGGCAAGGCACTGCTGCTGGAGAAGCCCCTCGCCCTCGCCCTCGACGACGCCCGCCGACTCGCTGACGCCGTCGACAACGCAGGCGTGGTCAGCCAGGTGGTGCTGACCAAGCGCTACCACCCCCGCACCCGCGCCTTCCTCACCGCCGCGCGAGACTTCCCGGCCATCGGCGCTCGCGCCAGCTACCTGCACGGCGCGTTCCTCGGTGGCCCGTTCGCCACCGGTTGGCGCATGACGTACGGCGCACTGCACGACCTCGGTCCGCATCTGCTCGACCTCGCAGACGCCGCGCTCGGCCGGATCACCGACCTGCGCGCCTGCGGCGACCCGCGGCGGTGGGTCGAGCTGACCTGCCTACACCAAGGCGGGGCCGTCAGCCAGCTCTCGCTTTCCGGCGCGGTGGGTTTGCCGTCGTCGCGCGCCGGCATCGAACTCTTCGGGGCCGTCGGTTCGATGGGCCTCGACTTTGCCACCGTGGACCACGCTGGGTGCTGGCCGATCGTGCGCGCCGAGTTCGCGGCCGCCGTCCGCACGAAAACACCGCATTCCCTCGACATCCGCCGCGGGTTGCTGCTTCAGGAACTGCTCTCCACGGCGGCGCGCACGATGATCGGGTGAGCGACGTCAGCCGGTGGCGACCGACCCTGCCCCTGCCGACAACCCTCGACTGCGCCATCCGCCGCCGGCCGTGGGTCATCCAAGCTCACGTGCACGGATCTGCCGCGGGCGGCCGCGCCGGCCTGCTGCAGGACGATCACGGTCCGTGCTGCCGTTCGGGCACGTCGTCAGCGGTGACGTCCGGGCTGGCGTCGATGCCGGCAGCGATGTGAGCCGGCAGTGGTACACGGTGATCGTGTTCACCGAGTAGCGGGCACGGATCTGACGGGCGGGAACGGACACCACCCGATCTTCACCGATCGGGCCTCGACTGCTCCACCGAGATTCCGCACCCACGCCAGTGCCGGTGACGGCACCGGCGGGCCGCCGGCGGACGGCCCGGCGTCAGCGGGCGGGCAGCGCCTGGGCGAGCTGCGTCGCCGCAGCGGCGAGGACGTCGTACCCGCGCACGCTCAGTTTGCCCTCACGGCGCAGGTTGACCAGCCTTTCGGCGAACTCGCGCAGCTTCTCGCGCGCCTTGTCCGTCTCGCCGTCGGCGATCCTCTCCGCCACCTCGCGTAACCGCTTTCGCAGCTCGTTGCCGTCACCGGGACGAAGCTGCCGTTGCTGTACGAGCCCGTCGAGGGTGTCCCGCAGCCCGGCCGCGAGTTCGGCCGGGCTGGCCGACCGCCGCGGGGCGGGCGATGACGAAGACGGGGGGCCGGTGGGCGTGGGCGAGACCTCGTCGGTGAGCGGTTCGGTGGCCTCGGCGGGGGCGGACGTGCCGACAGCCAGGGTGCCACCCGTGGCGGGCCCGGCCTCCTCGCCGCCGGTGAAGACCGCCGCGAGCATGGCGGCCACCAGCGCGACGGTGGCTCCCCCCACCGCCAGCCACATCAGCCGCCGTCCGTCGTCCGGGGCTCGGTGGCGACTGCTGGCCGGGCGGACCACCGGCATCACGCTGGTGGGCGGGGCCAGGTCGGCGCTGTGCGGGTCACGAGGGGCGGACACGCCGGACATCATGCCACCCGGTGAACGGGTCGGGAGTCCGGAATCGTCACCGCTGCGGGGAGCCGGGCCCCGACCTACGGTGCTCGGATGCGCCGGGCTCTGCTCCCTGCCGCCCTGGCCGTCGTGCTCGCCGCCGCCCATGCCGGCTGCGGCGCAGGCGGCGAGGAGTACGCGTGATACGTCGCGGCGGCGACCTGCCGCACGAGGGCGCGGGGGATGGTTCCCCGGATGGCGAAGTGCGCGTGCGGGGCCAGCCGGCGTTGTGGCTCGACGGCACCTGCGTACTGGACGTTCCAGCCGACCGCGCGGCGTAGGTTCTGCCAGAACCGATCCAGCAGCCGGGGGAACTGCACGGCATCCCACGCGGCCCGCCGGTAGTCGTAGGCGTCCGGGTCGACCGGGGTGCCGTCGGAGTGGACGCGGCCGTAAGAGCCGAGGGTGAGGGTGAGGAACATCAAGGCGGCCCGCAAAGCGGGCCGCGCCGGCCCGGCCCCGGCCTGCTGGCGACCTCCGGCCGGCATCGGCCGGGCCGGCCGGCCAGGCTTGGACGACCAGGACCTAGAAGACCTCGGGGCTCCGCCCCGAGCCCCGGCCCTCCTCAAAGATCAGCCGCGGATCACCTCGCCGGGCACCACAAGGGCTACCAGCCTCCCCGGACGGGGCCAAGGTCGTTCGGCTAGTGAGGCGCTCCACCTTGTCCCCGTCCGGGGAGGCTGGACGGTCTGGCGACTGCCCGACGAGGAGATCCGCTTTCACTAGTCCACCCGCACGCGAGTAAGGGCACCCCTGTTGGTGGGGGCTCGCTCAATCAGCGGTTACTGGTCATCGTCTTCATCGTCATAGACCTCGCACGAGACCAGGCAATCCATGAACTCTTCGAAAGAGGCGGCGATCCGCCGGGGAATTCTGTCTTCGTCGACATACACCATCGCCGGTTCCCCGCCCGGTCCGGTCTCCGAGTAGTCGAGCATGACCGTGTCAGGGCCCGCCGCAGGCGTCACACCGAGCACTACCCCGACATCTGGGTAGTCCCACTCAGAGATCAGGTAAGCGGACTGGGCGTCGACCCCCTCCTCATGTCCGATGCCCATGAGGACATCGATTTGGAAGTGGTCGGCGGCCCACGACGTCCGGAAGTCCGTGGGATAGCAGTTGTTCTTCAGGACCCCGCCGTTCTGGCGATACATCAGCGCAACGTAACTTCGGGGTAACCGAACCCCAAGCGTTTCCTGGGCACGCCGAACGGCGTCTTCGGTCAAAGGTGGTCCGACCCACGGCGACGCACCTGGCTCGAATGGAGAGGTCATTTCAGGCTTGACCCACTCGATGTCCAGCACCGCCGCGACCCTCCGGCGTCAGCCGCTTCGGTGAGGACCCCCACCTCAGGTCTGGCCTTTCCGAGCAACAAATCCACGCTCACGATCGGGACTGTACAGCCATCGGTACGGCCAAAGCTGCCGCCATCCGCCGGGGTTGTGGCGTGCCCGTTGCGTGCCCGATAGGGCGGGACGCCAGTCAACCCCGGTCAGCTTCTAGGTGTGGCGGCAGGGCCTCGGCAAAGTCCTCAGGTGATGCCGAGTAGGGCGAGTGGTCGGTTGCTGTCGCGGGCGTGGTGGCGGTTGGCGGCGGCGATGTTGGTGACGCCGGTCAGGCGTAGGGCGCCGATGGCGGCGTTGCGGAGGGTGGCCATGACTTGGGGTCCGGTGCCGGTGCGGATCTGGGATCGGTCTTCGTCGTAGGTGACGTCGCGGACCCAGTGGACTGTGTTCTCGATCGACCAGTGACCGCGGATCCAGGCGGCGAGTTGCGCGGGTTTGGCTTGGTGCACGAGCAGGTCGGTGATCGCGTAGACGGTCTCGGTCGTGAAGCGTTTCGCTGGTCGAGTCGGCGTCGGCGGCGTCGGATCTGGATGGCTTGGGCGGCGTTCGGGAAGTCGATCCCGGTGGAGACGGACAGGATTTTCAGGGTGCGGATCTCTCGGCGGCCGTGGCTGCGGCAGGTGCCGCGGTGTGCGTCGGCGACTGCCCGCCAGGGCAGGGCGGCCAGTTGGGTGCGCAGGTTGGGCTGGTTGCCCTTCACGGTGAGAATCCAGTGGGCGCCACGCTCGCGAGGTAGGCGACGTGGTCGCGTTGACAGTGCAGGGCGTCGGCGGTCACCACGACCTCGCCGAGGTCGCCGAGCTGGTCGAGCAGGGGTGCGAAGCGGGCGATCTCGTTGGTCTTGCCGTCGACGTCGGTGCTGGCCAGCACGACACCGGTGGTCTGGTCGGCGGCGGCGAGGACGTGCCGGGCGACGGTGTCGCCGGTGCGGGAGCCGCGTAGCGTCTTGCCGTCCACGGCGATCACCCGGCGTGTTCCCGCCGGCGGCGCGGGCAGCTGTGTGGCGAGCCAGGCACCGATCACCGCGGCCAGCCGGTCGGGGTCCAGGGCCTGCAACAGCCTGCGGATCATGGCCTCTGACGGCCGCCGGTCTGCGTGGATCCCGAGCACAGCCGCGGTATCAGCGGGTAGATCAGCGACCCACTCACCGATCGCCGCGTACGAGCGGTAACCAGCGACGACCGCGCACACCGCCGCCGCGACCACGGTTACCAGAGCATGCCGGACTCCACGTCGGGCACGTGGATCGGGCAGGGAACTCAACGCGGCGAGCAGGCCGGCAGCCGAGGCCACGGCAGATGCCCCGGGCGGTGCGGTCGACAACGATGAGATCAGCGATGATGGCAGCGCGGGCATGGCTCACTTCAGATAGATCAACAGGCCTCGAGAACCTTGATGATCTTCTGGGACGGCCATGCCGCCCTGCTGCCCACGCCCAGGGCGCGTCTACGCCAACCACCTCAAGCCGGACTCCCCTCACGACTTTGCCGGGGCCCTGGGTCGAAGGCCGCACCACCGCCACGGTCACCGGCTGGCTGAGGGATCGCCCGCAGGCCTGGCGCGACCAGGTCCGAGCCGCCGCAATCGACATGTGCACCGTCTTCAAGGCCGCCTCCGCCAGGTGCTGCCACACGCGCTGCTGGTCGTCGACCACTTTCACATCGTGCAACTGGCCAACCGGGCCGTCACCGAGGTCCGCCGCCGCATGACCCTGACCCGGCGCGGACGCCAGGACGCGGCACCGATCCCGAATGGCGGATGCGCAACCGGCTGACCCGCTCGGCCGCCCGCATGCCCGGCAAGCACGTCGACCGCCTGGTCGACACCCTCGAAACCCTGCCCACCACGATCGGCGCCCCGATCCTTGTCGCGTGGAACGCGAAAGAGGACCTGCTCGACCTCCTCGCGACCGCCCGCACCCAGCCCGACCGCGAACACATCCACCGGCTCCTGCACTGCTTCTACACCCGCTGCGCCGCCACCGACCTGCCCGAGCTCCACCAGCTCGCCACCACCATCGAGACCTGGTGGCCACACATCCACGCGTTCCTGACCACCGGAATCACCAACGCCGGCTCCGAAGGCACCAACCGCGTGATCAAGACCGTCGCCCGCGACGCCTACGGCTTCCGCAACCCCGAGAACCAACGCCTACGCACCCGCACCGCCACCACCCGACGCCACCGCGGACACCTCAACCCCGCTTAACTTCGAAGAGCCGGTATGCCGATCGGGCCGGGTCGCAGTAACCAGGAACGGACTCGTAATGCGTAGGTCGACGGTTCGACTCCTTCAGGCGGCTCCATAGGAGAGGGCCCGGGTCACGGGCTTGATCGCCGATCGTGACCCGGGCCTTCTTCATACCGTCGCAGGGCCAAGCCAGCCGATCTCAGGGCCCGGCGCTCACTACACCGCTCTCGTTGACGTTGAACTGCCCGTTCGGGGCGCCGTTGAATGTTCCACTATTGATCCACTCGATCAGCGCCGCCTTGAGCGTGGAATACGGACCGGCCCAGGGAGCACCGACTTTGCCGCCGTAGGGCGTGCCCGAGGCCGGGGTGCAGCGCTGCCCGGAGCAGCCCTCCCACAGAAGTCCGTGGCTCGCGCACGCCACCTTCACCAGCACCTTGTTCGTCATCGACGCTGGGAGGGCGCCGTAGATGCTGTTCGCGTTCGCCACCAGCGTGACTTGGTCTTCAACCCCGTGGATGACCAGCGTGGGTGGGGTCAGCTGTCCGGCGACAAACGTGTTCCAGCCGTAGCTAGAGAACACCGGACTGCGGGCGAGGCCGGTCGGGTGCGCGGGGTCGTCCCCTCCCCACTGAAGGCCCACGGTCTCCTCCTCACGGAGCTGCGTCGAGAGCTGCTGAGGACTGCCCGGGACGATATGACCGGTGCAGGCCGGCTCGCGGCCTGCCCCCAGTTGCCAGATGTCGGTGAGACTCGCAGCGTCAGTCTTGAAGACGTGCAGCGGGAAGGTAGCGAATCCCGTCGGCGGTGGTGTCTCCTCGGTCGGGAAACCGAAGAGCGACGACAGGAACACGACACGATTCACTTTCGCGATGTACTGGTCGCTGTGGGGAAGGACCGGGTTGGCCGCGTACAGCGTCCGGCTGACGTGCTGCCCGCCAGCCGAGTAGCCCAGCAGGGTGACCTTGCCGTCCGATGGCTGCGCCCGCGTGATGGCGTCGTCGATGACCTGACGGATGTCGCGTACGAATGTGTCGACACGGGCGAACCGGACATGGCTTGAGTGCGAGCGCCGCTGCTGGCCGAGCGGATTGATCAACAGGTCCGTCCCCTGCTGATCGAGGGGGAAGACCGGGACGTGAGTGCGGTCGCACCCCTCGGGGTACGAGCAGGTGCCGTCCGTGTTGTAGGCGCGCAGGCTCGCGTTGCCCGGATCGTCCAGGCCGTGGGCGAAGCGCGTCGAGCGGCCGTAGCCGAGCAGGTTGGGGGCGAAGGTGTCGATTCCCGCCCGGGCAAGCGCCTTCTGCACGCTGAGCTCGCCGCCAACTGGGGCGGGCTGTCGCAGGTCGAATACAGCCGGGCCGTACGCGGTGCGGCCGTGGATCAGCACCGCGGCCCGGTTGGGCACCGCGGGGCACTTGCCGTGGGCGTAGACGGGCTGGACACGATGCACCTGCAGCTCGGCCGAGAGCCCGTCGAACTGTGGGTCGGGCATCAGCCCGGCGGGGACCGTGAACGGCAGCCAGTGATCGCTGACCTGCACACCGGTCGGCGCCTTGTCACAGGCGGCGGCCAGAGACGCGCCGCTGACAGTGGCCATCGGTGAGGGCTTTGCTGCGAAGAGCGGCTGGGAGAATGCGGCAGTCAGCGCAGTTACTGCGACAATCGTGAATGCCGCCCCTCTGAGTCTTCGCTTTGCTTTGGACATGGGGGTCTCCTTAATGGGTGTGGCTACGCGTGGATCGCGTAGTCGTGACACCCGCCCACACCTGCTGAATTGCAAAGGCGGGGCGCGGGGGTGCCGAGCAGGATGAAAAGGGCAGCGGCGGCTGCCAGCATGAGGGAGTTCAACATCGGGACGTTCCTGAGACGCAGAGTGTGCGTTGGATAAGGAACGGTGCCGCTTCCGCAAATCGGGTCGCGATACGCGCCGAGCGGCATCTGTGGTCACTGCCCTCCGTTGGTTGTGGATCCCACGGAGGTTGTGTCGACAAGAACTGCGAAAGCGTGTTGACATGGTCGTTTGTCAACGATCGTGTCTCTACTTTTCGGGTCCTTTTACCCGGGCCGCCTAGTTCTGTCAACTCTGAACGCGCCACTGATGGTGCTCGCCTCGTGATGAGAAGTCAACGCATGAACTTTCCACCAACTGGCTGATAGGGTGGCAGCGGCCCAAGTGCTACATCCGTGGCAAAAATGAGGAGGCCCTGATTTTGTAGCCTTCTCTAGTATCTGACCCTCATGGGCCGAAAATGCCGAAATAGCCCGCCAAAGCTCCATGGTGATGGGAACTTGCCAGCTGATCGGAGATCTTGTCACGCCACCCGTCCATTGTGAAGGCCAAGTCTGCCAAACGACGGGCACGAGGACTGGGCGGTGAACCAGCGCCGGGGAACCGACTCGTAATGCGGCAGATCCGGTGCATTCGTTGTGCCTGATCTGCGCCCGAGGCCCGATCCCGCTGCCCGACGATGGCGGGGGAGGGACGCACATGAGCGGCGCTCGCGGTCTTGACGGATGGGGCTGGAGGGGATGAGCCCGGCCTGGCAGTGGGAGACGTCGCCAGGTGGGCCGGTGCTTGGCCGGCCTGTCGCCCCGATGTTGGCCGCGCCGGTCGACTCGGTGCCCGAGGGTCCGGGCAACGCAACAGACCGGCAGGCGCGGCGCCCTCCGGGTGCCGTCAGAAGGCGCGGACGACGGTGATGGTGACGTTGGGGCAGGAGTTCGCCCAGCTGGTCAGGGCGCTCTTCGCGGCGGTGTCGCCGGTGAGCCGCCAGCGGATCTTCGTGGCAACCCATTCGTTGATGTAGCGGCAGCGGGCGGAGCTGTAGGACGGCATCCAGGATCTGGAGGGGCCATCACCGGCCCGGCACTGAGCGGGCCAGCATTACAGCCGGCCATTGGTCAGGACCGCAATCGGCGGATCAGGGCTCGAAGGGCCACGGTGAGCGCAGCGCCCACAATGGTGAGGACGACTCCGATCATGCTAAAACCGAACGCCCAATATCCGTAGTACGACTCGCCGCAGTTCCAACAGGGGAGGCCCCAGTACACGCCCACCGTCAGCGCGAGCCCCCACGGGATCCCCAGCCATCCGGCTGCCATGGCCCTCCAACCAGGCGCCCGCCACGCGAATCCCGCCCCGAGCACAACGGCTGGTAGCAGCAGCGGCAGCCAAGCCGGAGCCGTCGTGCCAAACATGGCATCCCAGAAGTCACCCAGTCGCCCCTCGCAGAACCCGCAGACCGCCGCGAGCAGGGCTGCCCACAACAGTCGCGGCCTGGGGACGACGAATATCAACGCCGCGGACCCGAAGACCACCAGCAACAGAACAGGACCTTGCAGACCCGACGATGTGTGCATACGAGGGCCCTCCGAGCGGTGATCCTTCTGTGTCACCAGCGTGACGCACACTTTCAGCGCCGGACGATGTCACGCTACGCGTGCTCGCGACCGCAGCCAAGCAGGCCGACGGCTACCGGGGAAAGCGACACGGGTCGACTCGCGGCCCGAGCGCGTAGCCGCGAGTGCTTCCGCGCTACTGAAAAGCTTGCGACACTGGCCGCGTGACCCGCGAACGGCGACCGAGCGAAGCCGAGCGCGAGCGTGGCTGGTACCTCTCAGAGCCGGAATCGTTTCAGCGGGCGTCGTTCCTGCAACGAGTGCAGCTGCGCTGGTGGCGCATCCGGTACTGGCGCAAGAACCGACGCGCCCACCAGGCCGCACTGGAACGGTTCGCCGCCCGGCAACGCGAGCGGGGACAGCTGAGCTAAGCGGGGCCGCATTGCTGGGCCTGAGGCACCCCCTGGCCGAACGGATTCGGGGGCTGCTGGTCGACGCGCCGCTGGAGCGGCGGCGGGATCGGGTACGGCAGGGCCACCGTGGTCAGGGCGGGGCGGAGGTGGGCCGCGCGCTGGCACCCGGCGGGCGGGGAGTGGACGGTACCCACCGGTGGGCTGCGCGGGCGGCGGATGGACAACGGGTTCCGGCTCAGCGATCGCATGGCGGCCGACCTCGTCTACACCGGTGAGCTACGAGTGCTCGCCGGCCGCGCCGCCGGCCTGACCTTCCGGGCCACCGCCGACGGCAGCGCGCACTACACGGTCAACGTCGACACCGACGGCCTGGTGAAGCTGTGGCGGCCGGGCCGGGACATCGCCGTCCACCCCGTGACCATCGTGCCGGGCAGCATGTACCGACTGCGGGTCGTCGCCACCGGCCCGCGGATCCAGGTCTGGTTCGACGGCGGAACGATCCCGGTCATCGATGCCACCGACGGCACCTATCCCGCCGGTCGGGTCGGGGTGAACGTCTTCGACTCGGTCGCGGAGTTTCAGGATGTGATGCTGAGCTGACGGAGCGCCACCGGAAGTCGGGGTCCACCGAACCCGGATTTCCCCGACCTCCAGCGCGGCGAACCCGACGAATCAACGCCGGCAAGCTTCGGCGACATTCCAGGTACGGCGCTCCACCGGGCTACGTGATCGGGTTGCCCGGCCGGGCGTCGGTCAGGATGGCCGAGCGTGGTGGTTCGGACAGTCGTCGCCGTAGGTCGGCGGCACGGAGCGAGTCGATCGCCATCACGAAAACGCTGGTGACGGTCAGGATAGTCAGCGCCAGCAGCGGCGACAGCGGGCTGGTCACCAGCGCGAGGACCATCACGAACAGGATTCCGACAACGCGGACCCAGCGGACCTCGCGCTGGACACGCCACCAGAATGCCTGGTTGGCGAGAAGATAGACGATTGTCCCGGCGAAGAGGATGGCGTGTCCCAACGGGGTACGCGCCGGTCCTGACGGTTCGCTCAGCACGTCGAGAATCTCACGCAGGCCGACGGCGAGCAGCATCAGCCCGGCAATCATCGGCAGGTGGAGGTAGGCGTACGCGTCGCGGGCCAGCGCCGCCCGCTGATCGCCAGTGCGGGCTTGCAAGGTGCGCTCTCCGACAACGGCGTCGGTGTCGAAGTACGCCCACCACAGCGTGGCCAGCAGGACCATGCTGGTGACGATGGCACCGACGACCGACCAAGAGATGGGGCGGCCGGAAACCGCCACTCCCGTTGAGATGATCGATTCTCCCAGTGCAATGAGGATGATCAGGGCGTACCGGTCGCTCCAATGTCTGGCCGAACTCACGCACCAGAACCGCAGGACGAGGTAGCCGCCGGCGAGGTCGACGACGATGGCTGCCAGCCAGAGGCTCGCCACCAGCTGCCCCAGCACCTCCGGAGCGTCCGGTCGCGCGGACGTCAGGGCGGCGACCATCAGCAGGACGAGCGCCGTCAAGGTCGGGACGCTCGCCCGCAGCACGTGTGCGGGTGGCGCCCGGTCCGGGCGGCCAACAAGCCGGAGCGCGGCCAGGTGCAGTAGGCGGACGGCGATGTAGCAGGCGACGACGACCGTCGGCCCGGGCAGGCCGTCCGGCACGTGATCGAACGCCTGCGGGATGGCGATACCGATGGTCAGGGCCAGCGCCACGACCAGCAGGACACTCAACCGGACGGGGATGGACTCGCTGCGCAGGACGTTTCCCACCTGCGTGTAGCGGGACCAGGCGATCCACAGCAGGGTGAGCACTGCCAGTGCCTGGGCGACCCCCGGCCCGGTGGGATGCCGGCTCGCCAACACCGTGACCTGGATGAACGTATAGACGACCACCAGATCCAGGAACAGTTCCTTCGGCGTGACCCCGGTGCCGGTGGTCCGGTCTGCCGCCTCCGCCACCCGTTCGTGCAGCGTGCGGTGCCGCCGACGGAAGACGGTGAGGTCAGCCAGGACCATACTGGTGAGAAGGGCGGCAAGCAGCGCTACGGCACCCACCGCCGGCAGGTGGACCGCGACCGGCACCGCGGCACCCACCAGAACGACCCCCAGCAACGGGCTCCGACCCAGCAGGCGAATGGTGCGGTACTCGAGAGCCACCATGCCCAGCAGGTACAGAAGGACACCTCCGTAAAGGACCAGCGTGCTCAGCTCGTCCCACCTGGCTGCGTCGGCGGGCTCGACCGAACTCAAGGCACGTTTGAGCCCCAGCGCGAACAGGGCGAGGCCGACAATCATCGGAAGGTGCAGGATCGTGTACACGTCGCGGCCGAGTCGTGACCTGGCGGATGCCGGCTGCTGCTCCAATGCCCGCTCGGCGGCGAATCCGGCGATGTCGAAGTAGCGCCACCAGAGCACGGCCACCACGATGAGGCCCAGCGCCGAACCCCCGATGACCGACCAGGTGATCGGGGGATCACCGATCAGGCCGCGGCTGGTGCCGATCGAGATGATCGTCTCGCCCAGCGCGATGAGCATGACCAGCCGGTGCCGCTCTGCCCAGTGCGGCACGGAGGCGATTCGAAGGCCACCCATGCCGATCGCTCGTACGCCGATGAAATCGACAGCGGCGGCGGCGAAGAATAGGGCCAGCCGGACACTCTCACCGTCGATGCCCGAGGGTAGGAGACGAGGAAGTAGCGCGCCGCACAGCAGCAGAACCGCGCCGCCGGCAAAGGGCAACCACCTGCCGAGGACGGACGCTCGGATCCGCTGCTCGCCTGATGCGGCGTACGTCAGGATCAGCAGTGCAACGAGCCGGGCAAGCAGGAAGGCGACGACGAAGATCAGCGGCCCGAACAGGCCTCCCGGCCGGTCGGTGAAGGTCACCGGCGCGGCGATGCCGATCAACAGGATCGTCGCGGCCACGCCGAACATGACCAGCCGAATGATTCCCCGGTCTACCTTGACGAGATTGCCGAGCAACGCATATGAGCTCCAGCATCTCCACAGCAGCAGGATCACCAAGACGCCCTCGAACACGCCCTCGACTCGGAAGTTCTCCGCCATGAGGTTCGTCGCAGCGAGGAATGCGTACACGAAGACCAGGTCGAGGAACAGTTCCAACTTGGTGACGCCGGCACCCTCGCTGGAGAAATGAAGGTTCCGGGAGACTCGCGCAAGGCGCTGGTGCCGCTGCCGCACCGGCCGCCTCCTGCTCACCTTTCCCACTCTGCCAACCGCCGGCTGACCGGATGGCGGGTTTGGCAAGTCCCGTCCAGCACGCACCTTCGATGGCTCGGCACAGTGCACCCGAAAAGGCCCGTGATCCGCCGAGCGGTAGGCCCTCGCCGCCGGGCCGCTGTCGCTCAGCCCTCCCTCCCATCTCGCCGTCTACGCAGGAGATCGGGAGCGAGGAGCGCCCGCATCGACGCCCAGGTACGCGACCTGTCCACCACCCGCGACCGACTCGATTCGATCATCAGCGCCGCGCGAACCGAGCTGGCCCGGAGCACCGAACCTGACTGGGGGTTCTACCTCGCCAACCGAATCCCAGTCCGCATGACAGGACTACGCAGACCGGGTTGACCGAAGTCATCAATGGGCGCGACGGCCGATGCTCACCTGCCGGTTGCACATCCATGAGGCGATCCGGTGATACCGCCCTGACGGGCGTCCGGGCGGGTCGAGGCTCCTTCTATTACATTCCCGCCATTGCGGGTGCGCCTCAGTCCCGGTGCGGCCCCGCGATTTCGCCCGACCCGCGGGCGATCAGCCGGGTCGGCACGAGGTGGGTCCTCGGCCGCCACTGCTCCCCGTCGAGGCGGCGGAAGATCAGGGAGGCGGCGACCCGGCCCATCTCGGACGGGTTCTGCGCGACGACGGTGACGCCAGGCTGGAGCAGGTCGGCAAGGGGGAAGTCGTCGAAGCCGACGAGGGCGACTTGCTGCTGCCGGCCGAGTTGCTGCAGCGCCCGGATGGCGCCGATGGTGACGAGGTTCTGCGAGGTGAAGAGGGCGGTCGGCGGGGACTCGCGGGTCAGCAGCCGGCGGGCCGCCTCCTCGGAGTCGCGCTCGGTGTGCAGGTCGTGGACGATGTTCGCGGCATCGGGCCGGATGCCGTGGTCGCTGAGCGCCTCCTTGAAACCCCGGAAGCGCTGCCGGGCGGTGGAGATCGTCTGGAGGTCGCCGAGGTAGGCGATGTCCCGGTGGCCGTGCCGGACCAGGTGGTGGGCAGCGGCGGCGGCGCCGTCGTGGTTGTCGGTGAGGACGGCGTCGACGGGCAGCCCGACCGGGGGCCGGTCGACGAACACCACGGGGGTGCCGGCGTTGACGTCGCCCATCAGGTAGCTCTGGTTGTCGCTTGCCGGCACCACCACCAGGGCGTCGGCCTGCCGCATGGTGAAGGCCCGGACCAGGTCGCGCTCCCGCTCGGGGCTCTCGTCGACGCTTCCGGCGAAGATCAGCACCTCCCGTTCGCGGGCGGCGTCCTCCAGCGCCCGGTGCAGCGCCGAGGAGAAGGGGTTGGCCAGGTCCTCGAGGACGGCGGCGATCGCCGCGCTGCGGCCGCCAGCGCGCCGCAGGCTGCTGGCGGTGAAGTTCGGACGGTAGTCGAGCTGCGTGATCGCCCGCTGCACGGCCGTGATCTTGGACGGGGAGACTCCCGGTTCGCCGTTGATCACCCGGGAGGCCGTCTTCGTGCTCACGCCAGCGAGTAGGGCGACGTCCCGTAGCGTGGGCCGGGCCCGGGCGACCGTCGAATTGGAAACCGCACCGTCCATGAGCGCTCCTAGCGGAGGCGACGCCGGGGACCGCGGTACCTGCCGCGGCCCCCGGACTGCTGATGATCGGGTCCCAGGTTATCGCCACACGGACCGCAGCGGCCGGACGGTGAGTGACCGCACCAGCACCTCCCCACCCTCGGCGAAGAGCCGCGTCTGGTCGCTGCCCGGCGCGGGGAAGATCTGGTCGGTGATGGTGGTCTGACCCGCCCCGCCGAACACCTCGACGGAGGAGCGGTCCACGTAGATCGTCATGCGCACCCGGTCGCCATCGACGGAGAGCGGGCCGGAGTGCACGCCGGGGAAGAGCGCGCTGAACCCGACGTCGCCGGACCGGGTCCGGTCGACGTAGAGGCGCCGCGCGGCGGCGTCGTACCCGATCACGGTCCGCTCGCCGTCTCCGCCGCGTACGTGCAGGCCGAACCGGTCGGCGTCGCGGAGTTCGAACTCGGCCTCGATCTCCAGCACGGTCCCGTCGGCGGCTGCCGGCAGGTCCCGCACGCCGGGTCCGACGACGGCGTCTCGCAGGGCGTACGCGCCGCCGGCCCCGCGGAGCCGGCGGATCTGGCTGACCGGTCGCTGGACCAGCCGCACCTCCCCGTCGATCGTGGCGAGCCCGAACTCCCGGGGCAGTGCCATCGCGCCACGCCACGGGGAGGTGGGGATGCCGCCGGCGTACTGCCAGTTGTTCATCCAGCCGACGAGCACCCGCTCGCCGCCCGGGACGCCGTTGTACGAGATCGCGGCATAGTAGTCCTTGCCGTAGTCGACCCAGTCGTAGCGCTCCAGTTCGCTGCGGGCCGGCCGGTCGGCGAACATGACGTGGTCGACGAGGATGTGGCCCCAGCCGCCGGAGTTGAAGTCGTTGATCTCCAGGTGGGCCCGCCGGCCGGCCAGGTCACGGACGTCCCAGGCGACCCAGTCGAGGCGTTCGCTGTCCTTGCCGGTGGCGGTGCGGACCACCTCGTCCTCGACGACCAGGTTGACCGCGGTCTCCACCGACCGGGGCAGCACCGGTTCGTCGGTCGCGATCAGGTGGTCGACCAGGAGGTGCCCCCAGCCGCCGGTGTTCTCGTCGACGATGCGCAGCTGGGCGCTGCGGCCCCGGTACTCGGCCACGTCCCAGCTGCGCCAGTTCACGAAGCCGGAGAAGTTTCCGGTGCCGGTGCGGACCACCTCGCCGTCGACGAGCAGTTCCACCACCGTCCGCGCGCTCGCACCGGCGTGACCGCCGGCGCCGACGAGCACGCTGAGGTGGTTCCGGTCGATAGGGAACGCCGGCGAGGTGAGCGTCCCGGTCGTCGTGTCGGCCTCGTAGAAGGTGGTGAGCAGTTTGTCGCCCACGTGCCCGCGTTCCGAGCGGGCGGGACCCACCACCGGCGTCCGGCCGCGCAGCCCGCCGGTCGCCGTCCAGCCCGCCTGCTCGTACGTTTGGCCGTCGGGCAGCTCGAAGTCGAGCACGGTCTCGGCGCCCTCGGGCACGAAGTCGGTGGTCGTGCCGGGCAGGTGCGGGTGGGCGCCACCGCCGACGAGGAGGTTCAGGAAGTCCTGGTCGAGGGTGAACTCGGGGGAGATCATCCGCCCTCTCGGGGTGTCGAAGCCGAGGAAGCTGTTCACCAGGGAGCGGCCGCGGAAGCCGCTGACCAGCTGCTGGCCGGGGACCGTCCCCGGGTAGGGGGCGGTGCCGAAAGGCCCGGGGGCAAGCGTTGGATCGTTCTCGATCGTCCAGCCGGCGTAGTCGCTGTCAAAGTCGGCGAAGAGTGTTCCGGCCGGGGGCTCCGGCTCGCCGGTCACCATGTTGTCGGCGGTGAAGGTGGTCCCGTCCCAGTCGCCGACGAAGTACTGCGCGCCCGACCCGCCGGCCACTGACCCCGGGTTCAGGTTGACCACCAGCACCCACTTGGTGCTCTGCGGGTCGCCGTCGACCGGCACCTCGAACAGGTCCGGCACCTCCCAGACCCCGCCGGTGGCGTTGGCCGGGCCGAAGTCGCTCAGGTAGGTCCACGCCTTGAGGTCGGCGGAGCGGTAGAAGCGAACCTTGTGCTCGGTGGCCAGCACGATTGCCATGACCCAGCAGTCGGCCTCGGCGTCCCAGAAGACCTTCGGGTCGCGGAACTCCCGCGACCCGAGGTCGAGCACAGGGTTCCCGGCGTACTTCGTCCACGTCCGGCCGTGGTCGGTGCTGTAGGCCAGCGACTGGGCCTGGATGCCGGTAGCCGGGTAGGCGCTGGTGTAGACGGCGACCATCGCCGGCACGCCAGGGCGGCCGAAGCCCGAGGTGTTCCGCTCGTCGACGACGATCGACCCGGAGAAGATGTGCTCGTCGGCCGAGTAGGGCAGCGCGACCGGCAGCTCCTCCCAGTGGAACAGATCGCGGCTGACCGCGTGGCCCCACGACATGTTGCCCCACTGCGCACCCTCGGGGTTGTGTTGGTAGAAGAGGTGCCATTCGCCCTGGTACCAGACCAGTCCGTTCGGGTCGTTCATCCAGTTCCGCTCCGGACTGAAGTGGATCTGCGGGCGGTACGGCTCGTCCCTCGTGCCGCCGGTCGCACCGCTGGCGGTGGCGCCGGGCATCGCCGCCACCACGGCCGCGGCCGCGCACGCGGCCAACCATCGTCGGATTCTCATCCACATCCTCCGTCCGTCATGGACGCCGGCCGTTCGGCCGGCGGCGGGCGCCCGGGTCCCCGCGCTGGACACCGTTGGTGGTGGGGCGCCAGGTGCAGCGCGGGCGTCGGCCGCCGGGCCGGCGGTGGGTGCCGGGTGGAGCGATCCTGCGGCTGCTTGACATCGATGTCAACCGTGCCGGTACGACTGCGAGCAGCAACTGGAAAAACCGTTGTCATGCCATTGACATCTTCGGGTACGTCACTGGAAACTGCGCTGACATCGTTGTCAACACTGCTTCCCGGCAGGGCGCCGGGGACGGTTCCGAGGGAGAAGACATGATCCAGCGCATTGGCCGTCGCCCTACGGCGCTGCTGATCGCCGCCGCAGCGGCGACCAGCATGGTCGTCAGCGGTTGCGGCGGCTCCGGCGACGAAGGAACCGGCGACGGCGCCTCGACCGTGGCCGTCTCGCTGATCACCAAGAACTCCACGAACCCGTTCTTCGTGACCATGCAGCAGGGTGCGAAGAAGGCCGCCGACGCCGAGGGCGTGAAGCTCACCCTCGCCGCGGGCAAGGAGGACGGCGACGAGGCCGGCCAGGTGCAGGCCATCGAGGACGCGATCGCCCGGGGAGACGAAGGCATTCTGATCACCCCGAACGGTCCCGGGGTGAACCCCGCTATCAAGAAGGCCCGTGACGCCGGGCTCTACGTGATCGCCCTGGACACCCCGCCCGACCCGGCCGACACCGTGGACATCACGTTCGCCACCAACAACTTCAAGGCGGGTGAACTCGTCGGCAAGTGGACGGCGGCCCAGCTCGCTGGCAAGCCGGCGACCATCGCGCTGCTGGACCTGTTCAACGACAAGGTCGTCTCCGTCGACTACAACCGGGACCAGGGCTTCCTGGCCGGGATGGGCATCGACACCGCCGACAAGAAGAAGAACGGCGACGAGGCGAAGACCGGCAACTACACCAGCGGCACCTACACCATCGCCTGCAACGAGCCGACCCAGGGTGCCGAAGACGGCGGTCGCACCGCCATGGAGAACTGCCTGACCAGGAACCCCGACATCAACGTCGTCTACACCATTAACGAGCCGGCCGCGGTCGGCGCGTACAAGGCGCTGCAGGCGGCGGGCAAAACCCAGGGCATCCTGGTCGTCTCCGTCGACGGCGGCTGCAACGGCGTACGGCAGGTCAAGGACGGCGTCATCGGCGCCACCTCGCAGCAGTACCCGCTGAAGATGGCCGAACTCGGCGTGCAGGCCATCAAGAAGATCGCGAACGACGGTGAGAAGCCGCAGGTCACCGGTGGCCTCGACTTCTTCGACACCGGCGTCACCCTGGTCACCGACAAGCCGGCCACCGGGGTCGAGAGCATCACCAGCGCCGACGCCACCGGGCGCTGCTGGGGCTGAGTCCACCGCTGTCCCGGTCGAGGTGCCCGGGAACTCGCATCCCGCGCCCTCGACCGGGCAGTCGTCCGCCTCCGTCGACCACCCCAGGGAGCAGCCCGTGACCACGACCACTCCACCAACCAGCGCAGCCCAGCAGTTCGCGCTGCGCCGGCACTCACCGCTGCAACGCGTTCAGCACCTGCTGCACGCCCACCCCGCGATCAGCCCGTTCCTCGTGCTGGTTATCGCGTTCGTCGTCTTCTCCACCCTCAACCCCCGCTTCGCCTCTCCGAACTCCCTGTCGCTCGTCCTGCAGCAGGTGGCCGTGATCGGCGCGCTCGCCGTCGGGCAGACACTCATCATCCTCACCGCGGGGATCGACCTGTCGGTCGGCGCGATCGCCATCCTGGCGATGATGCTCTCGGCCAAACTGGCCGAGGGACAGGGGCTGCCGGGCGTACTCGCCGTTCTGCTCGCCATCGCGGTGGGCGCCGCGGCGGGCGCGCTCAACGGCGGGCTGGTGACCCGGCTGAAGCTGCCGCCCTTCATCGTCACCCTGGGCACACTCAGCGTCTTCACCTCTATCGGGCTGCTCTACTCCGGCGGCCAGAGTGTCCAGGCCACCGATCTGCCGCCCGTGCTCAGCTGGACCGGGGAATCCTTCCCAGTGGGCGAGTTCCGGATCACCTTCGGCGTCGTCGCGGTCGTGCTCCTCTACCTGCTGGTGGGCTACGCCCTGGCCAAGACCGCCTGGGGCCGGCACGTCTACGCGGTCGGCGACGACAAGGAGGCCGCGCGGCTCGCTGGCATCCGGGTCGACCGGGTGCTGCTGAGCGTGTACCTGGTTGCGGGGGCCATCTACGGCATCACCGCCTGGATCCTCATCGGACGGGCGGGCGCGGCCAGCCCGAACGCCATCACCGACGCCAACCTGGAAAGCATCACGGCTGTGGTGATCGGCGGCACCAGCCTCTTCGGCGGCCGGGGAGTGCTGCTTGGCACCCTGCTCGGCGCGCTGATCGTCGGGTTCTTTCGCAGCGGCCTCTCCCTCGCCGGCGTCGACGACCAGTACCGGGTGCTCGCCGTGGGCCTGCTGGTGATCCTCGCCGTGGCCGTCGACCAGTGGATCAGAAAGGTGCGAGCATGACCGCCACCACGCACAGCCCAGGCAGCCGGCCGCCGGCGGCAGAACCGGCGCAGCGTACGCCAGTGCTCTCGGCCCGCGGGTTGGTGAAGACCTTCGGCAAGGTCGTCGGGCTGGACGGGGTCGACCTCGACCTCTATCCCGGCGAGGTGCTCGCCGTCATCGGCGACAACGGCGCCGGCAAGTCGACGCTGATCAAGTGCCTCACCGGCGCGCTGGGCCCGGACGCTGGAGAGCTGTTCCTGGAGGGCCGGCCGGTGCACTTCAAGCGCCCGCAGGACGCCCGGGACGCCGGTATCGAGACGGTCTACCAAACCCTGGCCGTCGCCCCGGCGCTGGACATCGCGAGCAACCTCTTCCTCGGACGCGAAAAGCGCCGCCGCGGACCGCTCGGCTCCGTCTTCCGGATGCTCGACCAGAAGGGCATGCGCCGCGAGGCCGCCCAAGCCCTCGCCGACCTCGGCATCGGCACCCTACAGAACGTCGCGCAGGCGGTCGAGACGCTCTCCGGAGGCCAGCGGCAGGCCGTCTCGGTGGCGCGGGCCGCCGCCTTCGGCAGCAAGGTGATCGTGCTCGACGAGCCGACCGCCGCGCTCGGGGTCAAGGAGTCCAACCAGGTGCTCAGACTGATTGAGGAGCTGCGGTCCCGCAGACTCCCGGTGATCCTCATCAGCCACAACATGCCGCAGGTGTTCGAGGTCGCCGACCGCATCCACATCCAACGACTGGGTCGCTGCGCCGGCGTGGTCAGCCCGTCGTCGCACACCATGGCCGAGGCGGTGGCCATCATGACCGGTGCCACCACCCTCGAACGAACTCCCGGCCACGCAACGAGCTGATCCACGGCCCGGCACAGCATCGATGCCATGCAGAAAGGAGAGACGTGATCACCGTCGTGGGTGAGACCCTCGTGGATCTGATCGAGGAGACAGCGGGGACGATGGCGGCGTACCCCGGGGGAAGCCCCGCGAACGTCGCCACCGCTCTGGCCCGACTCGGTCAGCCCACCACCCTGCTGACGCAGATCGGTTACGACGCCCACGGGCGGATGCTCCGCGCCTACATCGAGCGCAACGGCGTACGCCTAAGCCAGCAGTCGATCCTGAACCTGGCGCAGACAAGCGTGGCGACGACGCACCTGAATCCCAAGGGCCAGGCCACCTACGACTTCAACATCGAATGGCAAGCCTTCCCTGGGCAGATGGTCGAGGATTCGCACGGCGATTGCCTGCACACCGGATCGCTCGCCACGGTCCTACAGCCGGGAGCCGACGACGTGCTGGCACTGGTGCGGCGGGCACGCCCGTCGACGATGATCAGCTTCGACCCGAACTGCCGTCCCTCAGTGACCGGCGACCCGATCGGCGCCCGAGGAAGAATCGACGCCTTTGTCAGTTTGAGCGACGTCGTCAAGGTCAGCGGCGACGATCTGGACTGGATCTACCCGGGCCGCCCCTACCAGGAGGCGGGGCGGAGGTGGCTGGCCCTCGGCGCACACGTTGTGGTCGTCACGCTCGGCGAGTTGGGTGCATGGGCGGCGACCCGCCGGTACGAAGTCGAAGTTGCGGCGCACCATACAGATGTGGTGGACACCGTCGGGGCGGGGGACGCCTTCACCGCCGGGATGCTCGCCGCGCTCAGCGAGGCCGACCTGCTCAAGGCGGAACGGCGCAGCACACTCGCCGCCGCTGACCGCGCCGTCCTCACCGAAGTGGTCGAGTTCGCCGCCGAGGTAGCGGCACGCACATGCGCTCGTCGCGGCGCCAACCCTCCCGTCCGCGCCGAATTGAGCGTCCCTCGAGCAGAAGTCAGCCTGGGAATGCTTCGTGCGCAAGCATGAAAGCCAACCTGGTCCTTGCCGGCCGCGCACCTTTCGGCAGAGCTTCGTGTCGCCCCCATACGGCCGTGCCCCGGCGGCATGCGCCTCTCCCGTCTCGCCACGAGTCGGTTTCAGGGGCCACTAGGGGGAGGGCCGCAAGCCCGGTCTCCGCAGGGAGCCAGTGCTCCGGCGATCCGTCGGGTGCGGTGGTGTGGAAGGCGCCCTGGCTGGGTGACCAACTACTTGAGGGCTTCGCCACGCCTCCGCAGCCGGTACGCCCCGATCGCATTGCCGACGCCGAGCAATGCCAGGATGCCGACCGCCAGCCAGAACCCGACGGCCGGTACGGCGGACATGGCCTCGTCGTAGGGCGGCGGATCAAAGCGACGCAGTACGCCCCGCAGGCCGAGCGCAAGGGCCCCCGCTGCGACGAACGCCGCTACCGCGGAGACCATCGGGCGGGACTTGACACTGGCCAGGATCCTGGCAAGCACGCCGGCCAGGACACCCAGCGCGGCGACCATGAAGAGCGGTTGCCCCGGAAGGTAGATGGGTTCATCGGGACCGATCTGCGGCGCCTCGTTCGGCACCTCCTGCATGGCGACCTGACCACGGTCGCCATCCCAGAGCAGGGTCTCCAGGTGAACCTGAGTCCCGCCACCGACGGTCAAGCCCCAACCAGTCCAGGTCACCGCCACTCGCCATTCCTCGGCCTCACCCTTCAGCGCCGCGAACGGTATGGCGAACAGGAGAGCGACTACAGCGAACGCCAGCGCACTCACGTTCGTCCGGATCCAGTCCATGGCCGCCTCCACGAAAGATCGACAACGGCAGGATGGGGCGCGGACATCTCCCCCCGATCGCGCTCAGATCTCGGTTCGCGTATGCCTCCAAGGACTTGACCCCGGGATCGCTCCGGGTTGGACCCGGTGTGGCAAACCCGAACCGCATTCCAGCAGTTCAAAGGCCCGCCAGAACGAAGGCGTGACGGCGTGCGCTGCACGGCGATGCTGGGGCCGCCGATCGTGCGGACGCACTCTCATAGCCGCGAAGCGCTGGTTGCCGGGTGAGACGGGCGGGAGGACGATGCCGATACGCGGCTGACAAGGCGCGGCGTTCGTGAGGTGCGCCCTAATCGACCGATGTGGCTGCGGGAGCCAGCGCTGGCGCCAGCCAAGGCACTGGGCTGGCAGCTCACGGTCGGCGGCCCGGTGCGAGCCCGGTTCGGGGGAGCAGGTTGGGAGCAACCGGGTGCCCTGAACGGGCTTGAACTGCGTCCAACGGCATCGGACGGCGCTCAACTGCACCCACCCCTGCCTGCGGCTCCACGTTTCCGCAGGTCAGAGGAAGTGCGGCGTCCTGTTTCACACGCAGTGCTCAACTGGGTTGCACTTACTTCAACTGCGCTCTATGTCGCCTGGTAGGGAGTGCGCGCAGGTCAGAGCGGTAACGACTCTGCAGCCGGGGCGGGCCTTGCACCGGGAGCAGATTGGGTGCACGCCAACGAAGCGGCAACTGAACTACGCGCTGTATGTCATGGCCATGGCCCAGATCAAACGAGCGACCCCGGGCCGGGACTACTACCAGCGCAAACGAGCCGCAGGCAAAACCCACAAGGAAGCCATGCGCTGCCTGAAGCGGCGCCTGGCCGACGTCGTCTACCGCACCATGATCCACGACATGGAGACCTCTCTGCTGCCGGCAGGTTGACAAGAGAGGTGCCGTTAGAGAGACAGCCCCGAACCCCGTGACGAGCCCGGGATTGGGGGAGCAGGTTGGGAGCAACAGGGTGCAATGAACGGCCCTCAACCGCACCGAGCGGCACCCAACGGCACGCAACTGCACCCACCCCTGCCTGCGGCTTCTCGTTTTTGCAGGTCAGAGTCGGTGCAGCGTCCTGCTTCACACAACTGCACTCAACGGCAGCGAACAGCAGCCAACGGCACTCTATGTCGCCTGGTAGGGGAGTATCCGCAGGTCACCGCGGTAAGGACCCTGCGAGGGTTCATGCCTTGCAGGTGGGTGCAGATTGGGTGCAGGTTGGCGAAGTGGTCACCGCGCCCGAAGTGCTCACCGGCACTGGACGGAGCCGAGGGCTTTGACCTGCGGTGATGTGGGCGAGCGATCCGGCGTGACCTCCCAGGGAAGGCCGAAGTGGTCAGGGCTCGCTGCTCTCCGCGTTCTCGGTGTCGGCTGTCGTCAAGTGCCCGATGGCGCCGGTCATGAGGCTCTGCCGCATTGGCGTGCGGCTCTACTTTCGATGACGCGGGCATCGGTATGGATCCCGAGAGCTGAGACTCGAATCTCACGTACACCGCCCTGATCTGGTCCACTGGAGCGGTGACCTCTTCGGCGCATCTCACCCGCCACTTCCGGCGCCGTCTCGGCATCGGCCCGGCCCGCTACGCGCGGCCCAGTCCGGTGGCGCCAATGGGCGCGGCGGTCCGGTAAAGCGCCCATCTGGGCCCGCATCCGTGCCTAGCATCGGAAAGAGCGACGGCGATCCGTGGTCAACGGGTGACTGCTCTGGCGGCGGCGCCCCCAAAGGCACACGCCGGTTCGGACGCGCCTGCCGCCGTCGTTCGCTCGCGACGAGCTCGACACATGGGGGAGCAACGGGATGAGCTTCATCACCACCAAGGACGGCACCGACATCTACTACAAGGACTGGGGTGAGGGCCCGGTCGTGACCTTCTCCCACGGCTGGCCGCTGAACGCGGACGCCTGGGACGGACAGATGCTCTTCCTCGTCCAGAACGGCTTCCGGGTGGTCGCGCACGACCGCCGTGGTCATGGCCGGTCGAGCCAGGCCCGCAGCCGCAACGACATGGACGGGTACGCCGACGACCTGGCCGCGGTCATCGAGGCGCTCGACCTGCGCGACGCCACCCTCGTCGGCCACTCGACCGGCGGCGGCGAGGTCGCCCGGTACATCGGTCGCCACGGTACCGGGCGGGTCGCCAAGGCGGTCCTCATCTCGGCCGTACCACCGATCATGGTGCAGAGCCCGGACAACCCGGAGGGACTGCCGAGCAACGTCTTCGACGAGCTGCGCGCCAACCTGTTCGCCGACCGGTCGCAGTTCTACCAGGATCTGGCGCAGATGTTCTACGGCGCCAACCGGCCGGGCGCGAAGGTCTCGAAGGGCACCCTCGACCAGTTCTGGCTGTGGAGCATGCAGGCCGGTCTGCTGAACGCGTACGAGAGCATCAAGGCGTTCTCCGAGACGGACTTCCGCGACGACCTGGCGAAGTTCGACGTCCCGACGCTCGTGCTGCACGGCGAGGACGACCAGATCGTCCCTGTGAAGGACTCGGCACACAAGACCGCCCAGTTGGTCGCGAACGCGCAGGAGATCTACTACCCGGGCGCACCGCACGGCATCACGTCGACTATGCAAGACCAGGTCAACAAGGACCTGCTCGCGTTCCTGCGCAGCTGATCAGCGAGCGAACACCGGGTGCCCGACATCCACGTCGCGAGGCACCGTCGCCACACCCGAGACGAATGGTCTTGGCCACGACTGCCATGGTGCCGCACTGTGCGGCGTGTCGGTGCGGGCGCTTCGGCGTGTGGGGTGGCAGAACATATCGATCCCCCCGACGAGCCCGTATCCGATCATCCTCGATCCCGATGAACGTGCCGCCCTGGTGAGGTTGGCGCGTCGGTCTACCGGTGCCTATCGGCGGGTGCTGCGGGCGCGGATCGTGCTGACTGCCGTGGACGGCGCCACGAACACCGCCAACGCCGCCCCGCACGGGGTGCGCGTGGACACGGTGCGCAAATGGCGGTGCCGGTTCTTCATGCGGCGATTCCAGGGTCTGGCCGACGCGGACCGGCCCCGACGGCGTGCGCCGATTCGCCCGCGCCACCAGCCTCGACGAACTCTTGGCCAAACCCCGAGCCGGCCGGCCGTCAAGCTGTCGGCTGGTGGTCCTCGCTTCTCAGCCAGTCGTCGTAGGTGATCTTGCCTTGGAGTCGGGGTTCGTTTCCTCGCAGCGAGCCAGAGGCCAGACCTCTCCCGTATCTGCCCGGAAGCCTCAACTCCGGAACGTTGCGGCGTGCCCCGTCGTAGGCGAGCATGCGGCGGGCAAGGTCGGCGAGCCGCTCGTCATGCGGCCCAACGAGGTCGGTGGTGCGGCCGGCCGGCCCGCTCTCCGCGACGTTTACCAGGTGTTCGCCGACCTCGCGGGCCGCGACGGGCCGCATCAGCGTCTTGGGGAGCACCGCGATAGGGCCCTTCATGCCGGCCAACAGCTGCCCAGCGAACTCGTGGAACTGCCCGGCACGCGCGATGGTGTAGGGAACGGACCCAGCGGCGACGGCACGTTCCTGCGCGAGCTTGCCGGCTTAGTAGGACCCGTCGATGTGACCGGCGTCATGAGCTTCCACGTGGAGAACGGCCTCGTTACCGACGTGTGGATCATGCTCAACCCGGCCAAACTCACCGGCTGGCTCCCGGCCAATGGATCTTGACCGAAAGGTGGACAGCATGCTTGAAGCGACGACGGATCGACAGCTGGGATCCGGAATGGCTCAAGTGGGCCGCCTCCAGCGCACAGCGCTCATCGCGGCCGTGGGTCATCGCCGGTGTCGTGGGCGTGTGGTCGTACTTCCTCCCGCAGGCGTCTTTCCATCACTTCCCCGCCGTCTTGGGTGAGTGGATCTCGCAGGACGGTCCGTACAACGAGCACCTCGTCCGCGACCACGGCGCCATGTACCTCGCGCTGGGCGCGGCGAGCGCATACGGGCTCATGCGACCCTCCCAGATCGGATATCGACTACTGGGCATCGCCTGGACCGTCTTCGGAGTTCTGCACTTCGCGTATCACGTCACTCACCTTGGACACATGCCTGCGACGGATACCGCAAGTCAAGTGGCGGTTCTCGTCGTCGCCGTACTCCTCGGGATCGCGCTCCTGATCAGCGGCCGAACCCCGGTAAGTGAGGAAATGGGAAACCGCTGAAACAGGCACCGCGTGGGACGTGTTTTAGCCGGCGGCCAGATCGCCCACGTCGCCGAGCTCCTCTAGCCCGCTTGGCCGCGGGATACCGATGCTGGGGGCGCCAGCCGCGCCACGGGCGGGAGCGGCGAGGCATCCGGGCTGGCGTGGAATGCCTGGATGGCGAGCGCGGCGAAGCGCCGGGAGGCGGTGACCTTGGCAGTCGGCGAGGGCGCGTGGATACCGCTGTTGGCCATGAGCACGAGGATGACGTCGTCCAGGGCGAAGTCGGGGCGCAGACGGCCGGCTTCCTTGGCGCGGCGGGCCAGTTCGGCGATCGACCTGAGCGCGTATTCGCGGCGCGCGTCGAAATCCACGGCATTGGGAAACGTCGAGGTGAGAGCTGCGGTAAAGCCCTCATCGCGTGCGTGCAGTTCACACATTTTCTCAATGACGAGACAGAAGCCGTGCCACGGATCCGGATCGGCAAGGCCCTCGTCGACGACGGCGCGACACGCGTACATCTGCTCTGCGAATGCCTCGGTGACCAACATCTCCTTGGTCGGAAATCGGCGGTACAGGGTGGCTGGTGCAACCCTGGCGCGCCGTGCGACCTCCCGCATCGGCACGTCCAGACCTTCAACGGCGAAGACCGCGCGGGCGGCATCGAGGATGCGCTCGCGGTTGTCCAGGGCGTCGGAGCGAAGGGTGTGAGGCAAACGATCGGTCACTGCTCTCACTTTAGCGAGGTGGACAGCAGCGTGCGTTAGCGTCCCTGCGCATGAGGGCTCTGCAATTTTCCAAGTATGGTCCCGCGAGTGTGCTTGAGGTCTCGGAGGCACCGGAACCGCACGCCGGACCGGGACAGATCCGGGTGGCGGTTCGGGCCTCGGGTGTCAATCCGGCCGACACGTACGTCCGCGCCGGCCGATTCCAGGAATGGATTCCGCTCCGCCTGCCGCACGTGCCCGGCGTCGACGCAGCCGGCGTGGTGGATGAGGTCGGTGACGGAGTGACCACGGTTCGGGTAGGCGATGAGGTTTTCGGGATCACGGACTACGCCCAGATGGGCGGAGCGAACGCCGAATACGCCGTCCTGGCCGCGTGGGCACCGAAGCCGGCCGCCCTGAGCTGGGAACAGGCCGGCGGCGCGGCCGGCAACATCGAGACGGCCACGCGCGTGCTCGACCGACTGGGCGTGAAGGATGGCACCACGCTGTTGATCGAGGGTGCGGCTGGCGGGGTCGGTACGACCGCGATCCAACTCGCGGTCGCTCGCGGCGCGGCCGTCATCGGCACGGCCAGCGACCGCAACCATGACTTCGTCGCCTCGCTCGGGGCGATCCCGACCACCTACGGCCCCGGGCTGGCCGAGCGGGTCGACGCTCTGATGCCCGGCGGAGTAGATGCCGTACTCGACTGTGCCGGCTCTGGCTCTATACCCGACCTGGTCCGCCTGGTCGCAAGCCCGGACAGGGTGGTGAGCATCGCAGACATCAACGCCGCGGCGTACGGCGTGCACCTATCGCGCGGCTCTGGTCCCGGCGCGGACTCACCGTCTCTCGAAGGAATCGCCGCCGCTGGCGACCTCGCCGAGCGGGGCCGCTTCACGGTGCCGGTCGCTGCCGTGTTCTCCATGGAAGAGGCGGCCGCTGCCCACGAGTTGAGTGAGTCCCGCCACACGCGAGGAAAGATCGTGCTGAAGCCGTAGCCTGCCCCACCTGTGCCGTGGACCCAGATTGATAGCCAATTCCGATCGGGCAGTCGAAGGGTGCACACTCTCTCGACGGTCATCGTCGTTCGACGGACGGGACCGCCCGCCGTTGGGCGGGCGGTCCTAGCCTGGGCGACCCACGGTGATCGTCAATGTGAGGCCACCGCGCAGGTCCCCGCCTAGCATCGACGGCATCTATCTCGTCTTCGGACGCGTGACCCTGCCCCGACTGGTCGGCATCGTCGCTCTGGTCGGCATCGGGTTCTCCGTGGTCCACGTGCGCCCCGAAGTCACCTCGGCGGCGGCGACGCTCTTTCTTGCCCACATCGATTGCCGCCACCCGCGCATACACGACCTTCACGGCGGTCTCCCTTCAGTCGCTGCTCGGCATGCCAGGAGGCGTCGCCCGCGGATCCGGCATGAAGATCAGGATTCAGAGACTCGCGCTCAGACGGAAGTCGCCCCAGGCGTGAGCGAGACCATTCTGGGCTACTTCCAGACAGCCGGGGTGCCGCGCCAGCGGCATGGTCCTCTTACAAGTAGCGACCCGGAGTACTATCGGGGGGCCGGATCCAGCGTCAATCTGAGGGCCGGACTCAACCCGTTCCAAGAACCGTCGACGTCAGCGGGTGACGCAACCCCAGTTGGGCTTGACCCGTTTCGACGGACAGGGTCGGTGTGGTGATCTCACGCTACCTTGCTGGCCGGTAGCAGGGTGAGGCCGGTGGCCTCGTAGGCGGCGGGGCTGAGGTAGCCGAGGCTGGAGTGTCGTCGGCGGGTGTTGTACCAGCCTTCCACGTATTCGAATACCGCTTGGCGGGCGGCTTTGCGGGTGGGCCAGGGCTGCCGGTGCAGTAGTTCGGTCTTGATGGTGGCGCCACCGTGCCCTCGGCTCCGGCGAGTCGGTCAGCTGAGGTCGTCGATGACGCAGTAGCGGCGCGAACCTCGGGACGGGATCTGCAGGCCCGGGTCAAGTTCGTGTAGATGCCACCGCAGGCGGTTGACCAACTTGGTCCGCTCCACGACCAGATCCCGGCGGTGGTCAGACAGGAGTTTCACCTGCCGGGCCGGGCCGTCCAGCTGCGCCACCGGCAGGTCCGGTTCACGCAGCGCCGCGTGCGCCACCGCGAGCGCGTCAATCGGATCAGACTTGCCGGCCCGCGAACTCCGACGCGCCGCGGCCATCAGCCGGGTCGGCACCCGGACCACCTGGTGCCCGGCGCGCAGCAGGTCGCCTTCCAAACGGCGGGTCAGGTGCCGGCAGTCCTCCAGCGCGAGGCGGACCTGCAGCCGGGCCCCAGCGAGGAGTACGAAGCCAACGAGTGTCGTCGAGGGCAACGGCGTCACCCACCTGGCCTACAAGGTGCGCAAGGCAGGCTGACGACGTGGGCCGGCCCCGGCAACGGGCCCGCCCCACGTCGCCGGGCACGGATACGGCGCGGCCACGCAGCCCGGGGGCAAGTTGTGACGATCTCAGCGGTCCGACGACGCGTCCGATAGGGAGGTAACCGGTGCGGCGGGCTCCGTCCGCAACGACGAGCGCCGAAACCCCCTGATCGCACCCGCACTCGTACCCGGGATCAGTACGCCGATGGCGGCGGCCGTGGCGCTCGCGATTCCGGCGAGCAGGAAGGCCAGGCGGTAGCCGGAGGTGGTGGGCAGTGCGCCGGGAAGGGCGCTCGCCGCCGTGACCGTGGCGGCGATCTGGGCTCCCAGCGAGGAGCCGACCGAGCGGATGAGTGTGTTCACGCCGGTTGCCTGGCCGGTCAGCGCGGGCGGGACCGCCTCGATGACCAGGTTGGGCATGGCGGCGAGGGCGAGACCGATCCCCGCGAACGTGATCAGGCTGTAGCCCAGGAGCGCGGCCCGGGAGTCGAAGTCGCGGGCCAGGAGGAATAGCCCGGTCGCGGTGACCAGCGCGCCGAGAATCAGGGCGTGCCTGGCGCCGAACCGTTTGCCGAGAATCCCGGAGAGCGGGCCGGTCAGCAGCATCACCACGCTGCCCGGTAGCAGTAGCAGGCCGGCCGTGGTGGCATCCGCGCCGAGTCCGTATCCGGTGCCCGGCGGCGCCTGGGCGATCTGCGGCAGCAGGACGAACGCTCCGAACATCCCGAAGGCGACGAAGAGAGTGGCGATGTTGGTCAGCAGCACCGTCGGCCGGGCGAGGGTCGGGATGTGCACCAGCGGGTGTACGGTACGCCGTTCGAGCAGGACCCACGCGGTCAGGGTGACCGCCCCCACGGTCAGGAGCCCGAGCGTGCGGGCGTCGGCCCAGCCCCACCGGCTCGACCGGATGATCGCGATGAGTGGCACCGCCAGCCCCAGTGCCAGCACGGCCGCACCCGGTACGTCGACCTTCCCGCCGCCGCGCACTCGCGACGCCGGCAGGAACAGCCGGATGGCGAGCGTGGACAGTGCGGCCGCTCCGGCGCCGAGCCAGAAGATCCATCGGTACGTGACCTGATCGGTGAGCAGCCCTCCGAGGACGAGGCCGAGGCCGGCACCGAGGCCGGAGATCGCGGAGAGTAGGCCGACCGACCTCGCGACCCGGTACGGCGGTACCGCCTCACGGAGGATGCCGAAGCTGAGCGGGAAGATGCCGCCGCCGACACCCTGGACGATCCGCCCCACCACCACCCAGGCCAGGTCCGGACCGACGGCGGCGACGACGGACCCGATCGCGAAGAAGAGCAGGGCGACGATCAGCAGCCGGCGCCGCCCGAACATGTCGCCGAGCCGCCCCATCAGCGGGGTGAAGACGGCCGCCGCGATGAGGTGCGTGCTGAAGGTCCAGGTCACGTCCGTGGCAGAGACGCCGAACGCACCGGCCATGGCGCCCAGCGCCGGGACGATCGCGGTCTGCGCCGCGGCGAAGGCGAGGGTCGCGAAAGCGAGGATGGCGACGGTACGGCCGGACGCCCGGCGGTCGGTCAACAGGTCTGTCATGGCAGGGGATTCCTTCCGGCCAGCGGCGTCCCGGAACCGTCGCCCCGCTCGGGCGGGACGTGGCTCCGGGACGTGTGCCCGTCGTCAGCGCTGGATGGCCTTGGTTTCGAGGAACTCCTCCAGACCGGCGTGGCCGAACTCGCGGCCGTTGCCGGACTGCTTGTAGCCGCCGAAGGGGGCGAGCGGGTTCCACTGGCCGCCGTTGACGTCGACCTGTCCGGCGCGCAGCCGCCGGGCGACGGCGAGGGCGTGTTCCGGCTCGCCGAAGACGCCGCTGGTCAGGCCGTACACGGTGCTGTTGGCGATCTCGACTGCCTCGTCCTCGTCGGCGTACGGGATGATCGTCAGCACCGGGCCGAAGATCTCCTCCTGGGCGATGACCGAGTACGGGTCGACGTCGGCGAAGATGGTCGGCCGGACGTAGGCTCCCTTCTCCAGCCCCTCCGGCCGCCCGGAACCGCCGAAGACCAGCCGCGCGCCGTCGGCAATGCCGCGCTCGATGTAACCGTTGACCTTCTCCCGGTGGGCCTCGGAGGCCATCGGTCCGATCCGGGTGGCCTCGTCGGTCGGGTCGCCGACGGTGTACTGCTTCGCCGCCTCGACGGCCAGCTCGACGACCTCATCGAGCCGGGAGGCCGGCACCAGCATCCGGGGCCAGGCGCCGCAGACCTGGCCGCCGTTGGCGAACGCCATCATCAACCCGGTCTCGACCGCCTTCGGCAGGTCGGCGTCGTCGAGGATCACGTTGGCGCCCTTGCCGCCGAGTTCGAGCGCGACCCGCTTGACGGTCCCGGCGGCGACGGCGGAGATCCGTCGGCCAGCCCGGGTGGAGCCGGTGAAGGAGACCATGTCGATGTCCGGGTGCGCGGAGATCGCCTCGCCGACGACCGACCCCTTGCCGTAGACGACGTTGAAGACCCCGGCCGGCAGGCCCGCCTCGGTGGTGACCTCGGCCAGGATCCGCGCGGTCAGCGGGGCAACCTCGGAGGGTTTGAACACCACGGTGTCGCCCGCGATCAGGGCCGGGGCGAGCTTCGACACGATCTGCTGCAGCGGGAAGTTCCACGGGGTGATCGCGCCAACCACGCCGATCGGTTCGCGTACGACCAGCGAGTTCCCGACCTCCTCGGTCCAGTGGAAGTCGCCGGCGAGGTCGGCGAAGGACTCCGCGACCGCGACCGGGAAGCCGACCTGGGCGGTGCGGGACATGGTCAGTGGGGAGCCCATCTCGGCGGTGATCGCGGCGGCGATCTCCTCGCGCCGGGCCGTCAGGCCCGCGCCGATGCGCCGTACGACGGCGGCGCGCTCCGCCGGCGGCGTCGCGGCCCAGCCCGGGAAGGCGGCCCGCGCGGCGGCGACGGCCCGATCGACGTCCGCGGCGGTGCCGGCGGGCACCTCGGCGACGATCTCCCCATTCGCGGGGTTCACGACGGCGGTGGTTTCGGCGGATCCGGCGGTGACGACCTCCCCGTTGATCCAGTGGCCAGTTGCGGTGTGTGTGTATCCAGTC
>NZ_JAMOKF010000049.1 GCF_023656545.1 Micromonospora phytophila | reverse complement strand
TCCCGCGGACCCGCCGGCCGAACGCGATGCGGCCCGGGTGGAGGGACCTTCGGCGCCCCCGGCGGCCGAGCGCCGGGTGGCGCTGGTCGGCCTGCGCAAGGCCCTGCCGGGCACCACGGGCCGGCGGTCGGCGGGCACTCCCGTACCGGCCGGGCGGCACCGGCGGTCCGCAGCGCAGTCCGACCGCACCGGCTGAGCACCGGCGGTCGGCTCTTTCATCTGGTGGACGCCGCGCGGGTCCGGCGTCACCGGAACTTCCGTCGCCGGTAGCGTGATCGCACATGACGGTCGTGCATCCGATCGCCCGGGCCTGGATCACCACTGGCGGCACCGGCGCGCAGAACTACGACGAGTTCGCCGACGACGCGGAGATCACCGCGATCATCGGGGCGAACCCGCACAGTGCCCTCGGCATCGAGATGCCGCACCGGGCGCCGGAGAGCCTGGGGAAGTCCTTCCTCGACGCGCTGCCGGACGCGGTGGCCCGCCTGGCCGAGGCCAAGGCGGACGGCAGCTACACCCCGGCCGAGCAGGTGGTGGTCCTCTACCGGATCAGCGCGCCGGGGGAGGAGTCCGCGTACGGGCTCTGGGCGATGGTCGACACCGACCAGATCTCCACCCGCGCCGACGAGCCCGGCCTGGTGATCCGCAACGAGGACGTCTTCATCGCCAAGGTGCGGGAGCGGGTGGCGCTGGCCGAGGCGCTGGGACACCTGCTCTCGCCCGTACTCCTGCTCCAGACCGGGCGGGGCGACGAGCTGCACGCCGCGCTCGCGGCGGCGACCGAGTCGGCCGGCGCGCCCGCGGCGACCGACACCGACCAGGCCGGGCGCACCCACGCCATCTGGCTGGTCGGCCCCGGCGCGGAGCAGGACGAGCTGACCGCGCTCGCGGGCGGCGGCGAGCTGGTCGTGGCGGACGGCAACCACCGCAGCCTGGCCGCGCAGACCGGCGGGCTGCCCCGCTTCCTGTCCGTGGTCACCACGCCGGCGTCGGTGGCGATCCAGCCCTACAACCGGCTGGTCAGCGAGCTGACCACCACCCCGGACGAGCTGCTCGACCGGCTCCGCGCCGCAGGCGCGGAAATCACCGAGGTCGACGGCCCGGTCGAGGTCCCGGCGGCCGGCGGCACCGTCGCACTCCGGCTCGCCGGCCGGGGGTACGCGGTCACGCTGCCGCAGGCCGGGGGCGACCGGCTGGAGAACCTGGACCACGCCCTGGTCGAACGGCTGCTGCTGCGGGACGCGCTGGGGCTGGACCCGGGCGACAAGCGGATCACCTACGTGGGTGGCGACTACCCGGCGAGCTGGCTCACCGGTGAGGTCGACGCCGGCCGGGCCGAGCTGGCGATCCTGATCGCCCCGGTGACGGTGGACGACTTCGTGGCCGTCAACCTGGCGCGGGAGAAGATGCCGCGCAAGAGCACCTGGTTCACCCCGAAGGCCCGCGGTGGCCTGGTGGTCGCCGAGCTCTCGCGCTGAGCCGACCGGCCCGAGGCAGCAGGCCGTTGTGACGAATCCGCCTCCGTGACGCCGCCCACGCGCCGTCGCGGGGGCGCGCCTGTCAGACTGCGCGGTATGCGCGTCTACCTGGGATCCGACCACGCCGGTTTCGAGTTGAAGGTGCACCTGGTCAACCACCTGACCAAGGAGGGGTACGACGTGGTCGACGTCGGCCCGCACGCCTACGACCCGGACGACGACTACCCGGCCTTCTGCCTGCACACCGGTGACCGGGTGGTGGCCGACGCGGGCAGCCTCGGGGTGGTGATCGGCGGCTCCGGCAACGGCGAGCAGATCGCCGCCAACAAGATCGCCGGGGTTCGGGCGGCGCTCGCCTGGAGCATCGACACCGCCCAGCTGGCCCGCGAGCACAACGACGCGAACGTCGTCGCCGTCGGCGCCCGCCAGCACACCCTGGACGAGGCCACCGCCATCGTCGAGGCGTTCCTGACCACCCCGTTCTCCGGCAACCCGCGGCACGCCCGCCGGATCGCCCAGGTGGCCGACTACGAGGCCACCCGCCAGCTCCCCGAACTTCCCTGACGCCCGACGCCGATCCTGAAAGGACGGGGCCCACGGGCGCTCCTTGCACGATCGCTTCGTGGCGCGAGCGGTCCGGGCGGTGGATCAGCGGCGGGGGAGGTCCTCGCGGGGCGTCCAGTTTCGGCGGATGACCACCACGCGGGCCTCGGCCTCGGCGAGATCCTCGTCGCTGGGGCGGGCGGCGTCCCGGGCGCGCATGGCGGCCGTCACGCTCACCTGGGACGAGCCGGAGCCGACCAGGCCGCGCAGCCCCCGCTCACCCTCGTCGCCGGGCCCGCCGCGGCGGACCCGCGGCGGTTCGGTGCCGTCGGTCACGCCGGCGGTCGTCGCGCTGGGGGCCTCGGCAGCGACCTGGTCACCCCCGGGCTGGTGTCGTACCCGGCGTCGCCGTCGCTCCGTGTCCCCCATCAGCAGACCGTACCGCCCCACCGGCCTCGGCACACCGCCCTGTGCGCCGGGGTCTGCCGACGGCGGGACGGGCGGCGGGCCGGGCGCCGACGTGTGACTCGCTTCCCGGGCGGCGACGGCCAGCGGGGGATCTGTCACACCTGTGTCCGGCTGACCGGTGTGGGCTCGGCGACCGATGTGCCGGGTGGCTACCCTCGAACCCGGACGGCGCCCGGTGGTCGCCGTCGGTCCAGGGGAGGGGACGACATGGCCGACCAGACGCAGCCGTGGGCGGAGCGGACCGTCGAGGTGCCGCCGCAGCCGGGTGCCGTGGTGCCGCCGCAGCGGGACGCGTACCGGCGGGGGGTGGCCCCGGTCGGGCAGTCCCGCACGCCCCGCACGCCCCGCACCGAGCCGTTTCCCGTGGTCGAGCAGGAGCCGACCGGCACCGGCTGGCCGGGTGAGCCGGCGGCGCGGCGGCCGATGAGCTGGCACGTCGCGCAGTTGCGGCGCGGCGGCGAGTGGAGTGCGGCCGGGGCGCTCTTCGCCTTCGTCTGCTGGGGCATCTGGGCGATCTCCGGCGGCGGTGACCTGGCCGGGCCGCTGCTGATCTTCGTGCTGAGCCTGCTGGTGGCGGCCGGGCTCTTCGTGCTCGCCCGGCTGCTCGGCCGGGTGGTGCTGGAGCGGCAGCTGGGACGGGTGCGGCGCAGCGCACGCGGCGCGCACCTGGTGACGGCGGTCTTCCTGACCGGCCTCGGCGTCGCCTACCTGCAACAGACCGAGTGGGTCGTCTCCGCCTGGAACTGGATCACGAACAACTGACCGTACGCCCGGGCGGGTCGGCGTGACGCCGCCCGCCCGCGCGTCCGGTCGCGGGGTGCCGCGACCCCGGTCGTTCTGCAACCCAGGTCGGCGGGCGCTTACCCGGCCGGCCGCGGTTCATCCGCTTACCGGCCGACTCACCTGTGGGTCAGTGCTTGCCGCCGTGGCCCTCGGCGTCCGCCTTCGGCGAGGCCACCCGGGCGGCCGGGTCCTCGACGCCGGGCTCGCCGCCGTCCGGCGCCACCATGCCGTCGTAGTTGTAGACCGTGCCGTCGTCGCCGTGCTGCTTGGTGGTCCTGATGTAGCGGTGCATCATGCCGTCGATCTCCACCTCCACGAGGGCGTCGCCGCCCGCGTCGAGGGTGCTGCCGTCCCGGGGGCCGCCGACGAGGTGTGCCTTCGTGTTCGTGTCCATGGTCATGCCGTACCCGGGTCTTTCACGTGCAAAACGGGTGGCCCCGGTGGTCACCGCTGCGGTTTGTGGGCCCGGACCAGGACGCGCTGCGCGTGGGCCACGAACGGGCCGTGGCGACGGATGTGCTCGTGCAGGTCGGCGAGGCGGGCCCGGTAACGGTCCACGGAGAAGTCGGGCACCGTCCAGACGACCTTGCGCAGGAAGTGCACCACGGCCGCCACGTCGTTGAAGGTGGTCCGCAGGGCCTCGTGCCGCAGCTCGTCGACCACCAGGCCGGCGGCCCGGGCGGAGGCCGCCGCGCGGGCCGGGCTGCGCTCGTCGCCGATCGGGCGGGGACCGGTGAGGAACTGGGCGAGTTCCCGGTTGGAGCCGGGGCCGATCTGCTGGGCCAGGTACGTCCCGCCGGGCGTCAGGACCCGCGCGATCTCGTCCCAGAGCACGACGTTGGGGTGCCGGCTCACCACCAGGTCGAACGTCTCGGCGGGGAACGGGAACGCGGCGTCCTCGGCGACGTCGACCACCCGTACGCCGCGCGGTTCGAGGGTGCGGCGGGCGAGCAGGAGGTTGGGTGGCCAGTGTTCGGTGGCTACGGTCACCGGGGGAAGCGTCGGCACCTCCGAGAGCACCTCTCCGCCGCCGGTCTGGATGTCCAGTGCGGCGCGGGCCACCGCCATGCGGGCCGAGATGAGTTTCAGATATCCCCAGGACGGGCGTTCCTCGGTCGCACGGCCCTGGAACCAGGAGAAGTCCCAACCGTCGACGGGCGCGCTTTCTCCTTCGCAAAGGAGATCGTCGAAGGTCGCCGTGTCCTGCATGTGGTCAGGCTGACAGGCCACCGCCGTGCAGGCAAGCAGATATGCTCCAATGTCGCCACGGAGCGCATCCACCGACAACTGTCAGTGATCCGACAGCGGTCCGGAAAGATCTCTCGACGAGAATCCTTCGCGTGGCGGATCTTCTGCGTTTCGAATCCGATCAGGGCGTGCTTCTGATCGAGGAACACGTCGGCACCGATCTGGAACGGGTCGGTCTCCTCGACCGGATACGTCCCGCCCGGCAGCCGCTGGAAGTGGCGCTCGCCCAGATCAAGCCCGCGCTCGGCGCGGCGCTCACGGTGGTCCGCGAGATGCCGGTGCGGCCCGGTCAGGTCGAGGTCGAGATCGGCGTGACCCTCACTGCGGAGGCCGGCGCCGTGGTCGCCCGGACGAGCGCGCAGGGCCACCTGAAGGTCAAGCTCATCTGGACCACCGGCATCGACGCCGCCCCGGCCGAGGACGCTCCCTCCGGGGACGCTGCCGGGCAGGGCGCCCCGGCGGAGCGCACCGGGTCGGACGAGACCGCCGCGGATGGCTGACGGCACCGCCGGTCGCCGGCCGGCGCCGGTCCGGGCCGACCCGCGGCGGGATCGCGGATGACCGGCACCCGGTCGTTCGCGGGTCGGGTACGGATCCTCGCCGGCCACCCTCCGTCGGTCGCCGGCGCGGGCATCCAACTGACCGCCGATCACGTGCTGACCTGCTGGCACGTCGTCGACGACGGGACCGGGCCGAGCCCCGCCGGGCTGCTCGCTCGACACCCCGAGCCACCCCGAGACGCGGGTGGCCGCGGAGGTGGTCTGGTCCCGCGCCGTCGGGCCCGATGGCGACGGCGACGTGGCGGTCCTGCGCTGCGCCACGCCGTTGCCGTCCACCCCCGCCGCCCTGGCCGACCGTGGCGACGACGAACTCGACGTCCGGATCGTGGGTTTCCCGGCCAACACCCCGGCGCCGGTCGTGGTGGCGGCGAGGACCGTCGGCCCGGTCGACGCCCGCACCGGCTGGCGTCAACTCGACCGGATCTCCTCGGCGACGGCGGGGATCGACCGGGGGTTCAGCGGCGCCGGGGTGTACGACGCCGATGGCGCCGTGGTGGGCATGGTGATGGCCCGCACCAGCGTGGGGCAGCAGTTGGTGGCCTGGATGCTGCCGGTCCGGCAGTGGCGCGCGATGCTTCCCGCCGCTCTGCTGCCGCCGGCCGTCCGGACCGCCCGCGCGCCGGGGCCACTCTCGTTCGCCGAAAAGATGGCGCTGGCCCGCCTGCTGGAAGAAGTCCCGGTGGTGCAGGACCCCGACACCCGTAAATTGGTCGTCCAGTCACTGCCGAACCCGATACGGCGGTCGGTGCGCCTATTCGGGCCGCTCGGTCTCGACATGTTCGGTCTGATCCGGACGGGCTTAGAATACGACGGCGGGATCGCGTCCCTTTATCGCGTCCTGCTGGCGATGGAAGGGCCCGGGAGCAAACCTCTCCAGGCGTTTCATGACCTTGCCGAGCACCTCGATCTGCTGACCGGTACGGAGGACAATCCGTGACGACGCCCCGGCTGCCGAGCGCACAGGTGCAAGCCATCTGCGAGGCGCTGCTCTCGTTGACGGCGATGAACGACGCGAGCACCCGTTCGCTCTATCTCGACGAGGTCGAGGGCGAGCTCCGCAAGGGCCTGTCGGTGCCGAGGCACGCCGAGGTCCGCTACGACGTCTACCGCATCGTGCGCGCCTGCGCGCAGGAGCGCCGGGGCATGTCGGTGCTGCTGCAGGTCATCTCCAACTTCCACCCCGGCGCCGCCGCGGTCACCGCCGCCCAGCAGGTGTACCTCTCCTGGCTCCTCGCGCTGCTGCTGGCCGACGTCCCCGCCGAGGTGCTGACCGAGGCCGTCACCGCGGTCACGGGCCGTCAGCTGCCGCACGAGGACCACCTCGAACTCGTCGACGCCGTCGGCTGGCAGCCGACGGGTGACTGGGACGTACCCGCCGCGGTGGCGCTCGCGGGGCTGGTGCGCGCGGGGCTGGCGGCCGACGGCACGCCGTTCGAGCAGTGGCTCCGGGACGCGGCGCTGGCGATGCGGCTCACCGCCGCCGACCTCGACGGATTGCGCGTGGCTGCGAAGGCCCACTGGGCGTCGCTACGATCCCGGCAACAGGCGGCGCCGGTCGAGGCCGGTGGAGAGGAACCTGAATCCGACATGCGCAGGACGATCATCATCGAGGAGACGTCGCCCAGAGATCCCGGGAACTCATTCGGGGCGGCGTCCCGCCGCGCAACCTGTACTTCACGGGTCGGGAGAAGCAGCTGGTCGAGCTCGACGAGATGCTCTCGTCGCAGCACCGCGCCTCGGTGCTGCCCGAAGCGGCGCTGCGCGGGGTCGGTGGGGTCGGCAAGACCCAGCTGGCGATCGAGTTCGCCTACCGGTACGCGGACCGCTACCAGCTCATCTGGTGGATGACCGCGGAGGACCTCAGCGCCGTACGCACCTCGCTCGCGGCCCTCGGCGAGCGGCTCGGCCTGCCGGCGAGCACCAGCCTGGAGCAGACCGTGCGCACGGTGCTCGACGCGTTGTCCACCAGCTCGCTGAGCTGGCTGCTGGTCTACGACAACGCCGACGCGCCGCACGAGCTGGCCGCGCTGATGCCGTCGTCCAACCTCGTCGGCGAGCGTGGCCACGTCCTGGTGACCTCGCGGAACACGGCCTGGTCGGCCAGCGCGCTCACCCTGGACGTCGACGTGTTCACCCGGGCCGAGAGCATGGAACTGCTGCGCAAGCGCCGGCCGACGATCTCCGACGACGACGCCCGCCGGCTGGCCGCGGAGCTCGGCGACCTCCCGCTCGCCCTCGAACAGGCGGCCAGTTGGCTGCTCACCATGCTGTCGTCAGTCGACGAGTACCTCGTCGACCTCAAGCAGCACGCCCGTGAGCTGCTGGGGGAGGGGCAGCCCCGGCAGTACCGGGGCACCGTGCTGACCGTCGTGTCGATGGCGCTGGCTGCCCTGCGGGAGCAGAATCCCGCCGCCGCGCAGCTGATCCAGCTGCTGGCCTTCCTCAGCCCGGAACCCGTCCCGATGCGCCTGCTGTGGGAGGGGCGGCGGGCCGAGGTGAGCGAGCCGTTGCGCACCAGCCTCCAGGAGCGCAACGACATCGCCCGGGCCATCCGGCAACTGGCGTCGCTCGGCCTGGCGAAGGCGGACAACGCCGGCCGGCACGTGCAGGTGCACCGGCTGGTGCAGGCGGTGATCCGGGAGGGGCTGGCCGAGCAGGGCGACGACAGCGCCCTGGCGGACGTGCGGCGGTTGCTGGCCGCCGCCAACCCCGGCTTCCCCGACGACCGGAGCACCTGGCCGCGCCACGCCGACATCGCGCCGCACGTCCGCTCCGCCGGCCTGATCCACGGCGACATCGACGCCCGCCGCACCGCCATGGACCAGCTGCGCTACATCGACAACCTCGGCGACTTCGAGGGTTGCCGGGACTTCGCCGAGGAGATCCTGGCCGCCTGGGACCGCCCCGGTCCGGACGGCGAGCCCAGCGGCGACCCCTTGACCCTGCTGGCGTTGCGGCGGTACGCCGACGCCCTGCGCCTGCTCGCCGACCCACGCGCCGCCCAGTTCGGCCTGGCGGCGCTGGAACGGATGCGCGCGAGCCTCGGGGAGGAGCACGAGTACACCCTGGGCGCGGCGAACAGCGTCGGCGCCGACCTGCGCCGGACGGGTGACTTCGCCGCCGCTGCCGAGTTGGACCGGGGCAACCTCGACGCCCACCGCCGGGTGCTCGGCGACGGGCACCCGAGCACCCTGCGGGTGATGAACTCGATGGCCATCGACCTCCGCCTGACCGGCGACTTCGAAGGGGCGTACCAGCTCAATCTGGAGGTGGAACGGCACGCCGGCGCGGCCCTGGAGGACGGCACCTACCCGCTGGTGCTGGCCGAGGAGGCCCAGGCGCGCGACCTCTACCTGCTCGGCCGGTACGCCGACGCGTTGGAGCTGTTGGACAGGTCCCTGCCGGTGCAGCGGTCGTTGCTGGGCGCCGAACACCTCACCGTGCTGCGCGCGACCTGCATCCACATCGCCTGCCTGCGCAAGACGGGCCGGCTCGACGCCGCCGTGGCGGAGGGGGCGGCCAACCACCGCACGGTGACCCGGCGCTTCGGCGCCGACCACGTGCTGGCGGCGGAGGCGGGCATGACCTGCGCCAACGCCATGCGCGCGGCGGGTGACGCGTCGCAGGCGTACGCCCTGGCGTCGCAGGGGCACGCCACGTTCCGCAACGTCTTCGGGGAACGGCACCCGGTCACGCTCTGCGCGGCGGTCAACCTCGGGGTGATCCTGCGGGCCCGCAACTTCGACCGGGAGGCGCGGGCCCTCGGCGAGGCCACCCTCCAGGGGATGCGCGAGGCGCTGCCGGACACCCACCCGTACCTGCTCAGCGCCCGCTCGGCGCAGGCGATCAACCTGGTCCGGTCGCACCGGCTGGCGGAGGCGCAGAAGCTCTCCGCGGCGATTCTCGAGGACTCCCGTCGGCTGCGCGGGCCGGAGCACCCGTACACCCTCTACTGCGCGGTCAACGCGGCGGTCGACCTGATCGAGGTCGGCGACGAGGCCCGGGGCCGCGAACTGCTCGACGGGGCGGCCGCCGGGTTGGCGGCCCTGTTCGGGCCCGACCATCCCGAGGTCGACGCGGCCCGGGGCCAGCGGCGCATCGAGTGCGACATCGAGACCGTCGGCCTGACCTGACTGCGCCGCGCCGGCCGGGCCGTACGCCGGTCTCCGGGTGAACCGCGCCGCTCCGACCGTCGGCGCCGGTGGTTCACCCCGCGGCGATCGTTCGCCGGCAGGCCCGCTCCGCCTCCGCCACCTCCCGCCGCGCGGCGGCGTCCGCCGCCACCGGCAGGGACACGGCGGCCAGGCGTCCGACCCGCTCGGCGAGGAGATCCGTCCAGAGCCGCCCGGCCGAGGTCAGACTCGGGGCCCGGGCGAGTTCCCGCAGCGCCCAGTCGAGCTGCGCCCGCACCACCGCGAACCGCGCGGTGGCCTGGGCGGCCAGGCCCGGGTGCGCGCGCAGCGCGGCCCACACCTCGGCGACCGCGGTGAAGGCGTACGTGCCGTGCAGCAGACCGTCGATCGGGCGGGGGTCGGGGCGCCACGGCGCGAAGTAGCGTCCCGGGTCGGTCGGTTCGCAGAGCCGGACCAGACCCAGGACGGCGTTGAGCTTGCTGTGCTGGAACTCGTGCACCATCGTCACGGCCAGGTCGACGGGGGTGAGGTCGGGATCGGCGGCGAACGCTCCGAAGCCGTCGGCGTGGGTGACGCTGTGCCGACTCGTGGACCCGCCGGCCAACGGCACGAAGAGGCTCATCCCGGCGGCCAGCTCGGCGGCGTGCCCGGGGGCGCGCGCGACCAGCAGGCGCCACGCCCGCCCGACGGAGCGCTTCAGGCCGGCCGCCCGCTGCGGGGTGAGCCGAGCGGCGACCGGCAGGCCGAAGCAGTCGCGGTAGGGGTCCACGTCGTCGACGCCGAGGTCGAGGGTGAGCGACTGGTGGGTGAACCACCACCGACGGATGGGGGTCCACCGCCGCCCGGTGAGGTCGGCCGGCGTCACCGTCTGCCCGCCGCCGCTCCGGCGCAACACTCCGAGCCCCGGCACGGGCACCAGCCCCGCCCGGGGTGGCACCGGCACCGGCGCGTCCGACCAGCCGGCGAGGGCGGCCGCCGCGAGCGCCGCGAACGGAAGGTAGTCCGGTCGGCCGACGGTGTCGCGTCGGACCCGGTCGACCGCCCAGACGGCCAGCCACGGATGCCCGAGCAGCACGTCGACGGCGGTGGGCGCGGCGTCATGGGCGTGACCGAGCAGGAACGCCGACGCGGCCAGGGAGGCGTTCCGGTCGGCGAGGTTCTTGAGGACGAGCACCGTGCGGTTCCGCTGCGCGCAGCGCAGCCGGTGGAGCGCCGCGGTGTCGCCCCGACCGGCCGCCAGCCGGCCGAACTCCGACCGGGTCAGTTGGAGCCGGCTCCAGGGTCGAGAAAGCTGTTCCACCCGGCCAGCGTGGTCTCCCGAGGGCTCTTCAGCGTCGCGACCAGTTCCTCGATCCATCGGGCCAGTTCCGGATCCTCGTCGCGTAGCAGGCGGCTCAGGCCCTGCGTCGAAACGTCAACCACATCCAGGTGATCAGGTACGGGTTGCTCAGTCATCGATGTCCCGGGTTCGCGCAGGCGTGCTGATATGAAAGCACGTCGACGTCTGTGATCACCATCGGCTTGCCGGCGGTCACCACCGGTGCCGGGCGCAGCGGAACCCCGGTCCCTGGTTCCTGGTGGTGCCTCGTTTGGCCAGCACCTTGGCCGGATGACCATGGGGGGACACAATGCTCCTGTGAACAGCCAGAAGGCGACGGCGGAGAAGGTACCTGTGTGGCCTCGCGTTCTGGCCGTGGCCGCGCTCCTGGCCTGCACTCTCACCGCCGGCTGGTCCCACCTCCTGCAGGGCAACGCCCCAGGCCTGGGGGTCGCGTGGTGGCTCCCGGCAGTGATTACGGCGATCCCGGTGTTCGCCGTTCGTGGTACACCGTTCAAATACGCCTGCTTGGCAGCTGGAGTGCTGCTGCTCGTCCTGGCGGTCTTCGTGGCGTTCTGGCCCATCCCGGTCGCGCTGATTCTCTTCGTGGCTGCGGCGGCGGATCCGCAGCGGGCGCCGTGGCATGCGCGTGTGTCGGTGCTCGTCGGCGTGTCGCTGGCAGTCATTGCGAGCGTGGCGCCGGTCGAGGGAATCTACCGGGGGCTGACGTCCCCGCCGGCTGGGTTCGTTGTCCACACCAGTTCCGAGTTCACGGTGACCGAGCCGGCGTTCGATCGCGTCGTCCAAGGAGCCGCGAGCGGCTACGGCGTGGAAAGTATGACTACGGTGCGCGCGCCCGACCACGAAGGGCTCAGCATCACCGTCCAGTTCCGCCCTGACCTGCCCGTCGACGGGCAGGAGCGGCTCCGGCGACACCTGACGGAGGCGCCCGGTGTGACGAAGGTCTGCTCGTGGTACCGGGACAACCACCTACGCTCCCGCTGCTAGCAACATCTACCAGCCACCGCGAGCGGGAGATCGCCCGCGGCGGCTGCGGCCTGTCCTGCCCGTACCGATGGCTGTACGAGCCCAGCCTCGTGCGCACCGCAACTCGGTTGCGGGGCGTCCGGTGTTGCGGTTACGTGCGGGCATGCCCCTGGGATCCGTCGATCGTGTCGACTCGTACTTCATCTGCGGCACCCCTCGCACGGGCAGTTCGCTACTCCTCGGGTTGTTGGAGTCCACGGGTGTTGCCGGTCATCCGCAGGCGTACTTTCGTTCGCCTGACGAGCCGCTGTGGGCCGACCGCTGGCAGATCCGCCGCACGGTGGAGAGTGGCGTCGACTACGCGGCCTACGTCGAAGCCGCACTGGCCTTTGGCCGGACGGAGAACGGCGTGTTCGGCGCAAAGCTCATGTGGGGAACCCTGGACGAGGTGGTCGACAAGCTGGCCGGGGTCTACCCGGACCTTGGCGGCAACGACATCGCGCTACTGAACCGGGCATTCGGCCGCACCCGCTTCGTCTTCCTGCGACGCGACGACGTACTGGCACAAGCGGTGTCCTGGCTACGCGCCGAGCAGACCGCCAAGTGGTTCATCGGCGGCAACGGAGAGATCAGCGGTAACGCCGGCAATGGGCAGGCACCCAGCTTCGACGCGGACCGGATCACGCACTACATCGAGATCATCACGGAGCACAACGCGGCCTGGGACGCATGGTTCGCCTCGTGGGGGATCCAACCGCACCTCGTGCGCTACGAGAACCTCGACAAGGACGCGGTCGCCACCACGCACGACATCCTCCACTTTCTCGGGCTCGACGTGCCGGCCGGATCCAGCATCGCTGCCCGACATCAGCGCCAGGCCGACGAACTCAACCGGCAGTGGATTGAGCGGTACCGCGCAGAGGCGCGAGACAGCTGATCTGACGATCAGCGGATCTTTGAGGAGGGCCGGCGTCGGCTAATCCACGTCGGTGAGCAGGCGCCCCGCCCCTTGTTGCCGGGGGCGGAACGATCAGGTTCAGGCTGTGCCAGGTGCCCGTTCCGGACCGGTGATGACCTCTGGATCGGGCACGCTTCGGGCACGACGAGCGGCAGGTGACTGACGGGCATGGCACGAGTCAGGCAACGTTGTCGCGGCTCGCCGATGTCTGGGCTGGTTCCGTCACCGGCTGCCGATTCTCGTTGGGTAGGCGCGCAGCGGCATCCCCAGGCGGGTCAGGGTGCGCGCGGGACAGCGAACCATGCCAGGATATGTCACCCAGCCCCCGTCTGGGATTTCCTGTGGTCACCAAGGGAGCCCGACGTGCCTGAACTTGAGCCCCCTTCCGCGGGCCGGCCTTGGTCACGCTGGCTTCCGACCATTGCGGTGATCGCCAGCTTGGCCGTTGCCTTGGCTGTCGGCGTCTTCGTTGCCAGTGACAGGGACAAGCCCGGAAATGTCCAGGCTGCCAGCGTCATTACCGAGGTTCGCTGGCAACAAGCGGTGATCGATCTACCGAAGAACTCCGACATGCCCTGCCCTACTGGCAGACAGCACATGCGGCCGGTCAAAGGCGGTGGTGTCCTGGCGAGCTTCGCGTGGGCTCCGGCCGGGGACAGCAGTCAAAAGCTGATCCTGAATTCCCGTGAGATCGCCTATGGTGACCTCACCGGCGACGGCGAGCCGGAGGCCATCCTCAACATCTTGTGTAGCAACCTACCCGCAACAGCTCTGCGGAACGGTCTTCGGGGCGGGCAACTTCTCGTGGTCACCATGCGAGCCGACCATTCGTTAAAGGGTCTAGGTTATGCCGGGCAGGCTTACGCCGATTATCCATCCTTTCGGGTGGAGAACCAGAAACTCATGGCGCAGGTTTGGTACGGACGGATCGACCCCATCGGAGCGGCCTATGCGGTGTACGCACCGGCCCACTCCCGCACCTATCAATGGAACGGCACCCGATTCGCGCAAGCGGCCGGCCGGACGTCCCCGCTGCTCCTGAGGTCGATGGAGCGATCGGTTGGATCTCCCGTAAGGCTGGCGACGATCATGCGGGACGGTGCATCCGTCTGCCCAGGTCGAACCGCGCGATTCGACGAACGTGGGCTCCAGACTGACGGCGTCATGTATAAAGTCACCAGCAACATCAGACCTACGGACTTCGACCATGACGGCAATCAAGAGCTCCTTGCTCAGGTGCGATGTACAGGCAACAGAGGGACCTTCGACTCCCTCTACCTGTTCGGTCAAGGTGTAGACGAATTCGTAGTGCTTGACGTGCCTATCGCAAACGGTGGGCAATACGTGATTCAAGATGGTTGGCAGGTAAAGGGCAACGCCCTTACCGTTAACGTGACGCTTCTCGCAACCGGCGAGACCGGCGCCTACAGTATTGTCTGGAACGGCAAAAAATTCGAGAATGGACTTGGCGCCTACCAAGAAGCGTGAGAGTGGAGAAATCTCCAAACAGGCCATCAGGAGGCGGGCACCGCCGAGGTGACGACCACTTGCCGGGTAGCAAGGCCGAAGACAGCGCGACGAAGTGACTGGGGGTGACCATGACCGCCTCCGTCAGCGTCACCGGCGAGCTGCCCCACTCCGGGCTAAACCCTCCAAGCCGCGAGGCGGCGGAAGATCCGTCGAAATTGGACCGATCGGCGGTTTGACCTGGCGCGCGGTCCTCGGCTGCCTGGCCGGCGTGGAGCGGCAGCGGAGTGCAGGCCGCGCGCCCTGGCGGCGGCGCGGGCGGCCCGTTCAGGGCCGCCTTGAAGACGTATAGAAAGTTCTCACCGGCTCTCTGACGTGGCGTTGTCCGGTGCGTGCAGGCTCAGTACGGCTGGCCGCACACCTTCCAGGCGCCATCCTCCTGCACCAGCGGGAATATGTGCTGGTCGGTGAAGCCGCTGTCCAGCGTCAGGGCCATGCTTACCGTCGCCGACGTGCGGCCGTTGACGCTCGACACGTTGACGCCGTTGACCTTATGGCCGCGGATCTTCGGCTGCTTGGCGACGCCCTGGACGAAAACGTCCCTCGTGAACCTGCCGCGCGTGTCGCTGCACAACAGCCCGTACGCCACGTCCGCATCGCCGGCCTCCAGGTCGCTCACGAACGACTCGGCGGCCTGCCGCGCCGGATCCGTCGCGCCCTTGACCCCCTTGCGCAGAAAGAAGCCGCCGACGCCAGCGCCACCGCAGCACAACACGACGACCACGCCTACAACGATCAACACGATTCGCAGCGTCCGCCGCTTCGGCGGTTGGGGCACCTGATACGGGTGGGTCATAGGTAGCGACGGTAGGGGATGCGAGAAATCCTCGATGCCCCCGAACGGCCGAGCCTGTCGAAGATCCGCGTCTTTCCCTGTCAGCATGCGCGGACCGACAGTCTCGGTCGCGTCGAGGTCGCCGACCGCGACGACATGCCGTTAGGACTTCACGATCCACGTGCTGAGGCCCGGCGGACCGAGGCAGTGCTCGACCCGTCAGCGGTCGGTGTCGTGCACAAGGCCGCCGGGCAGCGGGAGCGGTCAGCCGCGCAGTCGCACGCGATAAGGCCGGTGACGTCGGTGGTCATCCCCGCGATAATGGCCGACGTGGAGGAGGTCGAGGTCGTCGTCGCCCATCACGAGCGCGCGATTCTGCGGGTCGGTGACGTGTTCCTGAAGATCGACGCTGATCAGACCCGCACCGATGTCGAGGTCGAGGCGATGGCTATGGCGCCGATCCCGACTCCGGAGGTCCTGTGGCGGAAGCCGCCCGTGCTCGCGCTCGCCGCCCTCCCAGGGACGGCACTCGGCCGCCTCGGCGAGCCGTCAACCGCGTCGTCGGCGGCGTGGGCGGCGGCGGGTGCAGCCGTACGGATGCTGCACGACGCCCCGCTGCCGCCATGGCCCGGTCGGAGCCTCGGCGAGTTGGCATCGCACCTCGACGACGAATGCGAGTGGCTCGTCACGAACGGCGTCCTTCCCACCGACGTGGTCACGATAAACCGCCGGGTTGCCGAGGCTGCGCTCCGGCCGTGGACACCGGTGTTCACGCACGGCGACCTGCAGGTCACCCACGTGTTCGTCGACGGTGACGAGATCATCGGCGTGGTCGACTGGTCCGAGGCGGGTCAGGGCGATGCCCTGTACGATCTCGCCAGCTTGACGCTCGGACACGAGGAGCACCTTGGCGACGTCGTCGCCGGCTACGGCACCGACGTCGACCTCGACTTGATCCGCGCGTGGTGGTCGTTGCGAAGCCTGCTGGCAGTCCGCTGGCTGGTCGAGCACGGCTTCGACCCGTCCTCGCCAGGCTGCGAGGTCGACGTGCTGAGATCCCGGCTGTGAGGCTGCACGAGCCCGACGGCCACGAATGCTGTTCTGCCGCATCGAGCGGGCCATCCCCTGAAGCGACTGTGACAGCAGAGCCCGGACGGGGAGTGACCGTTGATTCCGAACCAGCAGCGCTCCCGCTGGCAACCTTCACCAGCCTCCGCTACGGCGAACTCGCCGCCTGCGGCGCAGCGACCTCGACGCCGGCCTGACCACCGTCGCGGCACTCCGGAGCCCAAGCGGTCAAGGCGTACTGCCTGCTGCGGGCGATCCTCAACACGGCGGTGCGGGAGGACGAGATCTTTCGGCAGAAGCCGTGTCGGATCAAGGGCTATGACCGCTACCACACCGCCGAGCGGCCCACCGCCACGATCGCGCAGGTCTACGCTCAGGCCGACGCCATGCCGGCCCGCTTCGCCGCGCTGATCATTGTCGCGGCCCTCTCGGGTCTGCGGTGGGGAAAGCTGGCTGCCCTGCGCCGCTGCGATGTCGACCTGGACGCCGCGACCGTGCGGGTGCCCCGCAAGCTCGCCGCGCTGAAGGATCGTCTGAAGTTCGGGCCGACCACGAGATCGCCGCCGCGATCGATCACCGGATTGCCACGAGGGCTCGGCGGGCGCGGAGCGCCAGGCATGCGCTCGCAGTTGCCTTACTGCTCCGGTGGTCTTCGGCTGGCGTATGCAGCCTTGACGATTCGGCCGGCCCTGTCGAGAAGGAACCAGGGGTTGTTGTCTCTTACCCCGGCGTTGGTCCAGACGCGGAAGCCGAGGAGTCTGCGACGCACGCGCACTGGCTCCTGCCACGGCCAGCCTCTGCGGTCGCATTCCACCTTCGCAGTCGTGCGAACGTCGCCCAGGGAGGCATGCCACCACTTCACGCCACAGATCGTGTCAGCAGGGCGACCGTCAGGGAACTAATGGCACGCGGATGGCACGCAAGATCCGGCATGGGGGAGAGTTGGAAGGGCCCAGGTTCCGCGATCGTGCGGTCTACCTGGGTCTTCGTCGGTGGAGCGGGCGACGGGAATCGAACCCGCACCGTCAGTTTGGAAGACTGAAGCTCTGCCATTGAGCTACGCCCGCGTGCATCCCGACGCTCCGGGACGCGCCGACAGCCTACCGAATGCCCGCGTCGGGCGCGCAGCCGCGTGCCGCCGTGTCGACCGCCGAGCCGCCGGACGACTTCCCAGAAGTTGTCCCCTCCGGGCATCCGGGAGGCGACACTTTCCCCGAAGTGGGGACGTCGCGGACGCCCCGGCACTCCGGGCGTGTGTCGACGGCATAGACTGCTCGTCGCCACGGGGTGTGGCGCAGCTTGGTAGCGCACTCGCTTTGGGAGCGAGGGGCCGTGGGTTCAAATCCCGCCACCCCGACTGTCGACCGCGGCCGAAGCTCCGGGGCCGCCATCTGTGCGGTCCCGGGCGCTGCCGGTGTGTACGGCCGGCTCGCCTACACTCGATGGGCTGAATCACGCCCAGACTCAACCGAGATCCGTCAAGGAGTACGCCTGTGAAGAGCACCGTCGAGACTCTGAGCCCGACGCGCGTGCGGCTCGCCATCGAGGTGCCGTTCGTCGAGCTCGAGCCGAGCCTCAAGAAGGCGTACCGGGAGATCGGCCAGCAGGTCCAGGTTCCCGGCTTCCGCAAGGGCAAGGTTCCGACCGCCGTGATCGACCAGCGGGTCGGCCGGGGCACCGTCCTCAACGAGGCGGTCCAGGAGGCCATCCCGGAGAACATCCTCGCCGCGGTGCGCGAGCACGACCTGAAGACGCTCGGCCGCCCCGAGGTCGAGATCACCGAGTTCAACGACGGTGACTCGCTCAACTTCACCGCCGAGGTCGACGTCCGCCCGGAGATCACCCTGCCGGACCCGGCCACCATCGAGGTGACCGTGGACGAGCTCCAGATCGACGACAGCGAGATCGACGAGCAGGTGAAGAGCCTGCGTGAGCGGTTCGCCACCCTGAAGACCGTCGAGCGCGCCGCCGCCGAGGGCGACTACGTCCAGATCGACCTGAACGCCACCGTCGACGGCGAGGACGTGCCGGGCGGCTCGGCGAGCAACATCTCCCACGAGGTCGGCAGCAAGCAGCTCCTCCCGGGTCTCGACGAGGCCGTCGTCGGCCTGGCCGCCGGCGAGAGCACCACCTTCACCACCCAGCTCGTCGGGGGCGACTTCGCCGGCCGCGACGCCGAGGTGGCGGTGACCGTCCGCACGGTCAAGGAGAAGGAGCTGCCGGAGCTCGACGACGAGTTCGCCCAGATGGCGAGCGAGTTCGACACCATCGAGGAACTGCGGAACGACCTGCGCGAGCGGGTCACCCGGGGCAAGCGGGTCGAGCAGATCTACGCCGCCCGGGACAAGGCCCTCGAGCAGCTGGTCGCCGCCGCCGAGGTGCCGGCGCCGGAGGGTGTCGTCCGCGAGGAGGTCGAGAGCCGCAAGGCGGCGATGGTCGACCAGCTCGAGCGGATCGGTGCCTCGCTGGAGGAGTACCTCGCGGCCGAGGAGAAGACCGAGGAGCAGATCGACGCCGAGCTGACCGAGGCGGCGACCGAGGGCGTCAAGATCCAGCTGCTGCTGGACACCCTCGCCGACGCCGAGGAGGTCCAGGTCTCCGACGACGAGTTCGGCCACGAGATCGTGCACCGGGCGCAGCGCGCCGGGATGGCTCCGCAGCAGTACTACGACCAGCTGGTCCGCTCCGGCGCGGCCGGGGCCGTCTTCGGTGACGTGCGTCGCGGCAAGGCGCTCGCCTCGGTCATGGAGCGCATCAAGATCAAGGACGCGGCCGGCAACGAGGTGACCCTCGAGGCGCTGCGCGCCGCGAGCGAGGCCGAGCACGACCACGAGCACCAGCACTGATCGTCGGGTGAGGCCGCCGTCCGCCGCTTTCGGTGGGCGGCGGCCAAAACCCTTTCCGGGTACGGCTCGGGCAGAGCTGCGCTGATAGCGAACACTGCCCGGACCGGGACTCTGCCGCCCGGGTGAGCGGTTAGTGTCGGTGAAGACGGTACGGAGAGCGAAGGGCTGCCATGACCGACATGCACATCCCCAAGAAGTCGCTCCGGGCGCTCGAGGCCCGCGGTGGCGACTCCATTGGCAACCTCGACGACTCGGTCTACAACCGGTTGCTCAAGGAACGGATCATCTTCCTGGGCAGCGAGGTGACCGACCAGGTCGCCAACCGCATCTGCGCGCAGCTGCTGCTGCTCGCCGCGGAGGACCCGGACCGCGACATCAACCTCTGGATCAACTCGCCGGGTGGCTCGGTCTACTCCGGCATGGCGATCTACGACACCATGCAGTTCATCGACAACGACGTGTCGACCGTGGCGATGGGCATGGCGGCCTCGATGGGCCAGCTGCTGCTCTGCGCGGGCACCAAGGGCAAGCGCTACGCCCTGCCGCACGCGCGGATCATGATGCACCAGCCGTCCGGCGGCTTGGGCGGCACCGCGTCCGACATCGCCATCCAGGCGGAGCAGATGCTCTACACCAAGCGGATGTTCCAGGAGCGGGTCGCGCACCACACCGGCCAGAGCCAGGCGCAGATCGAGGCGGACTCGGACCGTGACCGCTGGTTCACCGCCCAGGAGGCGATGGACTACGGCTTCATCGACAAGGTGATCATCGGGGCCGCCCAGGTTCCGGATGGCGCCGGGACCCTGAGCTGAGGAGCTGACGATGACCGACCTGAGCCTGCCGCCCCAGTTCGCGGCCGTGCACAACCGTTACATCCTGCCGTCGTTCGTCGAGCGCACGTCGTACGGGGTCAAGGAGTCCAACCCGTACAACAAGCTCTTCGAGGACCGGATCATCTTCCTCGGCGTCCAGGTCGACGACGCGTCGGCCAACGACGTGATGGCGCAGCTGCTGACGCTCGAGGGCACCGACCCGGACCGCGACATCATCATGTACATCAACTCGCCGGGTGGCTCGTTCACCGCGATGACGGCGATCTACGACACCATGCAGTACGTCCGGCCGGACATCTCGACGGTCTGCCTCGGTCAGGCCGCCAGCGCGGCGGCGGTGCTGCTGTCGGCGGGCACCCCCGGCAAGCGCATGGCCCTGCCGAACTCGCGGATCATCATCCACCAGCCCGCCACCGAGGGTGGCTACGGGCAGGGCTCGGACATCGAGATCCAGGCTCGGGAGATCCTGCGGATGCGGACGCAGCTGGAGGAGATGCTCTCCCGGCACTGCAACCGGCCGCTCGAACAGGTCCGGAAGGACATCGACCGTGACAAGATCATGACGGCCGAGGAGTCCAAGGAGTACGGGCTGGTCGACACGATCCTGACCAGCCGCAAGAAGGGCCTGCTGGCGGCCAACGCCGCCAGCTGAGCAGTACCACGTCGGAGGTCGGTCGGGCCGTGGGTTCCGGCCGGCCTCTGACACACCCGTTTTGGGGGTCGGAGAAACCTCCGCCAGCGGGTAACGTCGGGTCTGTACCGCTCCGCCGGCTCGGACCGGCGGGATGGATTGAGACGGACGGGCGCTCCGGCGCCCGCAGGTCAGGGCCGGCGCACCGGTCGACGAGTGCAGGGAGAACGTAGGTGGCACGGATCGGTGACGGCGGCGACCTACTGAAGTGCTCGTTCTGCGGGAAGTCGCAGAAGCAGGTCAAGAAGCTCATCGCGGGCCCTGGGGTCTACATCTGCGACGAGTGCATCGACCTCTGTAACGAGATCATCGAGGAGGAGCTGGCCGAGTCCGGCGAGGTGAAGTGGGAAGAGCTTCCCAAGCCGATGGAGATCTGCCAGTTCCTCGACAACTACGTCGTGGGGCAGGACCAGGCCAAGAAGGCGCTCGCGGTCGCGGTCTACAACCACTACAAGCGCATCCAGGCCGAGGCGGCCGGCGCGCCGGGTTCCGGCAGTGACGCCGTCGAGCTGGCCAAGTCCAACATCCTGCTGCTCGGCCCGACGGGGTGCGGCAAGACACACCTGGCGCAGACCCTGGCCCGGATGCTGAACGTTCCGTTCGCCATCGCCGACGCCACCGCGCTGACCGAGGCGGGCTACGTCGGCGAGGACGTGGAGAACATCCTCCTCAAGCTGATCCAGGCGGCCGACTACGACATCAAGCGGGCCGAGACCGGCATCATCTACATCGACGAGGTCGACAAGATCGCCCGGAAGTCGGAAAACCCGTCGATCACCCGCGACGTCTCCGGTGAGGGCGTCCAGCAGGCGCTGCTGAAGATGCTGGAAGGCACGGTGGCCAACGTGCCGCCGCAGGGCGGGCGCAAGCACCCGCACCAGGAGTTCATCCAGATCGACACCACCAACGTGCTGTTCATCTGCGGTGGCGCGTTCGCCGGGCTCGACCAGATCATCGAGTCCCGCACTGGGCAGGGCGGCACCGGCTTCGGCGCCCGGCTCCGGTCGGTGTCCGATCGGTCGACCGACGACATCTTCAGCCAGGTCATGCCGGAGGACATGCTCAAGTTCGGCCTGATCCCCGAGTTCGTCGGCCGGCTCCCCGTGATCACCAACGTGCGCAGCCTGGACCGCAGCGCCCTGGTGCGGATCCTCACCGAGCCGCGCAACGCCCTGGTCCGGCAGTACCAGCGCCTCTTCGAGCTCGACGGCGTCGAGCTGGAGTTCGACCAGCCGGCGCTGGAGGCCATCGCCGATCAGGCCATGCTCCGGGGCACCGGCGCCCGCGGCCTGCGGGCCATCATCGAGGAGGTCCTGCTCTCCGCGATGTACGAGGTGCCGAGCAACCCCGACGCCGCCCGGGTGCTGATCACCCGCGAGGTGGTCCTGGAGAACGTCAACCCGACGATCGTGCCGCGCGAGTTCACCGGCCGGCGCGCCCGCCGGGACCGCGAGGAGAAGTCGGCCTGATTACGACATCGCCGCGCCCGACCGCTCAGGTCGGGCGCGGTCGTCGTGAACGGGTCCGTCGGTCCCACTCGCCCGACGGGGTGACGACCACCATCACCAGCCGGCACGGCCGCGGGCCGTCGTTGCGGTAGCCGTGGTCGCGGTCGGCGTGGAACTCGATGGTCTCGCCCTCGCCGACCACGTGGTCGTCGCCGTCGACCCGCACCACCACGGTGCCGGCGAGCACGTGCAGCACCTCCCGGGTGCCGCGGGGATGGTCCGGGGAGCGGTGTTCCTCGCCGGGGTGCAGCGTCCAGTCCCAGAGTTCGACCAGGTCCGGTTCGCCGATCCCGCTGAGCAGGCGGGCGGTACCGCCCCGGGTGCCCTGCCAGAGCAGCGGCGCCTGCGCCGCAGGGACGATCTTGACCGTCCGCTCCTCGGTCGGTTCGAGCAGCCGGGCGATGTTCACCCCGAAGGCGTCGGCGACCCGGCACAGGGTTCCGATGCTGGGGTTCGTCCGGCCACCCTCGATCTGGACGAGCATCCCCTTGCTGACCCCGGACCGGCCGGCGAGTTCCTCGAACGACCAGCCTCGGGTGGCGCGCAGGTCGCGCACCTGGCGGGCCACGGCGGAGGTCACCGCGTTGACGCGTCCGGTCCCGGCGTCGGTCATCACACTATCCTTCACGGTCACTATCGTGGTACGACGGATTCATGCTTCCCATTGTGCTGGCGGCGGTCTCCGCCGTGGCGTTCGGCACGGCCGACTTCTCCGGCGGTAAGGCGTCCCGCCGCGCGGACCCCATCGCGGTCACGGTCGTCTCGCAGCTGATGAGCGTCCCCCTGCTCGTGCTGCTCGTCCTGGTGGTGCCGGGCACCCCCACCCGTGCCGACCTCGGCTGGGGGCTGGCTGCCGGTGTGGCCGGCGCCGCCGGGGTCATGCTGCTCTACCGCGCCCTCGCCGGCGGCATGATGGCGGTCGTCGCCCCGGTCACCGCGATCACCGCCGCGATCGTGCCGATCGGCGCCGGCCTGCTCACCGCCCACTGGCCGGGCGGCCTCGCGCTCTGCGGCGCGGCCCTGGCCGTACTCGCCATCGGGCTGGTCAGCCTGGGCGAGGGCGGCACCCGGGGCAGGGTGTCGCCACGCATCGTCGGGCTCGCCCTCGCCGCCGGCGCGCTCTTCGGCGTCTTCTTCGCCCTGCTGGGTCAGGCGGGCGAGGAAGCCGGCATGTGGCCGGTGGCCGCGGTCCGGGTCAGCTCGATCGCGTTCGGGCTGGCCATCGCCGCCGGCACCGGGGTCCGGCTACGGCTAGGTCCCGGCGTGCTCGGGTGGGCCGCCGCGGCCGGGCTGCTCGACAGCGTGGCGAACGCGCTGTACCTCGCCGCCGCGAGCCGGGGTCACCTCAGCATCATCGCTGCCATCGCCGCCCTCTACCCTGCCAGCACCGTGCTGCTCGCGCTCGCCGTCGATCGGGAACGCCTGCGACCGGTCCAGGTGGCCGGGCTGGGCTTCGCCGCCGGCGCCCTGGTGCTGGCGAGCATCTGACGCTGTCGCGGCCACGGGCTTCCGGTCGTACGCTGATCCCCATGCGCGTCGCCGTCTGCCAGCTCAACGCCCGGGACGACCGTAAGGCCAACCTCGCGGCCGCGGAGGCCCTGCTGGAGCGCGCGGCCGCCGCCGGCGCGGACCTCGCGGTCCTTCCGGAGTACGTCGACTACCTCGGGCCCGCCGCCGGGCTCCCCGCACCGGAACCGGTGGACGGCGAGGTGGGGGAGTTCTTCGCCGGCGTCGCGCGCCGACTCGGCATCTGGCTGATCGCCGGTTCCTTCCACGAGCGGGGCCCGGACCCGACCCGCACCTGGAACACCTCGCTGGTCTTCGACCGCTCCGGCGCGCTCGCCGCCAGCTACCGCAAGATCCATTTGTACGACGTGGAGATCCCCGGCCGGGTCTCCTACCTGGAGTCGGCCACCGTCGCGCCGGGGGACCAGCCGGTGGTCGTCGACGTCGAGGGTCTCCGGGTCGGGCTGTCGATCTGCTACGACCTGCGCTTCCCGGAGCTGTACCGGCAGTTGGCCACCGACGGCGAGGCTCAGCTGCTGGTGGTGCCGGCGGCCTTCATGCTGCACACCGGGCGGGATCACTGGGAGGTGTTGCTGCGCGCGCGGGCGATCGAGAACCAGTGCTTCGTCGCCGCGGCCGGGCAGACCGGCGACCACGAGCCGGGCCGGACGTGCTTCGGGCGGAGCATGGTCGTCGACCCGTGGGGGATGGTGCTGACGCAGGTGCCGGACGGTCCCGGCGTCGCCGTCGCCGAACTCGATCTCGACCGTCTGCGGACCATCCGGGCCGAGGTGCCGAGCCTGGCGAACCGCCGGCTCTGACCAGCTATCCCTGCAGCAGTACGCCCACCACCGCGAAGCCGGCGATGGCGGCGGCGGTGACCAGGAGCGCGGTGGTCATCCGGGACCGCCCCCGCCGGGCCAGCCGGCCCACCGAGACCACGACGACGAAGAGCACGAAGGCGCCGATGACCAGCTGCCAGAACGGCAGCAGCAGTCCGAGCAGCGCGTCCTCGGCGAGCACCGTCGACCGGGAGCGGGGGAGGTCAGCCATGTCAGACACTCTGGCACGTCCGCGACGCCTGCGGATCCCGCGACGGCAACCGGGGGCGGGTAGAGGCACAGCTGGCGCCCTTGGAATTCCAGTGACGGCCACTGATTTGCCATCTCCCGGCCGTCCGCGTAACTTTCTCTCTGCACGCGGGAGGCCGGACAAACCGGCCGAGAGCGGGCACCAGGCTCGTGGCGGAGACGCCGAGCGAGGCTGAGGATCGGGCGGGTGCGGAACACTCCGGAGACGGGGTTGCGGACGCGGAGCCGGCCGGGTAGGGTTTTGAAGCCGGCAGGAGCCGGGCGGATGGCCGCGAAGCGGCGATCGGCCGGTCTGCCACTTCCCACGATAGAAACGACCGCCGAGTACGGCGTGCGTCAACGCGGGTCTGGTGCGCCTCAAGGTGATCACCTCGGAGACGAGGTTGACAACGCGGGGCGGGCCGAGTAAGGTAGAGGAGTTGCCCCAAGCGGGTTCTCACAAAGTGAGACGCCGGTTTGGTGTGTGGTTGTTCTTTGAGAACTCAACAGGGTGCTTGATAAGCCAGTGCCAATTATGATTTATACCCCGGACTGGTCGGGCTTCGGCTCGGTTGGTCTTGGATTCCTTTGGCAACATTGTTTGTT